>NZCN01000015.1 GCA_002688315.1 Candidatus Woesearchaeota archaeon | reverse complement strand
TACCATTGGACACTGGACATACACGGATAGGGTATATAAAGGACTAATTCTTAATTGCTCTGAGGACACGCAAAACTCCTAAATTATGCTTTTCGGTCTTTACAGACGCGAAAAGCAATTACGGAGTTTCGCTAAGAAGTCCTCCTCGCCAAGACTAAGAGATTTCTTACAACAAGTGCAAGAAATCTCAACGTTAGATTGAGGTTTCGGAGGAAAATAAAATGAATGGATTACGAGAAACACAGTCAAAATATTATTCCGGAACTCCAAAAAAATTAGTTCTAAGAATCTATAATTACGTATTAAAGTTAAGAAAAGAAAAAAATGTTGGGCAACGTTTGATAAGAAAAGAAATTAATAAAAAGTTTGGAATAACCATTTCTGAAGCAACTATTTCTGGCTGGATACATCATCACAATATTCCTTATAATCAAGAAAGAACGCAATTTAAAACTAAACCTAAATTAGAAAAGAAGACTTTGTACGATCTTTACGTAAAGCAAAAACTAAGCGCAAGTGATATCGGTCTTAAATCTAAAGTTTCTACGATTATAGTTATAAACTGGCTTCGATCCTATGGAATTAAAGTAAGAACGCATAAAGAATCCATGAACACTCCGCAAATTAAGAAAGAATTAGCTAATTTAAAATTAAAAAGGCCTCTGAAAAAATATAAAAATTTGACTTTAGAAAAAGCATATATCTTAGGGGTCCTTGCTGGAGATGGTTACATTAACAATAAAGTTATCGCACTCGAAATAAGAAAGGATGAAGAATTTATTAAAGAATTCACACGATGTATGGAAGCTGTGTACGGGATTAAATACATTTATGTTTACAAGACTAATAGGAACACTTTTTTATTCAAAGTTTCTGCAATGTTGCTTTCAAAAGATTTGTTACGCTACGGAACTTTTAGAACTATGACTTGGCGCGTACCACAAGAAATTCTAAATTCAAATAACAAGAAAATAATTTCTACTTTTTTGAAAGGGCTATACGATAGTGATGGTTGGGTTAGCAAGTATTATGTAATGATTCTTTCAGGTAGTCGCAAAGGGTTGATTGACGTATCTAAACTGCTTAGTAAACTAGGCATAGAGAATAAGTTTCAACAGAAAAAATATCCGAAATTATATATTAATCGAAAAGAGAATCTCAAGTTATTTAAAGACATGATTGGTTTCACAATTAAGAGGAAAATGTACAAATTAGTTAACACTTATAAGCTGGGTTGGTAGTGATGATAGAATACAAATTAAATTCTAATAAACCGCAAGAATTGCGCAACATATTAAACCCTCTTATTAAAAAATGGTTTTTCTCTAAGTTTAAAGAATTTAGTCTTCCTCAATTATTTGGAGTTATGGAGATTCACAGCAGAAATAATATTTTAGTTTCTGCTCCTACTGGTGCAACAAAAACTCTTACTGGATTTCTTTCAATTCTTAATGAGCTTATAAATGCTTCAGAAAGCGACATACTTGAAGATAAAGTTTATTGTATATATATCTCGCCTTTGAAAGCGCTCAGCAACGATGTGCAACTCAACTTGATTGAACCTTTGAAAGAAATGGAAAAAATAGCTGGCAAAAAACTTGGAATCAGAGTTGCTGTTAGAACTGGTGATACGTCAGCTTCTGAAAAATCAAAGATGCTGAAAAAACCTCCACACATTCTCATAACAACTCCTGAAAGTCTTGCAATTGTTCTGAGCAGTTATCGTTTCATAGATTTGCTTCAGGCAGTAGAATGGTGTATTGTTGATGAAGTGCATGCTTTGGCAGAAAACAAACGTGGAGTGCATCTTTCTCTTAGCTTGGAGCGTCTTCAACATCTTTCTCCTGCAATGACTAGAATTGGTTTGTCAGCAACCATAGCGCCTTTGGATAAAATTGCACATTTTCTTGTTGGAAATGAAAATGAAGTGCCAAGAAACTGCAAGATTTGCAATGTTCAGTTTGTTAAGAAAACGGATTTGAAAGTTTTGTCTCCTGTTCCTGATTTGATTAATGTTGAGCATGGTAAAATGCAGGATTCAATGTATTCTTTGATTGATGATTTAATCCAAACTCATAAAACAACTCTTATTTTCACAAATACCAGAGCTGCTACTGAGCGTGTTATACACCATTTGAAAGAAAAATTTCCAAAACGTTACGCTTCTGATGATCCTACTATCGGCGCTCATCATGGTTCTCTTTCAAAAGAATATCGTCATAGTATTGAAAAGAGGCTAAGAGAAGGAAAATTAAAGGTTGTTGTAAGCTCTACAAGCCTTGAACTGGGCATTGATATTGGCTATATTGATTTAGTGATTCTTCTAGGCAGTCCTAAATCTGTTGCGCGCGCTTTACAGCGTATTGGAAGAAGCGGTCACAAATTACATTCTGTTTCAAAAGGCAGGATTATTGTTCTTGATAGGGATGATATGATTGAATGCTCTGTTCTTTTGAAATCTGCTATTGAAAAAAAGATTGATCGTATTCATATACCAGAAAATGCTTTGGATGTTTTAGCTCAACAAATTTATGGAATTGCAATAGCTTCTAAAGTTCACAAGACTGACTTATACAATGTGATTAAAAAAAGTTACTGCTATAAAGACTTAACATTAAAAGATTTCAATGAAGTTTTGGATTACCTGAGCGGCAAGCACATTTCTCTTGAAGACCGGCATATCTATGCAAAAATTTGGGTTGATGAAGAAACAGGACTAATTGGCAGAAAAGGTCGCATGAGCCGTGTTATTTACATGACTAATATAGGCACAATTCCTGATGAAACTTTTGTTTCTGTAAAGATTGCAGGTACAGATCATGTTGTAGGGAAGATTGATGAGTCGTTCCTTGAACGATTAAGAAAAACTGATGTTTTTGTTCTTGGCGGTGATAAATACGAATTTCTTTACGCTAAAGGAATGGTTGCTTATGTTAATGCAAGTGTTTACAGGGCTCCTACTATCCCTTCATGGTTTTCTGAAATGCTTCCGTTAAGTTTTGACTTGGCGTTAGAGATTGGCAAATTCAGGCGTTTGATGGAGGAAAAATTCAACCATAACAAAACAAAGAAAGAAGTCTTAAAGTTCATTAATGATTATCTTTACGTTGACAAGAACACTGCTAGTTCAATCTATAACTATTTGCGTGAGCAATATCTTTATGCAGAAATACCTACTGATAAAAAAATAATAATTGAAAACTTTACTGACAGAGGGCGGAAACACGTTGTTGTGCATTCTCTTTATGGCAGGCGCGTTAATGATGCACTTAGCAGAGCTGTTGCTTTTGTAATAGCACGCTCACAACGCAAAGATGTTGAGCTAGGAATAACTGATAATGGCTTTTACGTTTCTTATGAAAAAAACGTCAATGTTTCTGCGGCTCTTAAGCTGATTAAATCAGAAAAAATGGAGTTGCTAATGAATAATGCTATTGAAAAAACTGAAATACTGAAAAGGCGATTCCGCCATTGCGCTGCTCGTTCTTTGATGATTCTTAGAAACTATAAAGGAAGGCGAAAACGTGTTGGTAGACAACAAGTTTCTTCAATGATTTTAATAAATGCTGTTAAGAGAGTTTCTCCTGATTTTTGTATTCTCAAAGAAGCAAGGCGTGAAGTTTTGGAGGATTTAATGGATATGCCTACTACAAAAAACTTGCTTAAAGCCATTGAAGACAGGAAGATAAAGATAAAAAATGTCCAGACAGACCTGCCTTCCCCATTCGCATTCAAAATAGTTTTGGAATCCCACACAGATGTTCTCAAGATAGAAGATAAGATAGAATTCCTTAAGAGAATGCATGCACGAATAATGGAAAGAATAGAGGAAAAAGCAAAGGCTGCTTAAAACCAAAACACATAAATAGTTTAATATCAGGAATTCATCGAGATGAAAGGGCGTAGTAGGGTTAAGAAAACCAGAGCTAAGAAAACTGCTAAAAAGGTTAGAAGAAAGGTTAAAGTTAAGTCTAAAAAGAAGGCAACTTCTAAAAAATCTAAAGCTAAGGTAAAGCGAACTGCTTCTAAAAGTGTTAAGCGTTCTATTAATAAGAAAAAAACCAAGCGCAGAGCTTCAAGAGCTTCAAAGTCTCGTTCTACGCAAAAGCGAACTAAGCCTAAGCCTTCCCGTCCTTCCCGAAGCATGATGTTTGACCCACTTGAGCAGGTTACTGTTGCGTGTTCAAACTGCAAGAGAGAGTTCAATATTGTAAAGCTTCACGGCTTAAGCACAGAAGGCATGATCTGCCAGAGATGCTCTGTTGGCGAAATACAGTTTCCAGAGTGATTAACTTTATTTACCCTAGTTTTCTCCATTATTGCTATGCAGATAATAAAAGACTTGAATATCGTTAACCTTGCATTATACATCAAAAGCTTAAACTCTCTTGTTCTTGGAGATGTCCATATTGGCTATGAGGAAGAGCTTAACAAGCGCGGTGTTTTGATTCCAAGGCATCATTTCAAAGATGTACTTGCCAGCTTAAACCACACTTTTTATCTTTTGGAACCGCTGTTAAAAAAGTCAAAGAAGAAAAAATTAAGCAACATCATTATAAATGGTGATTTAAAGCACGAGTTCGGCTTGATTTCAAACCAGGAATGGCGCGAAATATTAAAGTTCTTTGACATTCTTTCAAAACATTGCGAAAAAATAATCTTAGTCAAAGGCAATCACGATCCTATTATTGGGCCAGTTGCAAAGAAAAGAAATATCAAAGTAGTAGACGATTACAGTAAGGATGGAATTTTCATATGCCATGGTCATCAGATACCAACCACTGATGTTTTCAAGAAATCAAAACTGCTTATCATTGGAAATGAGCACCCTGCTGTTTCCATTAAAGAAGGCCCTCGTTCAGAAACTTTCAAATGCTTTCTGAAAGGAACTTTCAAAAACAAAGATATGATTGTTATGCCTTCATTCAATCCAATCACTATTGGCACTGATGTTTTGAAAGAGCAGTTCATAAGCCCTTTCCTCAATCAGGACATAAACAGTTTTGAAGTGTTTGTTATCGCAGGCAATGTCTACTATTTTGGCAAAGTAAAGGATTTGAAGTAGCAAACTATTTATACCTATTTCTTCAGTTTTAGTTTATGGCAAATGTTGCTTTGGTTAAAGGCGTTGTACGTTACGATATCATCTTCAAGTCTCTTGAACTTATTCAAGAGGATGTTATTAATAAAGTCAGCAGCAGCAAACGTATTGTGATAAAGCCAGACTTGCTGCACCTTAACGGCTGCTCTGAGCTTACTAATGCAGATTCTGTTAAGGCAGTTCTTGATTTTATTGAAGAATTTACTAACAAAAAAATAACTATTGCCGAAGGCTCTTTTTCTGATGAAGATGTTTTCCACCGTCATAATTATCATGATTTGCTTAAAGACTACTCTGTTAAATTTCTTAACCTCAACAATGATGATTCTGCTCCAATAAAACTCGGAAAAACAACAATTAACATTTCAAAAACTTTGCTGGAATCAGACTTCAGAATTTCTGTAGCTGTGCTTAAGCGCGACCGAACATCTTTGTTAGGAGCTATTCCTAACATGGTTATTGGAAGTGTTTCAGAAAACGATAAAACTGATTTTTACAAGAGCAAAACATTCTTACGCAACACTTCTGAGATTTTCAAATTAATTAGGCCTGGCCTCTCAGTAATTGACGGTTTCGATTCTGTGAAAACAAATCTAAAGACTTCGCTTGCAATTGCAAGCAAAGACGCAGTTAGCGCAGATACTGTTGCTTCAAAGATTCTTAAAACCAAAAGAAGTTATCTTGGTTATTGCAAAAAAAGCAAGATAAAAATGGTTGGAAGTAAGTTAAGCGAGTTATAATCTATTTTGCCAGCTTATTCAGAACATCGGCTTTCGTAATTACACCTTTAGCTTTTCCTTTATCTGTTACTACAACTAACTGGCTTACTCTTAAAAGTTCTGTAACAACTTTCAAAGGAGTTTTTACCGGAACTGTTGGCGGGGAGTCTTCCATAACATCTGATGCTTTTAATTTTTTAATATCTTTTCCTTGGTGTATGCTTTCTATAACATCGCTTTCAGCTACTAACCCGATTACATTTTCTTTTTCTGTTACAGGAAGCTGTGATATTCCGTAATTCTTCATTTTTCTAATGGCTTCAGAAAGCGAATCATTTTTACCAACACTTAATATTTTATCGCTAACTACATCGCCTGCTTTTGGCTCTTTTTTTTCTCCAATGCTTGTAAGAACTTCATGAAGCTTTCTAAAATTGCTGTAGCTCGGGTCTATCATCCCAGCCTCAAGTTTTGCAATCAGGCTTTGGGAGACTCCTGCAAGCTTTGAAAGCTGGCCTTGAGTAAGATTATTGTGTTTCCTCAATATTTTGATTTCATTTATTTCAGCTAACATAGAATTGAGTCACTGCTTCTGCTATTTAAAACTTTCCTAATAATCATAAAATTGTATTGATTTATTCCTTTAAGAATTAGTCATCAAACTGCTTGCTTTGTGCTTCTTCTATTAGCTTTTGCGCAGAGTCTCTAAATGCAATCCTGAAGTTTCCTTTCCCGCAATAAGGGCAGACATTAATCATTGCTCCTTTTTCTTTTGAAAAACCAAAGCCGCAGCTTCCGCACTGGTAGCTTATTTCTTTGCTTTCATTGTTGTTGTTATCGCTTTTGATTTTGTTATTAATAACGATTTTTTCACTGCTGTTGCTTTTTACAGTATCAGCAGTATTTGTCACATTTTCCTTAGTTATTTTGCTAGCGTCTTCTTTGTTTCCTCTGTTTTCTTTTGCTAGGCATCCAGCGCAAATTAAGTCTTTCCCAGAACTATCATACTTCATTTCTTTGATATCTGCAACTGTTTTACAACCCCAACATCGTCTTTCTCCTTGCATTTTAGTTAGTAATTGCTTCTGCTTTTTGATGATGTCGGAAATATCGCTAATATAAGTAATTAGCGATATTTCTGAGCATGATCAAGAACCACTTAAGTGGTTCTTGACATTTCGCTTTACAAACATATAGAATGCAAGTGTTCCGAATGCAACTATCGCTGCTGTATAAAAGAATACTACTGTAAGGCCTGCTAAGTCGAGTATTATTCCTGCTATTAAGGGCCCTAAAGTCATGCCAACTGCAAAAGCTGCCTGAAGCAGTCCCATCACAGAACCCATTCCATGCAGTCTTCCGAATTGGGCGGCTAAGGCTGTGTTTGCAGGCAGTCCAATAGCTCCGCCAAGTCCCATTGCAATATTCAGCCCTAATAAGCTGTAAAAGTCCCATGTTAAAGGTATCAGTAAAATGGTAGTTGCCATTACCAAATTTCCAAGAATTATCAAAGCTAGCTTGTTGTGCTTATCTGCAAGTTTTCCAAAGTATCTTTGAGGCAGAGCAGTTACTAATAAGTTTATTGTTATGATAGTTCCTATTTCCGCTGTGTTTAGTCCAATGCTTGTTGCATAAAGCGGGAAAAACACCATGAATCCTGCTACTCCAAACGCGGTTACAACTCTGATGAGCAGTATTTCCTGCATTGCTTTGTATTTGATTATCTTGAGAAAAGCACTTGGTTTTTTTTCTTTATGAACTCCTAACTCTGGAAGTGTTAAAAAAACCAGGGCAAGTGATATTAATCCAAGAGCTCCCATTGCAATGAAAGCCGCATTCATACTGAAAACATGATTTAGTGTTCCTCCGATTATAGGGCCTATTCCAAAGCCAAGGAAAAAAGATATTGTGAAAGTTCCCATGTATCTTCCTTCCTGCTTTTTTGGGGCAATATCTCCTATGTAAGCCATTGCCAAAGGCGCTACAAACGCAGAAGCCATTCCCTGTACAAGCCTTACAACTATTAGACTATTCACGTCTATAGCTATTATGTAAGCAAAAGAAGACAGTGTGTAAACTAACAGCCCTCCTGAAATGAAATTTCTCCTGCCATGGTGGTCTGACAGCTTGCCTGCTATTGGCGTGAATAAGCCGCGGGAAAGAGTAAAGGCAGAAAATATGATTCCGATATAAAGCCCAGAAGCTCCAAGGCTTTCAGAATAAATAGCCATCAAAGGCTCTATTATGCTTACGCCAATGGTTGAAGCCAGCACTGCAATAAACAGCACAGTAAATACTTTTTTTTCCATGCAACCGAATTCTTAGCCTGTGTTATTTAAATTGTTGGTTTTAACCACTCACGAAAGCTTTAAATACTACAACTACACTCTTTATTATTGTAAGAGAGAAGAAACGTTAAGATTCTTCTTAGTTAATACAAATGGCGAATTTATTGCCCAGTTTAAGAGAGAAAAAGCGTTATCTCGTTTTTGAGGTAATAGGAAATGCCAGCTGCAGCGATGCAGTTAGTTCTGTGAAGAACAGCTTTTCCGGCTTGTTTGGCTCTTTGGAAGCTGCAAATGCAGATGTTTCCAACATAAAGTCATCTGGAAATAAGTGCATGGTTAGAATTGGCAGAAAATACGTTGATAAAGTAAAAGCTTCCATGGCAATAGTGAAAAGAATTAATAATAGTACTATTATACTACGTAGTATTGGAGTGAGCGGCTCTCTAAAAAGAGCTTCAAAATATTTTAACGGAGGATGATAAAATGCAACAACCTATGCCTCATCAGTTAATGGGATATGATAGAGCAATTACAATGTTCAGCCCTGACGGCAGGCTGCTTCAAGTTGAATACGCTAAAAAAACTGTCCATCAAGGCAGTACTGCAGTTGGAATGGTTTGCAAGGACGGTGTTCTTTTGATTACTGACAAGCGCATTGTTGATTCATTAGTTGTTCCTGAAGCTGTTGAGAAAGTATTTGAAATTGACGAGCATATTGCAGCTACTGCATCCGGTATTTTAAGTGATGCCCGTGTTTTGACTGAACGCGCCCAAGTTCGCGCACAACAGCACCGTGTTACATATGATACTCCTATAGATACGCTTAGTATTGTTAAAGATGTTGCAAACTTAAAGCAAATCTGCACGCAATCCGGCGGGTTGCGCCCTTTTGGTGTTTCTCTTCTTATAGTGGGTGTTGATGAAGCTGGCGCAAAGCTTTTTGAAACTGATCCTACAGGCATTTACTTCCAATATCGCGCTACAGTTATTGGCGAAGGGGAAACAGAAATAGAAGAACTCCTAAAAAAAGAGTACAAGGATGATATGACTTTGCAGGATGGCATTAAGCTTGGTTTGAAAGGGCTTGCAAACTTTCTTGGAAAAGAATTCAATCTAGAAAGAATTGACGGAGCATATATTTCTGCCTCTAGCCGTAAATTCACTCGTCTTAAGCGCGCTGATATAGAAAAATATGCGGACGACTTAAAGAAAAACAATAAGAAAAAGGAGTAAATTATGAAAGGTTCTGAACTGTTTGATAAAGAAAAAGCTCATTTTAACCTTGCCCGTTTAACCAAGGGCGGTGAGCAGTTTGAAATAATTGTAGAACCGGATAAAGCAATTTCTTATAAAAATGGTTCTATATCCGACGTTAAGGAAACAATGAAGTATGAAAAAGTGTTTTCAGATGCAAAAAAAGGCTTGCTTGCTTCTGAAGAGTCAATGAAAAAAGTTTTTGAAACTGTTGACTCTGTTAAAATTGCAGAAGTTGTTCTTAGCAAAGGTAAAATTCAACTAACTTCGCAATATCGTGATTCTCTTAGAGATGCTAAAAAAAAGCAGCTTATAGAGCTTATTCATCGAAATGCTGTTGACCCAAAAACAAACCTTCCTCATCCTGTTACTCGTTTGGAAAATGCTTTTAATGAAGCTAAAGTGCATGTTGATGAGCGTAAAGCTGAAGACCAGCTTGAAGGTGTTCTGAAATTGTTAAGGCCTATATTGCCTATTCGTTTCGAAACAAGAAAGCTCCAGCTTCTAATTCCTTCAAAATATGCATCTAAGGCTTATTCAACACTTAAAGGCTTTGGACGAATAATTAAAGACACATGGCATAGCGATGGAACACTGCTTTCAGTAATTGAAATTCCTGCAGGACTTCAGCAAGAACTTACAGAGCAACTTAACAAGCTTACTCATGGCGACGTTGATATAAAAATTTCAGAGGAAAACTAAAATGGCCTTATTAACAAAAGATAAATCAGTTGTTGTTCCTGGAGAAGAACTTGCTTCAGGCATGGATTACCTTCCTACAAATGGAACTTACAGAGATGGTGATAAAATCGTTGCAGCTCGTCTTGGCCTGTTGCACATTGAAGGTAGGCTGCTTAAAATAATTCCTTTTTCAGGAAAATATCTTCCTAAACGAGGAGATGTTATAATTGCAAAAGTTGAAGACATTACTCTTAATGGATGGCGCTGCTATATTAACAGCGCATATTCAGCTTTACTCAATTTAAGAGACGCAAGTTCTGAATTTATAGCAAAAGGCGCTGACCTTACAAGATACTTTACTTTTGGCGATTACATTGTTGCAGGCATAACTAATGTTACCTCGCAAAATATTGTTGATTTAACACTTAAAGCTCCTGGATTGAAGAAGCTTGGCGAAGGCCGTATTATGCATATTGATCCCAATAAAATGCCTCGTGTTATAGGAAAAGCAGGCAGCATGGTTAATATGATTAAAGAAGCTACTGACTGCAGAATTTCAGTTGGTCAAAATGGCATTATATGGATTCAAGGCTCTCCTAATAACGAGTTAGTTGCTGTGAAATCTATCGAAAAGATAAGCGCAGAAAGTCATGTTCCAGGACTTACAGAACGCATAAAAAAATTTTTGGATAAGGAGCTTAAGAAGTGATTAAAATGGCATATGAAAAAAGATTAGATGGAAGGAAAGCTGATGAAATGAGAAAAATATCAGCGAAAGTTGGTGTTATAAAAGAAGCAAATGGTTCTGCCATGTTTAAAATTGGAGATACTGTTGCATACGCTGCTGTTTATGGTCCTAGAAATTTTCACCCTAAGTTTTTACAAAACCCTGAGAAAGGTGTTTTGCGCTGCAAATATAATATGATGCCTTTTTCAGGAGCTGGAGATAGAGTAAGGCCTGGAGGCAACAGGCGTTCAAAAGAAATATCCATGGTTATTGAGTCATCTTTAGCATCAGTTCTTAACCTTGAAGATTTTCCTAATGCAGTTGTTGATGTCTTTATAGAACTTTCTCAGACAGATGCAGGAACTCGTTGCGCTGGAATATGCGCTGCTTCCATGGCTTTGGCAGATGCAGGCTTTGCAATGAAAGATCTTGTAGCATCTGTTTCAGTAGGCAAAGTTGACGGTAAAGTTTTAGTGGACTTGGATTATAAAGAAGAATCTTACGATGGAGAAGTGGCAGATATACCTATTGCAGTCATTCCTCGGTCTGGCAAACTTACTTTGCTTCAAATGGATGGACGGGTTACTAAAGATGAGCTAAAAAAAGCTCTTGAATTAGGCAAAAAAGCATGCAGTCAGATATATGATGTTCAGAAAAAAGCTCTTAAATCAAAGTTCTCTGGTGATAAAAATGAATAGTTCTATTCGTGAGCATATTTTGAAGGCACTTGACGCAGGTATACGTTTTGATGGACGAAAACTGGATGAATTAAGAAAAGTTACTGTTGAAAAAAACGTTTCAAAGAATGCAGAAGGATCTGCTCGTGTTTTAATCGGTGATACTGAAATTTTAGCAGGTGTTAAGACAGCTGTTGAGCAGCCATATCCTGACAGTCCTGAAGAAGGCAATCTTATGGTTAATGCTGAGCTTCTTCCATTGTCAAACTCTAGATTTGAGCCTGGCCCACCATCAGAAGAAGCTATTGAAGTGGCAAGAATTATTGACAGAGGCATTCGCGAGGCAAATACCATTGATAGAAACAAGCTTTGCCTGACTCCAAAAGAAGAAGTTTGGAGTGTTATGATTGATGTTTTAACTATAAACGCTCATGGCAATCTTATTGATGCTTCAGCTTTTGCATCCATTGTTGCCCTGTTAAATGCAAAGCTTCCAAAGCGTGAAGATGGTGTTGTTAACTATTCCGAGCTTACAAAGGAAAGCATTCCTTTATCAAAAAACATCCCTATTACTGTAACAGTGTACAAGATAGGCAAACACCTTATTGTAGACCCGCTTCCTGAAGAAGAGGATGTTGCTGATGCAAGGCTTACAGCTGCTGTCCTTGAAGATGGAAGTGTTGTGGCAATGCAAAAAGGCGGTGAGCAGCCTATAACTGCTGACGAAATTTTAGCTATGGCGTCTTTGGCACAAACAAAGTCAAAAGAATTGAGAAAATTATTGTAAGTAACAATAGCAATAAGCTTATAAACACATCCAGAAAACTTATCTCAAATGCCTCAAAACTATTCTAAATACGAGAAAGCAAGAATAATTGGAGCAAGAGCTCTCCAGCTCGCTAGTGGAGCTCCTTTTATGGTAAAACTTTCTGAAAAAGAACTTGAAGCAGTTCATTACAATCCTGTTGAGATAGCAAAGTTAGAGTTTGCAAAAGATGCTATTCCTATTACAGTAAAAAGACCTGAGCAAGAAGCTAAGTCTGAATGATTTTATTTCTTCTTTCCTTTATACTTTCCTCTGTTTTCAACCTTCTCCAAGCGTTTCATTACTTCACTGCTATCGCTATTGTCTTTCATATACCCTTTAACAACAGCAGCGAAACATTTATCCGAAATCTTGCTATGGCTGCTGTTCAATGCCTGCTTTAGCAAGTGCAGGTCAACAGCTTTGTCTTCTGTTTTGTCAGAAAAAAATCCTAATCCAAAGTCAACAAAGTAAATCTTGTTGCTGTTTTTGATCATGTTAGACGTAGTTAAGTCGCCATGAATTATGTTATTATTATGCATCATCGCAACCATTATTCCTATTTTTTCAATAATCTCAGCACAATTACTGTTGTTAAGAACATCCCTTACTTTTTTTCCATTAACATATTCCATTGCAATCGTAGTATCTTTCTCTTTGACAGAAATTAACTTAGGAACTGCAACTCCAATTGTTCTCAGCTTTTCCATTATCTTGGCTTCTCTCTTCGTTCTGAACAATCGAAGCTTTTCATCAAGCTCTTTAATTCTGTAACTTTTTTTATGGCGTTTCTTAACAATCCTATCTTTATCCAAGAAAATGCTTGCTTCAGCGCCTTCTGTTATGAGTTTCATAAGAAAAAGAAACAATTATCTGTTTTTAATAGTTGCTATGATTCTTCAAGTCGGTTAGAAACTTTAACTAACGCTCCGTTTAAATTAACATCTTCAACTTCTGCAGCTTCAAGCATTGCATTGCCTGTTATTTCATTTGATACTTCTTCATTTGTGTCAGAAGAAAGTATTTCTTGAACTGTGAAAGAAGTTAATGCAATCGTTACCAACACTGCCATCAAAGCCCAATACGTTCTTGCCTCTTTTGTCATGAAGTATAGTAAAACAACTCTTTTTACCACCTTAGTATACTATTTACTATACTAATATTTAAATGTTTTGATAATTTACTATATAATCCTATAAATTATTACTTATACGTTTATTGCAGAAACACTTAAAAATCAGTTCACAAATCTTATTTCTTATAGCCCTGTAGTGTAGTGGCCAAGCACGCTAGGTTCTGGGCCTGGAAACCCTGGTTCAAATCCGGGCAGGGCTATTTTTTATTATAATTCTTATGCCCACATTTTTATCAAACACTTTGCAATTTCAATGAAAAAATTTTATAAGCAGCAGTATCATACTAGTTTTTATGGTATCGCAATCTGTTACTATCCCTGCAGATTCTGTAAAGCTAGAGGGAATACTTGTTATTCCTGAAAATGTAAAAGGCTTGGTATTGTTTGCCCATGGTGCTGGTTCAAGCAGATTAAGCCCAAGAAACCAGTTTGTAGCAGAGGTCTTGCAAAAAGCAAGAATCGCAACACTTCTCTTCGACCTTCTTACAGAAGAGGAAGATGTAATTTATGAAACTCGTTTTGACATTAACCTTATTACTGAAAGACTCGTTACAGCCACTAATTTTATTATAAAACATCCTAAATGCAAACGCCTAAACATTGGCTATTTTGGCGCAAGCACAGGTGCTGCTGCAGCTATTAACGTGGCTGCACGGCTTAACTTTGTCAAAGCTGTTGTTTCTCGCGGAGGTAGGCCTGACCTTTCTGGAGATTATTTGAGTAAGCTTAAAGCACCTACCCTGCTCATAGTTGGTGGTAATGATGATGTTGTTATTGAGCTCAATAAGCAGGCTTATGACAAGATTACTTCTGAGAAGAAAATGGAAATAGTTGAAGGTGCTACTCATTTGTTTGAAGAGCCAGGGACTTTAGAGACTGTTTCTGGGCTTGCGTCTGACTGGTTTTTAAAATATTTAAAATAATAATTTTAGTGACGAAAGATTTAAATACAGCCGTTTGATTGATTTTTTCATGCCAGCCCGTAAGCCAGAGTCAATGGACGAGTGTGTTTACTTTACCCAGCGTTCTTTAAATGATGAAAATGGTGAGCCTAAGGGGGAGATTATGACTTGGGTGTTCAAAGGAACTTGCACGAAATGCGGCAAGGAAAAGATGGGCAAGCCTCGCGATAAGTCTGGCAAAGTTAAAATGCGCGCTAAAGAGTACGTTTGCCCTGAATGCAATCACACTGTTGAAAAACAGGAATATGAAGATTCTTTGGTTGCTTGTGCAGAATACACTTGCCCTGGCTGCAGCAATAAAGGTGAAACTGAGATTCCTTTTGTGCGAAAAAATATTGACGGAGTCAAAACATTGCGTTTTACCTGCAATAAATGTGCTGGAAATCTTGACGTTACCAAGAAGATGAAGGAAAAGAAACGATAATCTATAGCAACAAACTATTTAAACCATCTTCCTTTCTAGTTTGTCATGGTTTCGAATAAGAATAAGATATTAGTAACGTCTGCATTGCCTTATGCTAATGGCTCTTTGCATCTTGGGCACATGGTTGAGTACGTGCAGACTGACGTGTTTGTTCGTTTCCTTAAAATGTCAGGAACTGAAGTGGTTTTTGTTTGCGCTGATGATTCACATGGCGCTCCTATTGAAATTGCTTCTTCAAAGGCAGGAATTAAGCCTGAAGAGCTCATAGAAAAGTACGGCAAGGAACACATAACTGATTTTAACGACTTTCTGATTGATTTTGATGTTTACCATACCACTCACAGCAAAGAAAACAAAACTTACAGTGATTTCTTTTACAACACTTTAAAGAAAAAAGGATTTATCCATGAAAAATTGATAGAGCAGACTTACTGCGAGAAAGACAAGCGTTTTCTTCCTGATAGGTTTGTTAGAGGAACCTGTCCTAAATGCAAAGCAACAGAACAATACGGCGATCAATGCGAGAAATGCAACTCAGTTTACAAGCCTATTGATTTGATTGAGCCAAAATGCTCTATTTGCGGTGCTGCTCCAATAAGAAAAACATCCTCACATTATTTCTTTACTTTAAGCAAGTTCTCTGATAAATTGAAAGATTGGATTACAAAAAACAAAAATTTACAGCCAGAGATTAAAAACTTTGTTATGGGCTGGATTAAATCAGGGTTGGAAGACTGGGACATAACAAGAGACGGGCCTTATTTTGGCTTTAAGATTCCTGAACAGCTTAACAAATATTATTATGTATGGCTTGACGCTCCTATTGGGTATGTTTCAGCATCTGAAAAATATGCTAAAGACAAGTTAAAAAAAGATGCTTCAATATTTTGGCAGTCAAAAGACTCTGAAATAATACATTTCATCGGAAAAGACATTATTTATTTTCACTTGTTGTTTTGGCCTGCAATGTTGATGGGTGTCGGTTACAATCTTCCAAAAGATGTTGTAGTTCATGGCTTCCTCACTATAAACGGTGAGAAAATGTCTAAGTCAAGAGGCACATTTTTTACAGCTCGCGAGTATCTTGACAAATATGACCCAGAACTTTTGAGATTTTACTATGCTTCCAATCTTGCTAAGACAACTTCTGATATTGATCTTGATTTCAAGGATTTTCAGAGCAAAGTCAACAACGAACTTGTTTCTAATATTTCTAATTTTATTTACCGCTCTTTGAATTTTATTAATAAAAACTTTGACTCAAAACTTGGCAAAATCTCAAAAACAAATGAAGATACTATTTTAGCAGCAACTTTACAGTCAAAGTTTAATGACATCCTTAAGAGTTATGCTGCTTATAATTTCAGAGACGCAGTAAAAGTTATTTTGGAAATCAGCAGTGAAGGAAATAAATATCTTCAAGATAATGAACCATGGAAACTCTTGAAAGAAGATAAAAAGAAATGCCATGAAATTTTAACATTCTCAGCAAACATTGTTAAAAATTTGGCCATTCTTCTCTATCCTGTATTGCCAAACTTCTCTGTAAAAATACAAAAGCAATTAGGACTTAACAAGCTTACTTTCAATGATTTGAATTTTGGCCTTGCTAACTGTAAGATAAACATGGGCCGAATAATCTTTACCAATATAGAGGAAACTCCTCAGCTTGGCTCTGAATTATTCCTTGCAAATCTCAAAATAGCTGTTGTTGATTCAGTAGAAGACCATCCTAATGCTGACAAGCTTTACGTGCTTAAAATAAAAATTGGAAATGAGGGAAGAACTTTGGTTGCAGGCTTGAAAGAGTTTTATTCAAAAGAAGAATTGAAAGGCAAACAAGTTGTTGTTGTTACAAATTTGAAGCATGCAAAGCTTAGAGGTATTGAAAGCCAAGGCATGCTGCTTACAGCAGAAAAAAACAGCAAGCCAATGCTCTTAGCAGCCCCTAAAGCTTCTTCCGGAGACTCTGTTTTTGCTGAAGGCTTGGAATCATCAACGCAGGAAGTGGATATTGAAAAGTTTTACTCTCTCGGTTTATCAGTGGAAGGAAAACGAATTTTCTACGGCGAACGAATTCTAAAGACAGAAAAAAGTGACGTGGTTGTTGACGCTGACGATAGAGCTAAGATTAAGTAGCACCACAACATTTTTAAATTGATTTGCGCAGAATTTTCTATAAATGACAGCTAAAGAAAACAGTCCTGCAGTTGCTGATGTTATTAATGGAGAAGCCTGCCCTGTTTGCAATAAAAAAACCCTTTCGTTGACTGAGCGCGAGGATGATATTCCTTACTTTGGAAAAGTTGCGTTGTTTTCCATGACTTGCGAAGCGTGCAAGTTCCATAAGGCTGATGTTGAATCTGTTGAGAAACGCGAGCCTGTTAAGACTTCTATTGAAGTTTCTGGAGAAAAGGATATGGAAATTAAAATTGTAAGGTCTTCTAATGGGAAAGTTAAGATACCTTACATTGCAGACATTGAGCCTGGTGAATCATCTAATGGTTACGTTACTAATGTTGAAGGGCTTTTAAAACGTGTTAAGCAACAGGTTGAGGCAGTTCGTGATACAGAAGAGGATAACTCTAACGTTAAAAAAGCAAAAAACATTCTGAAAAAAATAAATCGTGTCATGTGGGGCGATGAAAAAACTAAAATCATAATAGAAGATCCTTCAGGAAACTCTGCAATTTTAAGTGATAGGGCAGTTACTGAAAAATTGAAAGTTAAGAAGTAGACTCTTCTGTTAGATTAGAAAAGATTAAAAAGACATCTTCTAATATTTATAATATGAATATCATTGAAAACAAACTTTATGTTGGAGAAATACCTGCTTCTGACGTTGTTAAGAAGTTTGGCACTCCTGTTTATGTTTATGATGAAGATGTAATTCGCTATAAGTACCGTGAATTGGCTGAAAGCATTTCTTATCCTAAACTTAAGATTTTTTATGCTGCTAAAGCAAATGCTAATAAAAAAATTCTTCAAATTCTTCGTGAAGAAAAAGCAGGAATATCAGCTGCTTCTATAGGTGAGATTCTTGTTGCTTTAAATGCTGGCTTTAAGCCAAATCAAATAATGCTTGCATCTCCTTCTCTTACTAATCAGGAAATGAAATTTGCTATTAGCAAGAAAATTTTGATAAATATTGATTCTGTTTCACAGCTGGAAAGATATGGCAAGTTGAATCCACGCTCAAATGTTTCTATAAGGATTAATCACGCAGTTAAGTCAAGCAAGCATGTTTTAAGCGGCCCTGACACTCAATTTGGAATCTGGGCGGGAAATTTGGACCAGGCAATTTCAGCTGCAGACGCTTACAATCTCAATATCGTGGGATTGCATCACAATGTAGGCACTGAACTTTTAGATGCTAAAGATTACATAAACTCTATTGATGTTCTGCTGGCAGTTGCAAAAAGCTTCAAGAACCTTGATTTCATTAATTTTGGAGGGGGCATAGGTGTTCCTTACCTTCCTGACCAAACTCCTTTGGACATTAATAAATTAGGGGAAAAAATCTCTTCTATCCTTAAACGATTTGCGATTAATTATGGCAAAGATTTGCTGTTTGTTTTTGAGCCAGGACGTTACTTGGTTGCAGAATCAGGGGTGTTATTGTGTTCTGTGAACGCTGTTAAGACGACACCTAAGCACACTTTTGTAAGCGTTAATACAGGATTTAATCATTTGTTAAGGCCGGCTCTTTACGGTTCTTATCATCCTATTGTTAACATAAACAATGTTGAAAGCAAAAATAAAGAAAAGATTGTTGTTTCAGGCAATTTAAGTGACTCAGCAGATTTGTTTACAGCTTCTAAACAGGGTATTAAAGACAGAGAATTGCCTTCTGTTAAAAACAATGATGTTCTTGCTATAATGATGGCAGGCGCTTATGGCTATTCAATGTCTTCTAACTATAACATGCATCCAAGACCTGCAGAAATTCTTGTTTCTGGAAAGAAAATGAGCGTTATTAGGCCGGCTGAGAAGATTCATGATTTGATGCAGGAAGATAACTAAGTCTCGTTTTCGCCTTCTTTCTCTTTTATCTCTCCCTTAAAATTTAGAAAGAGAGATAAAAAGGAAAAGGAAAAAAGAACAGCAGTGGAATGAGATTTTCAACTTCAACACAAACTTTATAAAATCTAATTCTTAGAATTATTTTTGAGGTGATTTGCTAATGTGTCCTGGACAAGACTGCTCTTGTGACGGCGGTGTAAAATAATCCCGCTTTTTTTATTGTTAACTGGTTAAAATGTTCTATCACAATATAGACCCTGTTCTCATAGGTTTGGGGCCGTTTCAAATCCGATATTACGGGCTTATTTTTGTTTTTGGTATTTTTCTAACTTATCTTATTTTTAAGCATCTTGCTAAAAAGCGTCAACTGCCTCTTTCAAACAAGGACTTTGATGACTATATTCTTTATGGTGTTGTTGGCGTTTTGGTTGGGGCAAGGCTTGGCAGTGTTATTTCCGATTTCAGCTTCTACGCTGCAAATCCTTTGCAAATATTTGCAGTTTGGAATGGAGGTTTGGCTTTTCACGGAGGCTTAATTGGGCTGGTAATAGCAGGATATTATTACAGCAAAAGAAAAAACATTAGTTTTTATGATGTGGCAGATTTGACAGCCATACCTCTTGCTTTTGCTCTTGGCCTTGGACGCATTGCTAATTTTATCAACGGAGAGTTTTACGGCACAGTAACTAATCTTCCATGGGCTGTGCAATTTCAGGGTGTTGAAGGCTTCAGGCATCCTGTACAGCTTTATGAGTCAGCAAAAAACTTCCTTATATTTGCAGTACTGTGGCACGTAAAAACACACAAGCTTCCAAGAGGCATGCTGTTTTGGATGTTCATAACATTATACGGCGGATTTCGCTTTTCTCTAGAATTCTACAAAGACCTTCCGCCATATCTGCTTAATCTAACTTGGGGCCAAGTCTGGAGCCTGCCAATGTTTGTGATTGGCGGTTATATGCTGTATAAGCTGGTTAGAAAGAAGAATTAATCAAAGAGTGATACCGTCTGAAATTTCTAGTTGGGTTGGGGATGTGTTCAGCTGGAATAAGCTCGCTTTCATCGATTTCTGCCTCAAAGAAATCAATAGATGACCCTCTAAAGTCATGAACATCAACTAATCTTCGTTGTGAAACTATCGGTGAATCACTAATTCGTCTAAACTTTATTTCTCTATTCTTTCTCCAAGGATAATAAGATTGTGGTTTTCCCTGGACGATAATCCCTAAAACTTTATCAGGGGTAGGCATGCTTAATATATAAAATAAGTATTCTCCAACTATTTTGCCAGCTAAAAAAACACCTAGTTCTTGTTCTGCTACTACTGTTTCTATATCCGCCATAGAAGATAAGCAACTTGGAGTTTGTTTTTAAATTTTTACTTCTTTCTCTTTTTTATTTCTTCGAGAACGTCTACTTGCATTTGTTGTATTTGCAGCAGTCTGTTCCAATGATTCTTAAGCAGCAGGTCAATCTTCTCATGCAAGTATCTTATTTCAAGTTCTGCTTTCAAGTTTATTTTGTAGTCGTGCTCTGATCTTAATCTATCGCGTGATTCCTGCCTGTTCTGGCTCATCATGATTATTGGTGCTTGTATTGCTGCCAAAGTGGAAAGTATCAAATTTAGAAGTATGAATGGGTAAGGATCAAATGGTTTTTGAGAAAGCAAATAGATATTAACCATAATCCATCCTGCAAGGAAAAGACCAAACATTATTATGAATGTCCAGCTTCCTCCAAACTCTGCCAGTTTGTCAGAAATTGCATCAGAAATTTTCAGTTTTTTCCTGTAATCTTTGTAAATATTTCTTGTTATTGTGTCTTGCTTTTTTATACTTGTGAGAACGTCTTTTTCTAAATGGCTGATGTCTGCTTCTTCATCCTTTAGCGTGCCTATAATGTATTCTGCTCTGGTTTCGCTCAAACATTTCCCGCATAGTTTGCTTTTTTCTCCAAACTCTTTGTTTTTGTTTTTTACAAGCTCATAAACTCCTTGGCGCATTACTTTTCCAAGATAAAGATTACGTCGCTCAAGTTTTCTAGAACAAATTATGCAAACCCCTTTTCTCCTTACTCTTGCCATCCTAGCTTATTACTGGAATGTTTGTTTAAAAACCTTTTGATACCAGTTCTATCATATTAGAAACGAATTGTTATTTATACGCAGATGTTTCTTATTCCTGTCGCGCATAGTCTCTTTCAATTATTTCTTGCAGTGATACCTGTACGTCTTCCCAAAAAGTTTCCACGTGTTTTCTAATACTTTCTCTGTCAGCAAATATTCCTGATTGATATGCAGCGAAAATTATTCTATTTTCTCCGTGTAATTCTCCCTTTGGCACTACAGAAGCATCTAAGCCTTGTCTTCTCCGCACTTCATCTATGAGGCTTTGTGTAAATGTATACGCTTCGTTTTCATATGCACGGTATTCTATATACGGTCGTCCATATTGCTCATTACTCTCCCAGAGCGGATGGCCTGAACAAGAACCTAGTGTTTGAATGAAAGATAGCTTATTAAATTGCTCTACAATTGTTCTTATTCCTAAATCTATTAGTTTAGGATTTGGATTGTTTCCCATTACAATTGTTGAATCTGTTCTTCTTTATAAATCTTAATTATTCTTTACCCAACAATGCTTCTAAGGAATGCCCCTACAAAGTAAGCTATTGTTGCAGCAGCTCCGCCAAGAAGCAATGTTTCAGTTGTTGAACTTACCAAGCTTTTTTTAGCAACTTTGGCTTTAATAGATCCTACTGTAAAGAATGCAAGTCCTGTAAGAACTATTGCTATTTCAAATTGGTTGTCTTTTATTGCAGGAAAAAATAATCCTGCTACGTATGATATCAATGGGATGAATCCTATTGCAAAAAATGAGCCAAACGTAACCACTGCTGTTTTTGTAGGCCTTACTTCAGGATGCTCATGCCCTTTTTTGGAAAGAATTTCCAGTTTTGTCTTTGTGCTGAGATAGTTGCTTGCAGCCATTGAAAAGCCGTCTGCAAACAAATTTGCAAAGCCAAGTATCAAAACAATTGAAGAAGATAAATTTGCGCCTGCAGCGCCTGCAACAATCGCAAAAGTGGTTATAGCTCCATCTATTGCACCATAAACAAATTCTCCAAGATAACTTTCAGTGAACCTGGGTGAGAGTATTGGCATAGTCTTCTAAATTTCATTTACGTATATAAATCTATTTGATTGCTGTTATTTATTCTCATAAGAATATTTCTTTCAGGATTGTTTATAAACGAACATTTCGCAATAATGTTAAAAATGGAGGCAAGAAAAAATGACTAATAACAACAAACAATTTTTTACATCTGAAAGCGTTACTGAAGGGCACGCCGACAAAGTTTGTGACCAAATATCAGACGGCATATACGATGAAATGCTAAAGCAAGATTTGGAAATTGACAAAAACATGGATACGCATGCCGGGATTGAGTGCTTCACTACAACAGGCTTGGTTTTAGTTGGTGGAGAAGCTAAAACCAAATCCTATGTTGATATTCAAGCTACTGTTAGGAAAATACTAAAAAACATTGGCTATGACAAGTCAGAATACGGCTTCTGCTGTGATGACGTTGGGGTAATCGTAACGTTACATGAGCAGTCTCCAGATATTGCTCAAGGTGTAGAAGAAGGCAAAGGAGATTTTAAGGAGCAGGGTGCCGGAGATCAGGGTTTGATGTTTGGTTACGCTTGTAATGAAACGCCAGAATTAATGCCTTTGCCTATAACTTTAGCTCATAAACTAACAATGAAACTGGCTGAAGTTAGGAAATCAGGAGAGTTGCCTTACTTAAGACCCGATGGAAAATCTCAAGTGACTATTGAATACAAAGATGGCAAAGCTAAAAGAGCAGAAGCAGTTGTTATCGCAGCTCATCATTCTGCTGATGTTGGCACAGAACAGCTTCAAGTAGACATTAAAGAAAAAGTCGTCAAACCTGTTTGTGGAGATTGGTTAGATGAAAACACTAAAATTTTCATCAATTCCACAGGAAGATTTATTTTAGGTGGACCTCCTGCGGATGCTGGCTTAACTGGTAGGAAAATTATTGTAGATACCTATGGGGGGGTTGGCGCACATGGCGGGGGTGCCTTCTCTGGAAAATGCATTACAAAAGTTGATCGCAGTGCTTCTTATTATGCTCGCTATGTAGCTAAGAATATTGTTGCTGCTGGTTTGGCTGATAAGTGTGAAATCCAGGTTGCTTACTCTATTGGTGTTGCCAAGCCACTTGGCATTTTTGTTAACACATTTAAAACAAATAAAATGCCTGAAGAAAAAATAGTGGAATTAGTTAACAAGCACTTTGATTTCAGGCCAAAATCAATCATTGAACAGCTTAACTTGCGCCGCCCAATCTACCAGAAAACTTCTGCGTACGGCCACTTCGGCAGGGATGACCCTGACTTTACCTGGGAAAAAACTGACATGGCTGAAACGCTGAAGAAAGAGTGCGAATTAGCATAATTAAACCTATTTTTTATTTTCTATACATAGGCGTTATCTAGATATAGTATATACATTACCTTTAAATATAGATATTTGCTACTGGTTTATAAGTAGTTAGAACTGTAAAAAATTTATAAAAAAATGTATTTAACAAAAAATAATAAGCTTTAAAAATAGTGAATAATTCCATTTTTAATATTGAATTTAATGATTTATACGACGAGGTAATTGTTACATGACATTGTCTACTGCAAGACCTAATCCCCTTTCAGACTTTTTCACAATGAACGATAAAGCCTATTCAGATAATCAGTTTTATTCAGTTGACGGTATAGTGCAAACACTTACCCCAACTATAGTTGTTGTTACAGATAGACGACCTGGCTTTGGATATCTAGCTCGTTCTTTGGAGTTCAAGCTCGGCGAGTCTAACTTGGGCCCTGAAACACCTTCTGTGGCAACGGTTCCAACAGCTGTTGATTTGGTTGAATTATTAAGAGCTCACGGTTACCTTGGTGTACAAACCATTGTTGGTCCTGACATGCAAAGAGGAGAAGGCCGCAAAAGCCGCACATGGGTTCAAGATCTAATGAAGCACCCTGACCTGCCTGTTTTTGACCTTACACCTTATTTAGGCGTACCTGTTCCTCTTTTAGAAGATACTGTTGATGATCTTGCCAAGAGTATTGTGGAAAAAATTGAAAGATTTTTGCCATCAAGGGAAGCTTATATGCCTGATGATATTGCTTCTGTCGATGCTTTAGTGCATGGATTTTACAGAAGAGATTTAGAAATGTCTGGAAGACGTAGACCAGATCCTAATGTTCCAATATCGCGATCTTTAAAAGTCGGTGGGAGTTATTTGGATCTTTTTGCTCGAGGAGATGCAGTTGCAGTAGAAATTTTTGGAGAAATGACTGATGTTATAGTTGATTTTTATAAAAACGGCAATAATCCTGTTTTAACAGTAGGCTCTGGTTTATTTGGTGAACCGTATAAAGGTGTCCTTGCAAGCATTGGTGATAATGCCACTGATATAGGATGGGGCGCATATGGGCAAGCAGCCGCATTAGTTAAGCAAATCATTACTAGTCGCCATCCTGATTTGCCTGTTCGTATAATCGGAGAAGAAGGGCCTGATTTGCCTGAAGGCAGAATTAATGCATGGGACGTTGTTGCTGCAGCTCAAAGCGATTGGCTGGGATATATTCCTATTATATTAAGTATGCCTGCTAGACAAGGGAAAGGCGTGCCAGAACCTATTGATCCTAACCAATCAGATAAACTGTCGATTTCAGTTGCCAGAGCTTTAGGTGGTCCGGCTATATTTATGAAATACACGCCAGATGGGATTTACAGCAGAGATCCTAATTTGCCAACAGAAGCGATTGAAGGTCTTCCTGAGCAATTTCGAGGCGATGCTGTTCCTATAAAAAGAGTTTCTACAAATCAGTTTCGTAATAATATCAGCACAGAAGGTTGGAGTGCAGATAGAAAAAGATTGGAAGGCGGACATGTCTTAGAATCTAATGGGTTGGACGATCTTGAGAGAGGATCAACCCCTTCCCGTGTTCAATTGGTTGGAGGCGACCCTCAACGTGTTAAGTTGGCACTTTATGGTGCGCCTTCTGGGTCTATCATAATGAAAAATCGACCACAGTCACAGTATACCCGATTTAATTGGTAGTATCTGTAGCTCAGCAATGATTTAATCACTTTATTTCTTTTAACTCTTTTAACTTGTCAAGTCTCATAGTGCTAAAGTGATAGATAAGTTTTAGTATGTTGTCAAATACCATTAGTGTTTTTATTTCATCTATAGATGAACTTGTTAGCGCATTTTCTACCAGTTTTTTTGTTTTTTGCAATTTTTCATAAGCCTCGAAAGCATATTCTTTTTCTGGTTTATAGAAAAATTGATAGCTAAGCCTTAGCACTTCATTGATTTTTTCAAGAATGTTGACCATTTTTGATTTTGGAGAAATTTTTAAAAGAGTACTAATTAATTCTTTGTAAGCATCTCCAACATCTTCCAAGGTTTCTATGATGTAATAAAGAATGTACTTGTCATATTCATCATACTGCCCTTTGTTTATTGCTCTGAGGCAAAAGTAGCAAAACTTGTTTAACTCAAGATCTCTGTAATGAAGGTTTTCAAGCGTTTTTTTGTCTTCTTTTTTGAAAGCAGTCACGCAAATCTGGCTGATGTCTAATGCTATCAAAAAAGCTTTTCTTAAAGAAGATTCAAAATCAACATCTAATTTTGAAGATATGCTTTTTATCACCATTTCGTTTTCTGTTTGCTCAAAAATGTCAAATCCCAGCAATTCTCTTATTTTGTTTTGCAATGCTATTCCTGATTCTATCTTATCAAACTTTATTGTTAGTTCATCATACCCTTGTTGGTAAGCTCTTGTTAGAAGCCTATCTGCCATTTTTGGCATTAAGTTACTGACATCAACTGTTATCTTTCTTTTTTCCGGATTTGCTTCGGTAGTGACTATTACTTTGTTACCATTTTCAATAACTTCAATCTCCTGCCCTTTAATCAGGTTATTCTTCTTAGCCCATTGTCTTGGCAGAGAAACTAGTTGTGTTGAGCCTGCTATCTGGATTACTTTTCTTTTCATAATAAACCCCCTCTCTTTTATAATCTTATATCGGATTTAAATTTCTTTTACTGTTTTATAGCAATTATATAAATCAGTCAATATACTTCAAGATATTTAGCTTTTATTTAAATCTTGCTATTTTTATAAATATTTAAACATTTTATAAATTATAACGGTTAATTATATAATTTACTTTCTTGTTCGCTTTTTATTAAGAAAATTAACTTTTGGGAGAGTGATCGTATGCCTGATGAAATTGAAGAAGATTTGTTATCGATAGGGGACTTGGAAATTGAAGAATTGGATAATGATGAAATAAATGCCAATGAGGCTGGTTTTCTGAAAGGATATGAAGAAGCTTAGTGGTTCATAGCTAAGAATGCTGCTCCATACATTCCTGCAGAATTGCCTAGCTTGTTTTTTAAAATTTTAACATCTTTAACAAGTGTTTTATGCGTGTATTTTCCTATTGCTTTCTTTAGACTGATAATATTTACTCTGTTGCTTATGCTTCCTCCTAAAACAATACATTCAGGATTGAAGGTATAGATTAGATTCGCTATTCCAATGCTGAGTTTTTCATAAAAATTTTCAACTATTTTTTTTGCAATTTTTTCATTTGATTCAAAAATTTCACGTGCTGTCTTGTTTTTCTCAGTTAACGCTTTGTAGTTTTTTTCCATGTATCTTCCGCCGCACCATGATTCTAAGTCTCCTTTTAATCCGCACCAGCATTTCATTCCGCTTTTGTCTATTATTATTTGCCCGAAATGAGCTGCTCCTCCGCTTTTTCCTCTATATAATTTTCCATCAATGATTGCTCCTCCTCCTACGCCTGTTCCTAAGGTCAAGCCAAGGACATTTTTCATTCCTCTGGCAGCTCCTGCGCGTTGCTCTGCAAGAGTAAAGAGGTTAGCATCATTCCCAATCAAGATTTTATGCTTTAATTTTTTCTCTAAAGCTTTCTTCAGATTAAAATTTTCGAATTGAGTGATATTTGGCGTAAGTTTTATCTTTCCTTCTTGGTTAGCAAAGCCAGGAACTCCTATTCCCAAGCCATAAACATTGCTTGTTTTAAGCTCATTTACGACTTTGATTATTTTTTCAATTAAAGCAGTTCTGCTTTTGGTGGTTTCAGTTGGTGTTTTAGCATGTTTGATAACTTTTAGATTTTCATTGACTAGAACTCCTTCAATTTTGGTTCCTCCTACGTCTATGCCAATATATTTTTTCATTTCTGATAAACTTCAGGATTAACTATGTTTGGTGCTTTTTTACTGCTTAAAACAGCAAGCACATTTTTTGCTGCTATGGTTGACATAGCGTTTCTGGCTGTAATTGTTGCTGAAGCTGTATGCGGAGTTAAGATTACATTATCCAGCTTTGTCAATCCAGGCATTGTTTTTGGTTCTTTTTCAAAAACATCCAGTGCGGCTCCGGCAATTTGTTTTTTCTTTAAGGCAGTTACTAATTCTTTCTCATCAACTATTGGGCCTCTTGAGGTGTTGATAAGGTAAGCTGTTTTTTTCATAATCTTAAGCTCTTTTAATCCAATCAAATGTTTAGTTGCAGGCAATAAAGGAACATGTAGTGAAACATAATCAGAATTTTTCAACAATTGCTTGACGTTTGTATACTTTGCCTTCACGCTTTTTTCAAATTTTGGATTGCGTTTAATGTCATAGTAAAGAATTTTCATGCCAAAACCTTTTGCCATGCGTTCAGCAACTGCTGAGCCAATTCTTCCAAGCCCAAGAATCCCCAAGGTTTTTCCTTTAAAGTCGCTGCCAAGCATAAGCAGAGGTTCCCATGATTTGTATTTTTCTGCTCGAACAAATTTGTCTGACTCTACAATTCTTCTGGAAATACTCAGTATTAAAGCACAAGCATGGTCGGCAACTGCATCTGTAAGAACGCCTGGTGTGTTTGTTACAGGTATTTTTAGTTTTGTTGCTGCTTTTACATCTATGTTATCAAACCCTACAGCATAGTTTGCAACAACTTTTAGCTTTTTGCTTGCTTTCATTACAGCAAGGTCAATCTTATCAGTTAACAGACAAAGTAGCGCGTCTTTTCCTCGAACTCCTGAAATCAATTCTTTTTTTGTAAGAACACGGTTTTTCTTGCTAACTGTAACATCGCATTTTTTCTTTAGAAGGTCTATGCCTACAGAAGGAATTTCCCTTGAAACGAAAACTTTTGGTTTCATTTTTACATTTCAGAATTTTCTTGGCTTGAATTTTGGATGAGATTTGAGTATCTTCTTTAATTCTGCCAGCTTAATTAAGCCTGGCTGTGGTCCTATTTGCTGGATTACTGAGGCAGCATTAACTGTTCCCCATCTCATTGCTTCTTTGATGTCATGCCCAGACATCAGCGCAGCGATGAATCCTGTAGAGTAGCTGTCACCGCAGCCTGTTCGTTCAACAACAGGGCAGTCATAAATATTCTGGAAATAAAATTCAGATCCGTCATAAGCATACGAGCCTTTTGGTCCGTCTGTTACAACTGCAATTTTTGCTCCTAATTTTTTCAGCCCTTTGAGCAGTTCTTTGAAATTGTTGCTTTTTGTTTTTAATACCAATTGTGCTTCTTCTTTATTCAGTAATATGACGTCTGACAAGAGGAAGAATTCTTTAAGCGATTTTGCTTTTCTCAGTTGATGTGTTCCTGGATTAAATCCGAGTTTTACATTGTATTTTTTTAGGTATTTTAGCAGTTCTTTGTGAATGACCTCAAACCCATGCCCCATTGAGGAATAATACAGCCATTTTGCCTTGTCGAGTTTAGGCAGCTTGTATTTTCTGTCAACATGGTATATTAAAATTGTTCGTTCAGCATTTAGGTTGAGGATTGTGCTGTGATTTGTCATGGATTTTTTATCTATTTGAACGTATTTTGTGCTGACTTTATTTTGCTTAAGCGCTTGCATTACTTTACTGCCTTGCTCGTCGTTTCCTAAAACAACAACAAAAGCGCTTTTGAAACCAAGCCTGTTCATTCCAATTGCAAGGTTTATTGAGTTTCCTCCAACAAGCCTGTCAACTCTTCCTATTGGTATTTTGTCAGCATAAATCATGCACAACTCGCATTTATTTGTGCCTTTATTGCAGTGGACTTCTGCTTCCAATAGTTGTAAGAATACGTCTTCAGATGCATCTCCTATTGTTATTATGTCAAACTTAGTCATTTTCTTTTGACAACTTCTTTTATTGCAGCAATTATGTCTTTGCTTTTAAGGCCGTAAAGGTCCATCAGCTCATCTGGTTCTCCGGATTGCCCGAAAAGGTCTTTAATACCAACGCGTTTAACAGGGACAGGCATGTGTTCTCCAAGAACTTCCATTACAGCACTGCCCATGCCTCCATTGATTTGGTGTTCTTCTGCTGTTACAACTGCTCCTGTTTTTTTAGCAGCAGCTGTTATTGTTTCAACATCGATTGGCTTTATAGTATGATTATTCACAACCATGACGTCTACTTGGCCTTTTAATTGTTCAGCAGCCATTAATGCTTCATACACCAGTGAACCGCAGGCAATCACAGCTACATCTTTTCCGTCTCTAAATACTTCTGCTTTTCCGATCTTAAAAGGTGTTTTTTTTGTTGTGACAACAGGAACTTTTTCTCTTCCAAATCGCATGTAAACAGGCCCTTTATGTTTTGTTGCAGCTATCGTAGCTTTTTTTGATTCTATTGAATCAGTTGGAGCAATAACAATCATGTTGGGAATTGAGCGCATTGTTGCCATATCCTCTAAAGCTTGGTGAGTTGCTCCGTCAGGCCCTACAGAAATGCCGGCATGCATTCCTCCTATTTTTACTGGCACGTCATTTAGTGCAGCTGTTGTTCTTATTTGTTCCCAGTTTCTTCCTGGAGAGAATGCAGCGTAAGAAGTAATGAATGGAATTTTACCATAGTTCGCCATTCCAGCAGCAACAGTTATAAGAAGTTGCTCAGCAACTCCAACCTCTATAAAACGTTTAGGGAATTCTTCTGCGAAAGCTTGTGTTCGTGTAGACTCTGTTAAATCTGCGCATAAAGCAACAATTCTTTTATCTTTTTCCCCAGCTTCAACTAAGCCCTCACCATAACCGTTTCTGGTAGGAACCATGTCTACTTCTTTTGTGAGCAGTTTCTTTGATAGTTTTGCTTCAGGATTAATCATTCTTGCTCCTCATCTATTTTTTTTTCTGCAGCTTTTAGTTCTTCAATTGCTTTTTTAGCTTCATCTTCTTTTGGTGGCTTGCCATGCCATTCAGGCAAGTTTTCCATGAAAGAAATTCCTTTGCCAGGAATTGTATGCGCAATAATAACAGTAGGCTTTTCATAAACTGCTTTTGCATGCTTAACAGCATCAAGTATCTCCTGGAAATTATGGCCGTCAATGTGCAAAACATGCCAGTTAAACGCTTTGTATTTGTCTTCTAATGGCTCTAGAGGCATTATATCTTCTGTATGCCCGTCAATCTGTATGTTATTTCTGTCAATGATTGCTGTTAAGTTTGAAAGCTTATTCTTCCCTGCAAACAAGACAGCTTCCCAATGATTTCCTGCATCATGTTCGCCATCTGAAGTTACGCAGTAAACTCGAAATTTTTTATTATCCATTCTAGCAGCATAAGCATAGCCTGCTGCTTGTGCTAAGCCAGAACCAAGAGGTCCTGAAGTGCTCTCCATGCTCGGAAGCATTGTTCGTTCAGGATGTCCTTGCAGTTTTGTTCCAAGCTTTCTTAGAGTATTAAGCTCAGACCGAGGAAAGTATCCTGCGTGCGCCATTGCTGCATATCTTATTGGAACAATATGGCCGCATGACAAAAACAGTCTGTCTCTATCCGTCCACAATGGCTGTTTTGGATTGTGATTGAGTATGTTAAAATAAAGCGCAGTAAAAACATCTGCCATGTCAAGCGATCCAGCAGAATGGCCTGAGCCTGCCTTGAGAAGCATATTTATCAGGTCTTGCCTGATGAGATTGGCTTTCTTCTCAAGTTTTTTGATGTCAGTTATCGGTTTCACAATTCTTTTTTTATTTTTTCGTATATAAAGCTTTTGTTGATATCAAAAGCTACGAAAGAAAGCAATAAACATAAAAAAATATAAGCTATGGGCTTTTTCTTATTGCAGATGCAACAAAAACTATTTTTTATTCTTATAGTGACTTTGTTTTCAGCAGTTACTTATGCTAACTCTTTCACTAACGATTTTGTATGGGATGACAAAAAATTTATTCAGGAAAACATAGGCATTCGTTCCCTAAATAATATCCCTGTTTTTTTCTTCGATACTACCGATGGCCTTTATAGACCTTTGCGAACAACGCTGTACGCATTCACTTATTCTGTTTGGGGAGATAACAAGTTTGGTTACCATCTAAACAGTTTACTTTGGCATACTTTAAATTCAATACTTGTTCTGCTGATTTTGACTAGATTAACAAGCCACAAATTTATTCCAGTAGTTGCAGCATCAATATTTGCTGTCCATCCCATCCATACAGAACGTGTAACTAACATGACTGGCGGATTTGATTTGCTTGGAATAGCGTTAATTTTGCTTTCATTTTATCTTTACATTCTTTACAGACAAAATCAAAAAAAAGGTTATTTGATTGTGTCAGTAATGTCATTCATAGCAGCATTATTTTCTTCAGAAGAAGCTTTTATTTTACCGCCCCTTTTGTTATTGTATGAAATAGTATTCAATAATTTAACATTTGATTTTGAAAAGCATAAGAAACAAATTTACAGGCTTGCTTCATTTTTTGCAGTTACTGCTATCTTTGTTTATTTTAGATTTATTGTAATAGGTCTTGGTGCAAGAACAAATGAATACGTAACCGGCAGTTTCTTTACTACTTTTCTAACTATGATTAAAATTGTTTTTTACTATTTTTACCTTATTTTTATTCCTTATCCGTTAACGCTTTACCGGGAAATAAAAACAAGCACATCTCTTTTTGACCCAATGGTTATTTTCTCGCTGCTGGTTATATTGGCGGTTTCTTTCATCGCGATAAAATATTATAAAAGAAATAAGCTGCTTGCTTTTTCAATTGGCTGGTTTTTCATTACGTTTTTGCCTTTCTCAAATATTCTTCCGCTTCAAACTCTTATGGCAGACCGTTACTTATATCTTCCTTCTGTTAGCTCGGCAATTTTATTCTCTTACTTTTTCTTTAAAATTCCAAAAAAGAAAACTGTATCTTTATTACTGTCTGTTGCGGTTATAACATCTTTTCTTTTTATTACTATTGACAGAAATGCTGACTGGAAAAATGATTTAACTTTATGGGAGGAAACTTCTAAAACATCTTCAAAAACATCTGTTGTATGGAGCAACTTGGGATTTGCCTATGAACAAAATAACCGTTTAGTTGACTCTAAATCAGCATTATCAACTGCTGTTTCTCTTGACCCTTTAAACGAAAAAGCTCATTATAACCTGGGTATTGTTTATATGAAACAAAAAAATTATGGCAAAGCAACTGATGCGTTTATTTCAGCAATCAACAACAACCCGTCCTATGTTAAAGCATACGACTCGTTAGGTTTAACTTATTATTATGCTTCTCTTGAAATACCTGAGCAAAGAGATTTTTTTTCTGATCAAGCTAAGCAAAGTTTTGAAAAAGCGATAATAGTCGAACCAAGATATTATAAATCGTACAGTGATTTAGGAATTGTTTATGCACAGCAAGGAAATTTAACAGTTGCTATTTCTTTGTTTGAAAGATCCATTCAATTAAACCCATGGAACCATGAAGCTTACTACAATCTAGGTATTATATACGAAGCTCTTGAAGAAACAACCAAAGCAAGACAAAACTTCCTGACAGCATCTTCTTTACAACCAGAAAATAATGTTTATACTCAAAAAGTTAAACAATATTCTTAGATAATTCCGAATAAACCACTGGACAATCCGGAAGATTTGCGCAATAAGCTTTCAAGCCCTGAAACCTCTAAAAATTGGGCTTTCAGCCCTTTTGACCATTAGCACTGGACATGCACGGATAGGGTATTTAAACCACTACTTCTGTTAAAAGAAAATGAAAAGAAAAAATGCGCAATTAGGAGCGCAGAGTGTTGATACCAACAAAAGAGAGGGAATAACAGATATTTAAAGCTTTTTATGCCGCGGACGCGCAATTGGAAGCGTGGAGTGTTGATACCACTCTGCCTGGGAAGGCATCTGGGTTCGATACTCATCTCTGGGCGAAAACCCCAGCCGCGGCGCCATTAAAATCAAAGAAAATGAAAAATAAAGAAAACGTAGCTCAATGGATGGAGCAAAGAGTTGACAACCCGAGCAGGGGGTCGAGTCCCCTGACTGGCTCACAAAGCCTAGCACAATCATCCCTCGTCGAATTAGTTATTTGATTGATAATAGTTTATAAAATTTTTGCACATTCCCTTGGCATGTCAGAAACGCTAAAGCGTTTCTGATCACGATCAGAAGCTAAAGCTTCTGACGTTTGGCGCCTGAAACTCAGGCGCCTTTATGATTAAAAATGGAACGATTTATCGTTGTCAACAACAGAATTCTTGATTTTGATAAATATAAGAATGATTTTTTGCTTATGCGAAAAATAATTGCTTTGGATTTGAAAGAATATTTTTTAAAGCTCGGGTTTAAAGCAACTATAATTAAAAATAAAAAAACATTTAAGAAAAAAATAAGATTTTACAACGGAGAATTAGATTTTAAAGTTACAGTGCTGATTAATAAAAAAGGAAAAATAACTTTTGTTTGATGCAAAAATGGAAAAAGATGTAATGTTTACTAACAGCAAAGGAAGAAAACTGCACGGCGTCGTTACAATTCCAGATTCAGAAAATTTTCCTATCGTGATTATTTGCCATGGCTATGCCAGCAATACAAAAAGTAAAACACGTTCTGCATTATCCCGGCAATTGCTGGAAAAAGGAATTGCTTCTTTTGGATTTGACTTTACTGGTTGCGGTGAGAGTGAAGGCGAACTTTATCAATTAACAATAACGCAAGGTATTGATGATTTGAACGCTGCATTTAATTTTGTGAAAAACATTGAAAATGTTGATAAAAATAAAATTGCTTTGTTAGGCAGTAGTTTTAGTGGTTCTGTTGCTGTTTTATTTGCTGCTGAAAAAGATTTGAAAGTTTTGGCATTGAAATCTCCTGTATCTGATTACAGTGGAATAAAAGAAGTTCCTTTGGTAGCAAGAAACAAGCAACAACAGTTTTTTGACGACTCTGCAAAGTATGACATCTACAAAACTGCTGAGAAAATAAAAACTCCAACAATTATCGTGCATGGAAGTAATGATGTTGATGTTCCTGTTGAGCAAAGCAAAGAATTAATCAAACATTTAAATTGCGAAAAAAAGCTCGAAATAATTGAAGATGCTGACCACCGTTATTCTGATGCAAATCATTTCGAGCAATTAATAAATCTTGTTTCTGACTGGGTTTTGAATAAAATAAACTGGCACAATTAACCTTATAAATGGATGGAAAGTTCCAAAATTCATAATGTCTAAAAAACCAATGTATTTTTTTGGAACGCAAGAACAGGTTGATGCAGTTTTGAAAACAGTAAAAGGTACTGATTTGGAAGATGTTTTAATAGCTGAAGTTGCTCCTGAAAATGGAGTTATTCCTTTTTATTCAGATCCAGAAATAACTATGTATGAAGAATCAGTAACCATAAGTGTGCGAGGAGAACCTGTTGGACTTACTCCATCTGAATATCGTTTTTTATCAACATTAGTATCAAACCCTGGCATATTTTTCTCGCAAGGAGAATGCTATGAAGCTATTACAAGTATTCCTCTTTTTAATCTAAGAGATAGACAAGCTTTGGCCACGCATGCGAAAAACGTAAGATTGAAACTTGAATCAGATCCAAGCAATCCTCAACTTATAATTAATAGATATGGCTTAGGGTATAAATACGTACCTCCGCCTGAAAGTGCATAACCCTTAAAAACAACAGTTTATTCATGATTTCTATGTCAATATCAGAAGAAGAAATAAACAAAAAGCTGGACAAATACTTTGCAATGACAGAGAAAGCAATCACTTTAGTTGAGCTTCCGTCTGTCAAGCAAGAGGTTGCACAGGATTTTCTTTCTATGGCTAAGAATTATCTTTCCGACGCTAAACATTTCCGGAAAAAAGGCGATTTGCTGACTGCATTGGCAGCTGCAAGTTACGCTCATGCTTGGTTAGATGCAGGGGCAAGAGCAGGACTTTTCAAAGTTGATAGCAGTTCTAATTTGTTTACTGTGGATTAGTAAAATAAGTTTATTCATGTTTCTTAGAAGGATAAGTTCCTATCTTCATAAAAACAGCGTCTGGTTTTACAGTTACTCCTGTTCTTCCTGTCTGCATTTTTTTCGAGTCGACAGTTGCTATCCCGTAGCAAACAAGCTCGTTTTTCAGCGTCATAATTGCTACAATATCTTTTTTTCTTATGTGGTTTTCAAATTTGCTTATGCCAGGCATTTTTAAGCTCATTCCATGGCAGACACTATCAACTGCTCCGTCAAGAATCCAAACTTTTGGAAGGTGCGCAACTGCTGCTTCTATTGGAAGTATGACTTTTCTCAAATATTTTTCGTTTGATTCTTTTCTATAATAATGGTAGCTGTCCATGACATCATGTAAGGTGAAAATTTCTTCTTCTTTGAACGGTCCTGCTTTGGTTCTTCTTAACTCAAGCATGTGCGCTCCTCCTATTTTGCTTCCAATGTCTGAAACAAGTTTTCTTATGTATGTTCCTGCTTCACAACCAACTCTGAACAGCACGTATTTTCCGCTGATTTCAATTATGTCTATATAATAGATAGTTCTTTCCCTAAGTTTTCTTACCACAGCGCTTTTTACAGGAGGTAATTGTTTTATTTTTCCAACAAATTCTTCGCATACTTTTCTAAGCTTTACCTCTTCAACGTTTTTGTGGAGCTGCATTACGCACACGTATTCTTTTCCTGCTGTAAGAAGCACTTGAACTATTCTTGTGGCTCTGCCTAAAGCTACTGGCAGAACTCCTGTTACTTTGGGATGTCTCCTTTTATTCTAGAGTCCCAGAGTGACCGGCTTTTTTAATGCCAAGAATTTGTTTGATATAAGCAGAAACTTGATGTGAGCTTGGTCCTGAAGGTTTGTCAAGGTTTATGATGCCAAAATTAATTAGCTCGTCAGCGCTTCTTTCGTCAGGGTTGCAACCGTAACTGCTGCTAGTTTCCGCTTCTTTTTTCATGATTACTTCTCTTTCAAATCGTTCGAATGGTAATAAATTTTTTTTCATCACCCACCTCCACTCCTTTGGATTAAGCTTTCCTTTAAGAATATTTCCCATTGGCCACTGGACATGGAGGCGTAGCCCTTATTAAGTAATTGTTCTATTGGTGTTAAAGTGAGTTCAAGACACACGCAGAGCTGCTAAATTATGATTTTCCCCTCTTCGAGGGTCGGCTTTTCGGCCTAAAATCATTTACGCAGCTTGGCTATACATGCCCTTCACTCCAAAAAGAGATTTCCTTACTGAATGAAGGAAATCTCACGTTAGATGGGGTTTCCAGAGGTAAAAAATGAAAACAATTATTAACCAAGCTTTAACAAAACAAAGAGGAAGTCTATTTTACGCAGATATAGAGGACAAAAGAGTTTACTATAAAGAAATTGCCCATCCTGTTGACTTTGCCAGATTATACAAACAGGAAAGACCTATGTGTGAATTTAAATCTCCTCTTAGAATGGGGACCGGTCGTCCATTTATTACTTATCCTGCAGAATCTAGGAAATCGGAAGGGATAAAAGAAACTGATGTGCTGCTTGTTAGGATTTGTAGAGAAAATCAAGAAGTTGAATTTGTAACTAAAATGTATAAATGGAGAAAGCTACATATTCCCCAAATCATTGTTGATAAACTCAACATACAGAATAACGAAAATATTTTTGTAAAGATTATAGCAAGAGATAAATGTCTTCCAGAAAGTTACCAACAGATAGACTTGGCACAAATAGTACATTACGACAAAAATGTCAAAATTATTCCTAGAGCTAAAAACTATATTACTATTTATCGTAAACAAAAAGAACCTATTACAATTCCAAGATTTATTCAGTTATCTTCAAATTTGATTGAGTTATTCTTTTTAGTCCATGGGGATGGACACTACGCGTATAAACTATATTTTGCTAATAAATTACCAGAGCTCCATGTGTTTGTGATTGATGAGTTTGAGAAAATATTCCGATTACCAAAAGCTGTGTGGAGATCGAGGATTTTATTGCATGATTTAAGACATGGTCTCTATGCAAAAGAATATTGGAAGAATGCAGTATGTTTAAACGAACAGCAATTCTACTCAAACTCTAAGTGCATATTAAGAACTAGTCCTGCAGGTAATTTGCGAATTGTGATGGATAAAACAATTGTCTCTTTAATTTTCAGATACGTTTTTGAAAAAATAAAAAATAACATGGAGAAACAAAATGCTTTTCACGCGTTAAATGGTTTATTAGCTGCAGAAGGCGGTGCGCAGATTGGTAAGAAAGGTCTTCATAAAATAACTCTCAGCTACAATATGCAAGAGAAAACGCTTTTTGAAAAAATATTGCGTCAGACTGGCATAGTAGAATTATGCAAAGATCAACAATCAAAAACTTTTGTAATTGAAGGATGGACTAACTTATATTCTTTCTTCAAAACCTTTCTATTTAATGAAGTAGTTCCTTTTAGAACCCATAGTGTAAGAAGAAAGAGAGCATTTGAAGGTTTCTTGAACCACAGTTTTACAAAAACTATGATTAAATATTTGTCAGTTATAAATAAAAATCATCGTATAACTGTGAAAAAATTATCTATGTTATTAAAAATTAGAGAGGACTCCATTTTAGATACATTAAGAAAAAAGCAGTACAAAACATATATCAAAATAGAGGGTTTAGGTATAAATAGAAATCCTTTTCTTATATCTATCAGTAAAGAAGGGAAAGATTTTCTTAAATTAATTACAAACTTAGAAAAGTTTTGATCTCAAACTTTTCAAAAGGCAATAAGGTTTTCATATAACTAGAAAATAAAGATTAGTTAAAGAACTTTACTACTTTTTTTCGTTATTGCTGCTATTGCTTTTAGAATCAGTTGTTGCAATAACTTTTTCTTCGCTACTACTACTTTCTTTCTTTGGTTCAGTTACTTTTTCTTCTTTTTTAGTTTCAGTTTCTTTTTTCTCAGTTGTTTCTTCTTTTTTAACATCTGCTTTTACTTCTGTTTTCTTTTCTTTTTCTTCTTTTTTTCCTGCAACTGCTGCTTTTACCTTGTCCACTGCTGTTTCAGGCTTCTTTGGCTCTTCTTTCTTCACTTCTTTTGGTGCTCCGAAAAGTTCTGCAGTAACAGTTCCTTTGTTGTCTTTTGTTATGTCCACTTTTACCATGTGGGGAACGTTTTTTATTCCATGCTCCCATAATTTAAGGTTAAGATATTTTCCAATTTTCACGTCGGATGATTTTGAATGCTTGATAACATAAGCCCGTACAGAACTAACTGCTTTTTTCGCTCTTTTGTACCTTTGGACTTTCATTATTTCCTTTCTCAGAGGTATGTTGTAAGTTTTTTCAGCCATTTTAAGCCTTTAATTTGTTCCTGCGCCAGTTTCTTTTAACAGCAGTATGTCTTCCAGGGTGAATACGCCTGCCCCTGCCATATATTTTAGGAACTGTCCAGAAAGGAGCCCATTTTGTCTGGGAAGCTTTCTTGTTCAGCCTTTTCTTTCTGCTTGGATGTTTGTATTGTGCCATTTTCGTTTCTTCTATTTTTGTGTTGGCGTGTTGTCTTTACTTTCTACTTTGGCAGGAGTTGCAGTCTTTTTATCAGCAGATTTTGTAGCGCCTAAATCTTTAGCAATATAGTTCATCAATTCAGCAGCCTTCTTTGTTATGACCCTGCCTTTGTGCGTGCCTTTTGTTGCCTGCTTTACAAGCCCTGCTTTCTCAAGCTGTTGGAGTGTTTTGCGGGCAATACTGCCTGAACCTTTATAGAAATGTGATGGCTTGTGGCCTCGGTTTTTCTTTCCACCATACTTAATTTTTAACTTTGACACGCCTATAGGGCCTAACTTTGCAACTGTGCGAAGCATTGAAGCTGCTCTCATATGCCACCATTCTTTGCTTGGAGGCCTTTCTTTATGCATTCCTGTTTTTACAAACCCAGCCCAGTCTGGAGTTTTTATCTCTGACTCTTTCTTTAGTTCGCCAGCTACTTTTTCTACCAGTTCCGACGGGTTAACTTCAAACGATTTTGGCATAACATTTGAGAAATAGCACTGGTTTAAAAAGGTTGCTGCTTTCTATAACAACCCTTATTACTACTGATAATAGCAATATATTTATAACACACCCCAACTTTTCATTAATTCTACTGAGGGGATAACGAAGTGGTCAAACGTGATGGGTTTAGGACCCATTGGCTTAGTGCCTTCCGGGGTTCGAATCCTCGTCCCCTCATTACGGTTCGTGGAGCTTTACGCTCCACTTAACCATCTTTTACTCAATTTTTTCTTAAAAAATTGTTCTGGATCCTCGTCCCCTCATTATTTCTTCGCTTATCATTTGTTTATCTTTCACTTATCCTTTACTCACTCTTCTTTTATTTCCCCTTATCCTTTACCTATTATTATATACTGCTAACATTATGCGTACTCCGTTGAGAAGCAATATGGATGTGTCGTCTATAGGATATAAATCTTTATAAACTAGTCCTTTCATTAAAGTGCAATTCGACATATATCACTAGGTAGCATGAAAGAAAAAATAAAGCATATACAAGAACAAATATTTTGCATTATACATTAAAACAAAAAGTTTATATACTCCCCTTGTCAAATGGAGAGAATGGCGCTATACGTGCGTCTATAACGTTAAAACAAAGTAACACGGAGGTGTTAAGTGTGAAGTTGATAAAAACCGTTAAGAAGATTATGGCTCTAAGTACAGGAGCTGTTATGATGGGTGCTACTGTTCTAAGTGCTAGTGCCGCTACAGACCTAGCAAACTACCCTGCACCATTTGTAGCAGATGGTAAATTCGATGCTCTAATTGTTGTTGGCGATAACGCTGCAGCAGCAGACACTCTCGGCGCAGTTGATATTGCTACAAGTTTGCAATTTGCTGCAAGAGTTAAGAAAACCGTACAGTCATCGGCTTCAGGCACAGTATCTGTAAGTGGCGAAGCATGGCGTGTTGGAACATCTGCAAAGAAATTTGAAATGTCAGAAAAAGGCACTTCTGTTAACGAAACTATTCGTGACATAACAACTTTCATAACTGACGACGAATTGCCAACTTTATTGGCAGACGGAACACACAGAAACAGCAAAGGAGATTTTGACTACCACCAATATCTATATTTTGACAATGTAAACTCAAAGAACACTGCTACAACTTCATATAAGCCTGTTAGCAGAACTGTTGCTTATGATAAGAGCACAAACGATGCTAACAAAAACGAAATCGGAGATTTCTTTTTCGTTGACAGTGCTAATGGCAGAAAGCAAATTGCTAGGTATGCATTAGAATTCACAACATCTGCTGAAGCAGATTTGACTGACAGCGCAGGAACTCTATCTAGTGCAGGAACTTACTTGTGGAGTTTTGAAGACAAAACAATAGACATTTTGGGAAAAACCTGGTCTATAGTTAAAGCAAGAACTTCAACAACAGGTGTAAAGCTTACCTTAATGGGCGGAGCTGTTCAAGACACACTTGACCAAGACCAATCTAAAACCTACACTGTTGGTGGAAAAGATTATGACGTAAGTCTTGACTTTGTTGGTAGTACAACTGCTAAGTTTACTGTCAATGGAGAACTAACAGACTCTATGCAAGAAGGAGACACCTATACACTTGCTGACAAATCCCTTATCGGAGTAAAGGATATTTCAGTGCAAGACTTTTCAGGCGGTGTTAGAAAAACAGAGTTCTATGTTGGTGCTAACAAGATAGAACTTGAAGACACAGATATAACAGATGGGATAAGCAGTAACTCATTAAAGGTTGGAACAACAACTGTTGACGAAACATCTGTTATCATAACAGGTACTAATGACAGTGCTAACAGTCTATATAAGATTGACACTATTCAGCTTAACGTAACAGCTGATGATAAAATCTACATAGGCGCTGGTGGCAAGTTATCTGAACAATTGGAAGAGCCACAAGCATTGTTGGACGCTTGGGATATTGAATATCAAGGTATGGAAAACGTGCCTGTTGAAACAATAAAATTAAATCCAAGCTCAGATCAGTATTACCTTGAGTTCACTGACGGAAATGGAGATGCTGTAAGTCTGCCATTTGTATGGACAGACAGCAGCAACAACCTAAAGTTAGGAGACGACAGCCAAGACACAATTTGGGATGAAAACCAAACAATAAACAAAGACGACTACTTTATAGTGAGTGACGAAAGTCAGAACCCAGGTGCTAGAGCATCTTATGCTTTGCAATATAGTAAAGCTACTAGAAACGACACTACTGGAAGTAAGACTATAAAATTCGAGAACTTGGGAGATGGCTCAGTAATTGAGAAGTCTCTAACTGCGCCTTACTCACAGGATAAGATAGGCGGAAGTACCTCAAATATAGCTACGATAACGATAGGCGGAGCTACCTTTAAGGTTTGGGCTGCTGGTGCAGCAGATTCTAACGACTTTAACATCCAAGTTGACTTGGATGCTGACGGAACACTGTTAGGATCTCAAGGAAGCCTTGGTGGAGATGGAGGCGACTTTTCAAACCTCGTCAACATAACCACAAAAGCAGGTGCACAAATCGCAATATGGTCACCTGACCCGTCTCTCGCAAACGCAACATGGAACACTTCCATCCAGCCAAACTCTGGGGTTGTTGTATCTGTGCAAACTGTGGATGCTGACGACTATGACAACAAAGTACCAAGTGCTATTGAATTCAACATAACAGCTGCAACTGGTGAAGTAAGAATTGCTGAAAGAACAGACGTTGCAGACCACGAGTACAAGAGTCCTGTAGGAGACAGCACCTTGAAGTATGCATACACAACATTAGGTGCATTCGTTGACTGGCAAAACCCAACTAACGACCCTCCAACAGTAACTATTGACTATCCAAGCGTGCAAAGATTGCCTTTGGTTTACATATCCGCACCTGGAGCTGAAATAAGCACTGGCGAAGCAACAGAAGGAGGTTCAATTGTCTACTACGAGACAAGTCCAATTGCTGTTGGTACAGCTAAGCTTGCTCAGGAGTTCGATAGTGCAGGAGGTCTTGCTAGCAACAACGCAATTGTTGTAGGCGGTCCATGTGCTAACGCTATAGCATCAGAGCTTATGGGAAATCCAAGTGCAGACAACTGTGCTCAAGATTTCACAACAGGAAAAGCCATGATTAAGCTTTACGAGAATGCAAACGGAAAAGTTGCAATGCTTGTAGCTGGTATGGATGCTTCTGATACCAGAAGAGCAGCTCGTGTAGTCGCCAACTATGAACAATGGCAAGACACTGAGAAGCTAAGTGGTATGGAAGTTGAAGTTACTGGAACAAGTTTCAGCGACATAAGTGTTGCTGCACCTGCTCCAAAGCCAGTTGTGGTTGAAGAACCTGAAGAAACTACTGAAGAAGAAACAACCGAAGAGACTACTGAGGAAACCACAGAAGAAACAACTGAGTAAAAGTGGCTTAAAAGCCACCTTTTCTTTTTTTAACCCTTTTTTCTAAATTTATTTTTATTATCTTAGCTTCTGCTAAGAATAGTTAAAAATCCCAATCGCTACCTCTTTTTCTCTTTTACCTCATCTTGCTAACCCTTAATTTGCCGTTTTATCACCTTTTTTCGCGTTTATACTGCTTTTTGAGGTTGTTACAGGGGTTAAATCCAAATAATATTTTACCTGTTTTTAGGGTTGTTTGGGACGTTTTTGACTGCTTTTCAAACCAAAACTCATTAGAAAACTCTTATTTCAATCACAATCGTAAACATAATATTCTTTCATTTTACCATTCCATGGTGTTTCAAATTTCTTAGCAACTTCACATTCTTCCTTCAGAAACAAATCAAATTCAGGAAGCGTAGTTAATCCATAAGTTAGCTTAACCCCTTCCCCAAAATTCAATCTTCTAACAATAAAAAATCTTAAGTTTTCTTTAAGTTCAGTTAGTGTTTTTTCAGAATCTTCCAGTCCTGTTCTGAATCTTAAGTCATTGCTGTCTACAAAATCAAGCGCAATATCTCGACGAGAAAGCAAGGAAATTAAAGGCGTTGTTGCATCTTCTCCAAAAATAAGTTCGTTTTTATCAGAATTTTCTTCCACAAACTTCGCAATTTCCCTTGCAGTTTCAAAGTCATACGTATCATTAGAAGAAAAGTCGCTATAGTTAAAATAACTTATAACAAGAATAACAATAGCAATTGCTGGGTAAGCAAAAAATTTCTTTAACCTAAAACTTTGCATAGTTCCTGCCAAGCCTTGTCCGGCAAGAACAGCAAGGAACGGAACAACAGCCAGCGAGTAGTAATCAAAAATTGTTTTCATGAATGTAAACGCAGCAGCATACGCTATTACTATGAACAAAGGAACAGCTACTCTGCTGCTGAATTTTCCTTTTGCAAAAACAGCTGTTGCAGCAGCAGCTAATATCAGCCAGTTCTTGCCGATAACCCTGGAAATTAGAGCAGATTTGTCCATAACTCCTTCTGGCTTAAGCAGGTTGTAAGTGATTATTTGAGTTATGTATGCGCCTTTACTTATTATCACAAAAAACGCGTTTACAATCACAAACACAGCAAGGAAAGCTGTTAAGAATTTTCTCAGCTCATTCAAATTCCTGATAAAAAGCCATACACTTATCACAGCAAATGGTATTAATGCAAGCAATCCTGTTAATGCTCCTATTCCAAACAACAAGCCGCTTTTTACACTCTTTTTTTTATGGAAATAATAAAATCCTGCCATTGAGAACATCATAACAAACTCAGTTCCTGTCGGAAAACTCGTGAAAAGCAGCACAGAGTGAGAGAAGAAAAATAATACAGTTCCAATCATTCCAGCAGCTTCTGATTTTTCATTAAGCAGCTTGAAAATATAATAAGCAGTCACCACAGCTGCAATTGCAGAAAGAAATTTCAAAACACCAATATTAAACCCAAAAAGCATAAACACAACAGCATACAAATAAATCTGCAGTGGCGGATGAGCAAAAAAGAAATCTTTGTAAGGCATCTTTCCTTCACTAACCATTTCCCCCATTTTGTAATAAGTATTCTCATCACTCGCAGAATAACCTATTGCACTTAATTTAACACTGAGAAATACCAGCGCTGCAATCACAAACACAATCAATCCAATGCTTTTTAATTTCATAGTGCTTTCCCGTAAAATATGTTATGTTTATCTCCAGTTATTTTTATTTTGACTTTTTTGTTGTTTCCTTTGAAGTTTGTAACAGTTATATTTCTATTGTCTGAAGCAGCAATTACTTCGTTTGGGTATCTTCCAGCGCATTTTATCACTGCATCAACAACATTGTCTTTTTTGAATGGTTTTGGAAGCGGCTTTAGTTTCTTTATTCCAAAATCGCTTTCATCTAACATAAGCTTAAAATCATTTTCTTTTTCCAGCTTCTTAAGCATTTCGTAAAACTGCTCCCAAGGCATTTGTTCTGTATTGGCAGGCTTTCTTCCTTGCTTGTAATAAAGAAAGTTCTGAACGCCCATTTTCGCTCCAATCTTCTTGGCGAATTTAATCATTTCTCCAAGCTCATTATCATTATAGCCAGGAACAAATACAGGAGCTAATATAACTTCTATCTTTTTAGCAGCATATTCGCAAATTCTTTTGACGTGATTAACATCATATTTTCCGCTTCCTTCAAGAATTTTAGCCATTTTTTCACTAACAGCATTAAGAGAGACATTTAATTTGGTTAGTCCAGCTTTTTCTAACTTATCTATGTATTCTTCTGTTAGTAATGTACCGTTTGTTATCAAAGAAACTGTTTTCACATTCTTGATTTGCGATAAATCTTTAATCAATCCGGGCATTGGCTTGTATAATGTTGGTTCGCCATGCGCATTTATTGTAATGTGCATCTCGCACTCTTTTGTTTCTATTAGCTTTTTTGTTTCTTCCACTAAATAATCTTTGTCAATAACCAACTCTGAAGTTTTTTTGCTTGTTAATCCTTCATCAACAGAACAGAAACTGCAGTTCATATTACAGCCTGTAACCGGTTTTATCTCTATCATGTTGCTGTTTCTGTCAGTTATTCCAAAGCCAGCATTGCCAATAAGAGGCAAACCAAAGTATTTGTTAACGTAAATAGTTGGCTTGTTGGTTATTTTACTCTTCAAATTCTCAAAACCATTGTCAAGAATAACATTTATCTTATTCCTTGCTTCTTCTTCGCTTAACCCAGCAAATTCTACTTTGTTAGAATCAAATTTGGCATCATTAAACGCTTCCTTTCCAACCTCAAAATAAAAGTTATCGAGAAAAGTTACAACTATCTTATCCTCTTTCTCCTCGAACTTCAAATCTTCAAAAATAAGTTCTGCCATGAAAAAAGCAACTAAACAACTCTTATAAAGATTTGCTTGTTAGGTCACCGATAGCTTTTTAAATCGCTTACTTATCCCTTCTACATATGTTACAACGCGAAACTACTTCGAAATTTGTAAAGATTAGATGCCCTAAATGCAAGAATGAACAAATCATATTTGGCAAGGTTTCTAGCGTGGTAGACTGTCTTGTCTGCGGCAAAAACGTTGCTGAGCCTACTGGCGGCAAGTCAAGAATAAAATCAAGAGTTTTAGAAGTTTTGGAATGATTCGTTTTTATTGTCATGGTATTAAAAAAATCAGGCTTTCCTGAAGAATCTGAGCTTGTTCAGTGTACTATTACTTCTGTTCAGAGCCATTCTGTTTTTGTAAGAATGGATGAGTATGGCATTAACGGCATGATTCATATTTCTGAAGTTGCTCCTGGCCGTATACGCAATATTCGCGATTATGTTGTTGAGGGCAAGTCTGTTATCTGCAAAGTAATGAGAGTTAACCCTGAGCGTGGTCATGTTGACTTGTCTTTGCGAAGAGTTAGTGAAAGCCAGCGCCGCAATAAAGTTAATGAGATGAAAAAAGAGAAGCTTGCTGAAAAATTAGTGGATGTTGTTGCTTCTAATCTTAACATGGAACATAAAAAACTTTATCCTCTTATTTCAGAAAAAGTGAATGAGCATTTTTATCTTCTTTTTGAGTGCTTTACTGAGATAGTCCGTGGCTCTTTTTCAATTTCCGAATTAAAGCTTCCGAAAAATATTTCTGATGAGCTGAAAAAAGTTATTCTGGATAGGTTAAAGCCTGAAGTTATATTTTCTAAAGGCAAGCTGAGCCTTGAAAGCTACGCTTCGGACGGTGTGGAAATCATAAAAGAAACACTTAAGAAAGCTGTTGATGCTGGTGCTGAAGTGAAATGCCTTGGCGGAGGCACTTACTCGCTTTCATGCAAAGCTTCTAATTACAAAGATGCTGAGGCTGCTCTTGACAAATCTGCTAAGGCTGCTATTAGCTATATCAAATCAAAAAATAGCGACGGAGAATTCTCTGAGATTAAGGTTTGATTTTTTTGTTGAAACGTAAAGTATAAAAACACTCTCACATTCGTGCTTTCCATGAAGCACATGCTTAAATGCTCTAAATGCAGCAAATATACTCTGAAATCATGCTGTGGCTCTGCTTTTGCTCCAAAGCCTGCAAAATTCAGTCCTGAAGATGCATATGGCACTTATAGGAGAAAGGTAAAGTACAAATTGTTGAAAGAAAAGAGTTTACTATGACTGGCTGGAAACTTATAAAAACTGGAAAAACACCCAAACTTAACAATCCTATATTGATTGAAGGATTGCCAGGAATAGGTAATGTTGGAAAAGTCTCTGTTGATTTTATAGTGGAAGAGCTCAACGCAAAAAAAATTTTTGAATTTACATCTCATTCCATGCCACATTCTGTTTTTGTGAATGAACAGAATCTTGTAGAGCTTCCTGCTATTTCTGTTTATTTCAAGAAATCAAAAGGCAGAGATTTTCTTTTTATTGCTGGAGATGCACAGCCTATAGATGAAGTATCATCTTATGGTTTTTCAGAAGCTGTGCTTGATATGCTTAAATCTTTCAATGGAACTGAATTAATAACTCTTGGAGGCATAGGATTGCCTTCTATTCCTAAAAAACCTAAAGTTTACTGTACTGGAACTTCTAAAGAATTTGTTGGCAAATATCTCAAAGAAGTATCTGCAGAACAAAAACTTTATGGTGTGGTTGGCCCTATCATAGGAGTGTCCGGGCTTTTGCTTGGCCTTGCTAAGCGCAAAAACATGAATGCAATTTCTTTTCTTGCAGAAACCTATGGCCATCCAATGTATCTTGGAATAAGAGGAGCTCGGGAAATAGTCAGAATTCTTAACAAGAAGTTTTCTTTGGGCATAAATATGAAAGAATTGAATTATGAAATTGATGCTTTGGAAGAAGAAGCAGCTAAAACTTCTGGAACTGTTCTGGAAAAATCCACCCGTGGTTTACCAAGCAAGCCAGGCCAGGATGCTAGTTATATTGGCTGAGTAAAGCTTTTAAACTCTGTTTCTATTTAGTCTTGTATGGATTTTAAAATCAAAAAAATAATAGCAAGAGAAATTCTTGATTCTCGAGGCAATCCTACTGTTGAATGCGATGTTTATGCTGGCTCTATTTTTGGCAGGGCAGAAGTTCCTTCCGGAGCTTCTACTGGAAAATTTGAAGCCGTTGAATTGAGAGATGGCGGAAGAAGATATGGTGGTTTAGGTGTAAGGACTGCTGTTAATAACATAAATGAAACAATTTCTAAACGACTTGTGGGAAAAGACTGCAAAAATCAACAGGAAATCGACAAGATAATGATTGAGCTTGATGGTACTGAAAACAAGTCTGTTCTTGGAGCAAATGCAATCTTGGCTGTTAGTCTGGCTGTTGCCAGAGCAGCAGCTTCTGCTTCAAATAAAAGCCTTTATCGTTACTTAGCTTTTGATGTTATTAAAAATAAAAAACTTAGATTACCAATCCCATTCAGCAATGTCATAAACGGTGGTAGACATGCGGCAAACAACTTAAAAATCCAGGAGTTTATGCTTGTTCCTGAAAATTTTAACTCTTTTAGTGAAGCTACAGCCGCAGTTACAGAAACATATCACGAACTGAAAAAAATAATTGCGCGAAAGTACGGGAAGCTTTCTACTAACGTGGGTGATGAAGGCGGTTTTGCCCCTAATCTTGATTCTTCTGAAGAAACTCTTGAGCTTTTAGAATCTGCTGTTTCTGTTGCAGGTTATAATAAAAAGATTTCATTTGCAATTGATGCTGCTGCTTCAGAATTTTATGATAAAGAAGGCAGGGTATACGGATTAGATAGAAATTACAGCAGCAGCGAACTGATTGATTATTACATGAAACTGATAAATAGCCATGATATTGTATCTCTGGAAGATCCTTTTCATCAGGAAGATTTTGATTCTTTTTCTGAACTTACAGCTCGTTCCCGCATCCAGATAGTTGGCGATGATTTGCTCGTTACCAATATAGAAAGAATAAAAACTGCCGTTGCAAAGAAGTCATGCAATTGCTTGCTGTTGAAAGTCAACCAGATTGGAACGCTTACAGAAGCAATTAATGCTGCAAAGTTTGCAATGGCAAGCAAATGGAACATAATGGTATCCCACAGAAGCGGAGAAACATCAGATTCTTTTATTGCTGACTTGGCAGTTGCTCTTGGCTGCGGTCAGATAAAAGCAGGTGCTCCTAGCAGAAGTGACCGCACTGCTAAATACAACCAATTATTGCGAATAGAAGAAGAGCTTGGAAAAAAAGCAAAGTATGGTGATTTGCTATGATTAAATTAGTTTTGTTACGACATGGAGAAAGCATATGGAATAAAGAAAACAGGTTTACTGGCTGGACTGACGTTGGACTTACAAAAAAAGGGATTGCAGAAGCAAAAAAAGCAGGGAAAATCCTGGAAAAGAAAGGCTACACTTTTGATGTTGCATTTACTTCTGTACTGAAAAAAGCAACCAGAACATTGAGGATTGTGCTTCATGAAATGGGTTTGGTGCAGATTCCTGTACACAAGTCTTGGCGACTTAACGAACGCCATTATGGAGCGTTACAAGGTCTTAACAAGGCAGAGACAGCCATAAAATTTGGAGAGCAGCAAGTTCTCTTGTGGAGAAGAAGCTATTCTGTAAGGCCGCCTGCGCTTAAGAAAACAGACAAGCGCTATCCTGGCAAAGACTTTCTATATAAAGACCTTGCCAAAAAAGATATTCCGTTGACTGAAAGCTTAAAGGATACTGTTAAGAGGGTTCTTCCTTACTGGAAAAAAGCAATTGTGCCTGAAATAAAAAAGGATAATCAGGTGCTCATAGCAGCCCATGGCAACAGCTTACGCGCTTTGGTGAAGTATCTCGATAAAATCTCTGATAAAAAAATTGTTAGCCTTAATATTCCTACTGGAGTCCCGCTTGTTTACGAGCTCAACAACAATCTAAAGCCAATCAGGCATTATTACTTAGGCAACCCGAAAGAAATTGCTAAAAAGATGAAGATGGTTGCAGCCCAGGGAAAAGTTAAGAAATAGAAACTATTAAAAACACTTTTTTGCAAGTATTATGCTATGCCAAAACGTCATGATTATCTTATTGTAGGCAGTGCTTTGATTGATATTATTGTTGAGACGAAATCTTTGGAAAAAGTTGATGTCTCTAAAAAATACGTAGAGTACCTTCTTCACCTTTCTGCTGGTTCTAAAACGCGTGTTGAAAACTTAAACTTAAGCTCAGGAGGCTCAGCGCTGAATGTTGCCATAACAATGGACTGCATGGGGAGTCGTTCTGCTTTTCTGACTTGCCTTGGCAAAAATGTTTTTGGGGATTTTATTCTTAAAAAACTTAGGACATCAAACATTAATACTTCTTACGTTAAGCGTACAGATACTAACACTGGTGTTGGAATAAATCTTATATCAGGAGGAGAAAAATCTGCGCTCGTATATCATGGCGCAGTCGATTTGCTTGGTGAAAACGACGTAACTCCGTCTATGATAGAAAATTCAAAGCACATCCTGATAACTTCCTTAACTTCAAAGAAAAATTATGGTTTATTTCTGAAAACACTTAAGCTGGCTAAAAAATACAGTGTTCCTGTTATTTTTGCTCCTGGCATTACCATGCTGAAAGAATTTGAGCGCAAGTTAAGAAACCTCAAGTACGTATTTGATGTTATCATCCTTAATTACGAAGAAGGCAGCTTTCTCACAAAGAAAAAAGACGTTAAATCAATCTTGAAATCATTGCCAGGGCGCGTTGTTGTTGTAACAAAAGACAAAGAAGGTGCTTATGCAAAAGATGGAAATAAGTTTGTGCACGTTACTAGTCTTCCTGTTAAAGTAAAAAACACTACAGGAGCAGGTGATGTTTTCTGCGGGGCTTTTGTTTACACTTATTACGAATCAGGCTTAGAGAATGCATTAAAAATGGCTACTGCTGTTGCAGGGATGAAACTTGGCAGAATGGAAGCTGAAGTACAATGTTTTCCTCCACAAATACTTAAATTTTTAAAGGCGTATGAAAAAAAGATTAGAATAAGTGATATTTAATGGCTAAAATAGCTTTTTTTGAACTGGAAGAATGGGAAGAAAACCTGGTAAAGAAAGCTATGTCTAAACATCAACTGAAATTATTCAGCGAGCCTTTATCAAGTTCTAATGTGAATGAAATAAAAGATATTGAAATCATAGCAGGGTTTGTCTGGTCTAAAATCACGCTTGAACTATTAAATAAGCTTCCAAAACTAAAATTAATTGCAACTATGTCCACTGGATTTGATCACATTGATTTAAATGAATGCAAGAATAGAGAAATAATTGTTTCTAATGTTCCTACTTATGGAGAAAATACTGTTGCTGAGCACACTTTTGCTTTGATTCTTGCTTTATCCAGAAAAGTTTTGCAGGCAGTTGAACGTACAAGGCGAGGAAACTTTTCTCTTGACGGCTTGCGTGGTTTTGATCTTAAAGGAAAAACTATTGGCGTGATAGGAACAGGGCATATTGGTTTGCATGTGCTCCGCATGGCTAAAGGTTTTGAGATGAACATGCTGGCTTTTGATATTAAGAAAAATACCAAAGAGGCAAAAAAACTTGGATTTAAATACGCAACTCTTGACAATCTTCTCAAAAATTCTGATATTGTAACACTTCATGCGCCATATAACGAGCACACGCATCATTTGATAAACAGCAATAACATTAAAAAAATGAAAAAAGGTGCATTATTGATTAACACTGCTCGTGGCGGTTTAGTTGAAACCAATGCGTTGCTTAAAGAAATCAAATCAGGAAAACTTGGAGGAGCTGGCTTAGATGTTCTTGAGGAAGAAATGTTGATTAAGGAGGAAAAGCAACTTTTGTCAGCAAAGCTTCCTGCAAACATTAAAACTTTGCTTGAGAACCATATTCTGTTAAACCAGGAAAATGTTATAATTACCCCTCACAGCGCATTTAACAGCCGTGAAGCTTTAGTTAGAATTGTTACAACAACTTTAGAAAACATCAACGAATATCTAAAGAAAAAGCCAACTAATGTTGTCAGTTAATTATTTTTTCTTTTTCTCTCTTTTTGCAACCGTAAGTAATGTTTTTACAACAGCATCTGGTGATAATGAAATGCTGTCAATGCCGCAATCCACTAAGAATTCTGCGAATTCTGGATAAATGCTTGGAGCATCACCACAAATACCTATCTTCTTATTTTTCTGTCTTGCAATTTTTATAACATGGCTAACCATCCATTCAACTGCTTCGTCCCTTTCATCAAAAATGTGCGCTACCAATTCAGAATCGCGGTCAACTCCAAGTGTCATTTGTGTTAAATCATTGCTTCCTATGCTAAAGCCATCAAATATTTCTGCAAATTGTTCAGCCAGTACAACATTTGTTGGTATTTCGCACATTACGTAAACTTCCAACCCATTTTTTCCCTGAATCAAACTGTTTTTCTTCATTTCAGCAATTACTTTTTTACCTTCTTCAATGCTTCTGCACATTGGAACCATGACTTTAATGTTGTTTAGTCCCATTTCTTCTCTTGCTTTGAGCAATGCTTTGCATTCAAGTGCAAACGCATCTCTGAATTTATCACCATAGTATCTTGAAGCACCTCTCCATCCAAGCATAGGATTGTCTTCTAAAGGCTCAAACTCTTTCCCTCCTAAGAGATTTGCGTATTCATTGCTCTTGAAATCAGAAAGTCTTACTATGACATCATCAGGATAAAATGATGCTGCAATGGTTGCTATACCTTCTGCCAGTTTCTGTATAAAATAATTTTTTTTGTCTTTATAGCCTTGGGTCAGCTCTGCAATTTTCTTTTTAGCTTTTTTATCTTTTAATTTGTCAAAATGAACTAAGGCAAGTGGGTGTACACCTATATAATCGTTGATTATGAATTCTTCTCTTGCCAGGCCTACTCCTGTAACAGGAAGAAAGCTTTTGGAAAATGCTTCTTCAGGGTTGCCTATGTTAATCATTATTTTTGTTTTTGTCTTTGGCAATTTTTTCAAATCAGTTTTTTTCAGCTCAAACTTTAGTTTTCCATCGTAAACCGAACCTTTTTCTCCTTCTGCGCAGCTGACTGTCACTTGCTGCCCATTCTTAACAGTTTTTGTTGCATTATTTGTTCCTACAATGCAGGTTATTCCAAGCTCTCTGCTTACAATTGCTGCGTGACAGCTTCTTCCTCCTCTGTTAGTAACAATAGCTGATGCTTGTTTCATAACAGGAACCCAGTCAGGGTCAGTCATTTCAGTTACTAAGACCTCGCCTGGCTTAAACTCTTTTATGTGTTTTACTGATTCAATAACATGCACTTTTCCTGTGCTTATCTTGCTGCCAACACTGCTTCCTGTAGCAAGAACTTTTCCTTTTCCTTTAAGTGAATATCTTTCTAGTTTTGCTATATCCTTTCCTGCCTGAACTGTTTCAGGTCTTGCCTGCACAATAAACAGTTTCTTGCTCAATCCGTCTTTTGCCCATTCTATGTCCATAGGCATATATCTCCTGTGCTTTTTGCTGTAGTGTTCTTCTATTATCTTGCCCCACTTAGCAAGGATTATTATTTCATTATCGCTAAGAGCAGGATTTTTTCTTTCTTTCTCGCTTGTGGAAATGTTTTTAACATTATTGCCTGAGTAAATCATTTTTATTGCTTTGCTGCCAATCTTTCTGCTTATTATTGGATTGTGCTTGCTGTCAAGTGTTGTTTTAAATACGTAATACTCGTCAGGATTGATGCGGCCTTTTACGATGTTTTCTCCCAATCCATGACCTGCATTTATCAGTATTGTTTTGTTGAACCCGCTTTCTGTATCAATTGTAAACATGACTCCTGAGCCTGCTTTATCTGACCTTACCATTTTTTGGATTCCAATAGACAAAGCAACTTTGAAATGATCAAAGCCGCGTTCTTGCCTGTAAGCTATTGCTCTGTTTGTGAACAATGACGCAATGCATTTCTTGCATGACTCAAGCAAATCTTTTTCTCCTCTAACGTTCAAATAAGATTCCTGCTGTCCTGCAAAGCTTGCTCCTGGCAAATCTTCTGCAGTTGCTGAGCTTCTCACTGCAACATCTGCGTTTTGCATTCCATACTTTTTGCCAAGCTCTTTGTAATGCTTTAGAATGTTGTTTCTCATGTCTTCAGGAAACGTTGAGTTGAGTATTAACTTTCTTATCTTACTGCCCGCATCAGAAAGTTTCTCGTAATTTCTTACATTTAAATTCTTAAGAATTTTTCGTACTTCTTTTTTTATTCCTGCTTCTTTCATGAATTTTTTATAGACAAATGACGTTGTTGCAAAGCCGTTTGGAATTCTAACTCCTTTTGCAGTAAGCTCTCGGTGCATTTCTCCAAGCGAAGCATTTTTGCCCCCAACCAAAGAAACATCTTTTATGTTAACTTCATCAAACCAAAGAACTAAAGCTCTTTTTTTGCTTGGCATGCGTACTTAATAAGAATTTGTGTTTAAAAAGTTTGCCAAAACAACTTTAATTGTTTTTTATGTATATATTGCATATAAAATCAATAACAACGTTTAAGTAAGATGTTTCTTTTTAAGTTGATTACATTTAAAAGGTACTTATGATTGAAAAACCTACTGAAGCACATTTTGAAAATTTATGGCGTACATTTGTGTTGGAAGAAACAGTAGCTGATGCTATGAGGCCCCTTTCTATTGCAGATAAAAAAGCTGAACGTGAAATTATTCCTACGGCAGAGTTGGTTATTAAAAGAGCAGAGTATCATGTAAGACAAGGTTTTTATAAGGAGCCTTGGCAAATACCTGTAAAGCGCATTGTGTCTGACATGGATCAACTTTATGAGTCCAATGTTACTCCAGAATATGTTGCACAGATTCTTGATCCTCTACTTTGGCTTGATATGAAACTTCTTGGATGAAAAACTTTAAATAATAACATCTTGTTGCTATTTTTATGGCAGTTTCAATATTATTGCTTTATGTTTTTTCTATTGTTGGAAGCCTTATTGCTCTTTTTTTCTCGCTTTTCCTTACTATGAATGTGTTGAAACAAGATGCTGGAAACGAAGCTATGCGTAAAATAGCAGCAGCAATTAAGGAAGGTGCAGTTGCTTATCTTAACCGGCAGTACAAGACTGTCGCAGTTATAACTCTTATTTTGGCAGTTTTAATTGGAGTTGTATTCAATTACACACTGGCTATAACTTTTGTTCTTGGCGCTTTGTTTTCTGCTATTGCAGGCTATGTTGGAATGATGGTTAGTGTTCAGGCAAATGTAAGAACTGCGCAAGCTGCAACTTCAAGCTTGAAAAGCGCTTTTTCAGTTGCATTTAAAGGCGGCGCTGTTACCGGATTTGCAGTTGCAGGGCTTGGCTTGTTAGGTGTTTCAATATTATATCTTATTTTTGGCAATCCGAATATCCTGATTGGCTTTGGTTTCGGTGCTAGTTTAATCAGCTTGTTTGCCAGAGTTGGCGGTGGAATTTATACAAAAGGCGCTGATGTTGGCGCTGATCTTGTTGGAAAAATTGAGAAAGGCATTCCTGAAGATGATCCAAGAAATCCTGCTGTAATCGCTGATAATGTTGGTGATAATGTTGGTGATTGTGCTGGCATGGCTGCTGATTTGTTTGAGTCTTATACTGTTACAATAATTGCAGGAATGTTGCTTGCTTTGGCGCTTGGCCAGTCAGAGCTTCTTTTACCGCTTGTTTTAGGAGCTGTTGCAATAGTTGCTTCTGTGATTGGAAGCTTGTTTGTAAGAGCTTCTTCTGCAGCAAAGATATGGTCTGCTTTGAATAGAGGAATTCTTGTTAGTGCAACACTTTCCGCTATAGGCTTTTTTATTGTTAACATAATGATGTTTGATCATTTAAGATATTTTTATGCGTCCCTTATCGGTTTGGCGCTTACTGTTATCATAGGCTATGTTACTGAGTATTATACTTCTACTGATAAAAAGCCAGTTAAACAAATTGCTGACTCTTCAAAAACAGGCCCTGCCACGCTTATTATTATGGGTGTTGCAAAAGGCATGGAATCCACTTTAATTCCTGTTTTGGCAATAGTTGTTGGAGCTTTTTTAGCTTATATATTTGCAGGTTTTTTTGGTGTTGCAATCGCAGCAACCGCAATGCTTGCTATGACTGCTATCATAGTTTCTGTTGACTCTTATGGTCCTATAACCGACAATGCTGGAGGCATAGCAGAAATGAGCAAGATGCCTAAATCTGTTAGAGAAATAACAGACCCGTTAGATGCTGTAGGCAACACAACTAAAGCTGTTACAAAAGGTTTTGCTATTGGCTCTGCAGGGCTTGCTGCGTTGTCACTTTTTGCTGCTTACAAAGACCTTACTCACGTAGATATTCTTAACCTTTACAATCCTGCTGTTGTTGCAGGACTATTTATTGGAGGCATGTTGCCTTTTCTTTTCTCTTCATTAACTATGAATGCTGTTGGCAGAGCTGCATTTCTCATGGTTGAAGAAGTACGCAGGCAATTCAAAGAAATTCCTGGCCTTATGAAAGGCAAAGCAGAACCTGATTATGCAAGATGCGTTGACATAAGCACAAAAGCTGCTATTAAGGAGCTTATCTTGCCAGGATTGTTAGCAGTACTTTCACCATTAGCAGTAGGATTTATTCTTGGTCCTGAAGCTCTTGGAGGGTTGCTTGCAGGCTCAATAGTCACAGGACTTCTTTTAGCCATAACAATGACCACAAGCGGTGCTGCCTGGGACAATGCTAAGAAATACATAGAATCAGGGAATCTCGGAGGAAAAGGAAGTGATGCTCACAAGGCAGCTGTTGTTGGAGATACTGTTGGAGACCCATTCAAAGACACTTCTGGCCCAGCATTAAATCCATTAATCAAAGTTCTGAACACGATTGCGTTGCTTGCTGCTTCTTTGATTGTAACATATCATTTGTTCTAAGGTTATTCAAAAGTTATACGCCGGGAGCGGGACTTGAACCCGCAAACTGTTGGTACAGTAACTCGTTCATAAGACGAGCGCGTCTTCCAATTTCGCCATCCCGACGTATTACTATTTCTGTTATTGCTTCTTATTAAGTTCAACTGCTGATTTTCCGCAAAATTTTCAGAAAACTTAGAAATCTTACGGTTTTACTGTAGAAATTTTCAAAGCGTATTTAAAGCTCCTGAAAATCTTCCAACAAAATTAAAATATTTTCGGGTTAATTTCCAAAAAGTTTATTAATGAGCTCTACTCTACAACTCTTAGACTGTTGGTATAGTTAAGGCGTTTATCACTTTCGCCTTTTTTTTAATTTTTATTCAAAAACCATTTAAACTTCTATAAAGTTCTTTATGTTATGAACGTTACAGAGTTAAAAGACAAGTTACCGCAGCAGCTTTACACTATTGTAGCATCTAACATAGCTGAATTGCGTCCTGCTCAAGTTAAGTCAGTAAAAGCAGGCCTTTTGGAAGAAAAAAACTTGCTGGTTTGCACTCCAACTGCTTCTGGCAAAACTTTAATAGCTGAATTAGCAGCATTATCTGCTATATTAAACGGAAAAGGCAAGGCAATTTATATTGTTCCATTAAAAGCGTTAGCAGCTGAAAAATACAAAGATTTCAAGCAGCGTTACGGCAACCTGATTAAGATAGCAATTTCTACAGGTGATTTAGATTCTTCAGATTCTTACTTAGCAAATTATGATTTGCTGTTTATGACTTCAGAAAAATTAGACTCTCTCCTCCGCCATCACACTCCATGGATAAAATCAGTTAAAGTGGTTGTTATTGATGAGATTCATCTTCTTAACGACCCTGGCAGAGGCCCTACATTAGAGATTCTCATTACGATTCTAAAGCAATTACTGCCTCAAATGCAATTAATCGGACTATCTGCAACTATTGGCAATTCAGAAGAACTTGCAGAATGGTTGAACGCAAAATTAATCATTGACAGTTGGCGTCCAGTAACCCTCCACCAAGGCATTTACTTAGATGATAAAATAGAATTTAAGAAATAGATTACTCGCTTGCTTTTCTTACAATTATTATGCTGGTTACTAAAGCCCAAACCCATGCAGCAACTATCATTACGCTTCCGAGCATTGCAAGAACCAGTCCTAGTATTGGATTTATTAACGCAAATACAAATCCCAAAATTCCAAGAATAAATCCGGTTAAGCAACTTACTAATTGTATTGCTCCTATTTTTATTCTGCCTGAAAAGAGTGTTCCTAATCCAGGCCATATCATTGTGTTTAATATCAAAACAGTAACAGCAAGCAACATGCTTGGCTTGCTTTCAACTACTTTACGAACTATTTTTCTCTTTCCGGCTTTTTTTGATGTTTTCTTTTTCATTTAACTTGCCAATCCTAAACTTTCAACAACCAACTCAGACTTAAATGGTGTCAGGTCTTCATATTCTTGCCCTGTTCCCAAGTAAATAATTGGTTTCTTTGTTACGTAAGAAACAGAAATTGCAGCTCCGCCTTTCTCATCAACGTCTGCTTTTGATAGTATTATGCCGTCTATTCCAATAGCTTCATTGAATTTTTTCGCTTGCTCTATGCAGTCATTCCCTGTTATGGATTCTCCAACAAATATCTTTAGGTCAGGCTTCGCTACTCTGACAATTTTTTTCATTTCTTCTATCAGATTGCTGTTTGAATGCTGCCTTCCTGCCGTGTCTATAAGAACAACATCCATTTTTTTTGCTTCAGCATATTTTATAGCGTCAAACGCAACAGCAGCAGGATCTGAGCCATAATCGTGTTTTATGAGCTTTAATTTAAGTTTGTCAGTATGTTCCTGGAGTTGCTGTATGGCTGCTGCTCTGAAAGTATCTGACGCTGCTATTACACATTTTAGCTTATTATTTTTGAACATTTTTGCTACTTTTGCTATGGTGGTTGTTTTTCCTGAGCCGTTTATTCCTGCAAACATAATGATGTACGGTTTCTTTTCCTTAACTTTTTTAATCAATTCAATTTTTTCAGTTTCGAAAAGGCTTTCAATACTTTCTTTCAGGCTTTCAGTTACCATATCCTGAACTTTTCCGCGTTGCAATGGCTTGTCAACAAGGCTTCTTTTTAGGTCTTTTTTTATTTTCTCAATCACGTCTAGCGCCACATTGTTCTCTAGAAGGCTTATTTCCAGTTCTTCAAACAAATTGTCGAATTTTTCTTCAGAAATCTTAGTTGCTTTAACAACATCTGTCAACTTTTTAAAAACGCTTTTTTTCTTTTCTTCTTCATCTCTTTTCTCCTTTTCGTCTATTTCCTCGGATTTTTCTTTCAGATCTTTTTTTATTTCTTCAACTGCAGATTCAAAACTGCTTTCTTTTTTTTCAGGCTGCACTATTTTTTCTTCAACAATAGGTTCTTTCTCTAGCTCTTCTTCTGTTTTCTTAGAGAAATTCGTTACAACTTTTTTAAAATTCTTTTTGAGAAACTTAAACATTTTTATTTTTAAGCATGTTGCCAAGGTCTTCTTCAAGCTTTTTCATTGCAATAGCCACTTTTTCGACTTCACCGTGCATTTCCCTGGCATACTGGTTTACCTCATTTTGCCTTCCCTGCAGCATCTTCTTAGCTTCATCAATTGTTTTCTTAACGCAAACTCCTGCACCTACATTGACAATAACTTCATCGTCATTCTTAAGTTCTGCTTTTAAGAAAATTCCTTCAGCTATCGGAGTAAGCATTTCAGAGTTTTTTTGCCCTTTCAAATCTTCAAGGCTTTGCATATTTCCTTGAACTTCCTGGTTTTTTTCTTCAAGAGCCTGCATTTGCGTTTGCATATGCTTCATCTGCTCTGCACCCATTTGAAGTTCAAGGTATTTCTGCTTTATTTCTTCTTCGGCCATACAAGACTAGAATTTAGGACACTTTAAAAAACTTTGGCTATATTTTAAATAGTTATGCTCATTAGCTAATAACCATGTCTGCAGAAAAAAACAACATATGTAAGTATGATCATTGCTTTGAAACTCCTTGGGGTACATATACAGGAGTGACTGCCATAACTCTTGGCGGAGAAAACTTTCCTGATACACCTGATGAATACAAAGCATTTTTAGTAGGTGATTACGATATAAAAATATATGTTGCTTTATTCAATACCCCATTTCAATACGCTATTATAACTAAACAATCCTTTGATTCTGTTGCAGAGACAGAAGGACACTTAGAGGAGTTACTAGAAAGTATCGAGATCACAGGTGTATTAAGAAAATCTAGATATTCTACAAACATTTTTCTTGGTCATAAAACAAGAGACGATAATTTCTTTGTACTTTAATTCCTAATGCTTATTATTAGGCCTGTGTTGGTGCAAGGATTTACCGCCACTAATCCTTTGAATTACATCACTGATTATATCAGCAGTGCTTAGAACTCTTACTTTTTTGAACATTTTTTCTTTTGCTAAGGGTATAGTGTCGGTGACTATTACTTCTTCTAATTCATCTAATTCTTTGAGTCTTTGTGTTGCAGGCTCGGTAAACAATGGATGGGTGCATGCTACCCATATTTTTGCTGCATTATGGTTTTTAACAGCTTTTACAGCTTCAACTATGCTTCCTCCGGTATCAATGAAATCGTCGATTATTATGGCGTTCATATTTTCTACTTTGCCTACAACATTCATTGCAGTGGCTTTTGTAAAATCTTCGCGATATTTATCAATTATTGCCAGTCTGTTTGCATTCATTGCATTTGCCAAATCTCTGGCTCGCTTTACGCCTCCGGCGTCTGGAGCAACAATAACCGTGTCTTTAATATTATTTTTCTTGAAATAATCTGCTATCATGTTAATGGCTGTTAAATTCTCTACAGGTATGTCAAAAAATCCTTCTATTTGGGTTGCGTGCAAATCAAAAGTTACAACTCTTTTTACTCCAACCATTTCAAGCATTCTTGCAACAAGTTTTGAGGAAATAGGTTCTCGTCCGGTTTTTTTCTTATCTTGTTTTGAATAGCCAAAATAAGGTATTATTACTGTTATAAAACCAGCAGAAGCTCTTTTTAGCGCATCTATTAGGATAAGAAGTTCCATTAGATTGTCGTTAACCGGAGGACAGGTTGACTGTATTATGAAAATATCCTGCTTTCTTACAGATTCTTTTAGTTCCACTCGTATTTCTCCATTAGGGAATTTTCCAATGTCTGCATCAACAAGAGTTACACCAAGACGCGTTGCAACAGTTTTAGCAAGCTCTTTGCTTGCTGTTCCGGCTATAAGCTTAATTCCTTTCATTAGAATACTAAATTGTAAATCAGCAGCTAGTATTTAAAATTAGTGATAAAATGTATACGCCGGGACTGGGACTTTCATGCTTTCGCAATTTGAACCCAGACATCCTCAACGGAAATAGCCTGACTATGCGTGTTTCCAGGGCTACGCAATGCCAGATTATGCGATCCCGGCATGTCGACTAGAGAATTTAGTTGGCTTTTAAATGTTTGCAGTCATTATAGCTATCTTTGCTATTAACTAATAAAAAAATAAAAATTTAGAAAAACTATTGCTCAATCGGAAGAACAACGTGAGTTCTCATTCTGCTGTGATCGCCAACAGCTACTCCGACAGAAGGGCCTACTGAATAACCTTGATTTTGAAGGTAGTCTCTTGCGTCATTTACCACATCAAACGGATTGTTCACGCCGTCTACATGCACAGCTATTCCCATAGCATTAGGCAATTTAGCTTGAACATTGCTGTTTCTCAATAATCTGGCAATATCTTCTGGCTTGCCTTCATCGCTTGCAAGTGTTGTAATTGTTCCAGGAAAAATAACTTGATCACCGCATTCTTTTCCAGCACATTCATCTAAACCAGACGATATTGGTTTCATAAAATAATCAGCCACTACAGTGACGATATTTCCCATCCAACCTATGCTACCTGCTTGCGGGAACGTAACTGCACTAACCCAAAGTTTTGGCATATTATCGTAAATCATTCATAAACACCTTCCACAAAGTTTTTTATACAAGAATTAAAGTTATTGATTTTAATATATAAACTTTGTTCAATGCAATATATACAATATATGTTTACTTCATCTTCAGGCCTTTCATTCCGCCCATCTTTTTCATCATCTTTTCCATTTGTTTTGGAGAGCCGCCTTTGAACATTTTAACCATTTTTTTACTTTGCTTGTGCTGTTTAATCAGCTCTCTTATTTCTGAAGCCGGAATTCCAGAGCCCTTGCTTATTCTATCAATGCGTTCTGAATCAATTATTTCAGGATTTTCAAGCTCTTTTTTAGACATGCTAGCCATTGCTATTTTCCATTTTTGCAATTTTCCTTCTTGAACGTCAAGCATTTCTTTTGGAAGTTTTAACTGCCCAAATCCAGGAACCATTTCCACTATTTTACTTAATGATCCCATTTTTTTCATTGTTTGCATTTGCTCGTACAAATCAAGCAGGTTAAAGTCTCCTTTCAGGAATTTTTTGCCCATATCTTGAGCTTCTTCTTCTGATATGGCTTCATTTGCTTTTTCAAGCAAAGTATCCAAATCGCCCATTCCAAGAAGTCTTCCTACGAATCTTTCAGGAACAAATCGTTCAAGGTCTTCTGTTTTTTCTCCTATTCCAATAAATTTGACTTTTGCTCCTGTTGCTGCGCATGATGTTAAGGCACCGCCTCCTTTTGCAGTTCCTTCTAGTTTTGTTACTATGACTCCTGTTATGGTTTTTGCTTCATGGAATGCTTCTGCTTGTTTTTGTGCAGCTTGGCCTATGTCTGCACTCATAACAAGAAGGCTTTCTTCAGGCTGTATTTTCTTGCCAAGCTCTTTAAGCTCTTTAATTAATGCATTAGAAAGCGCGTCTCTTCCAGCGGTGTCTATGATTACTACGTCAAACTTGCTTAATTCTTTTTTTACGCTGTTGTAAATTTTCAGAGGGTTCTTTTCTTTTTTATCTCCAAAAACAGGAACATTAATTTGTTCACCAAGCTGTTTTAACTGTTCAAAAGCAGCAGGTCTGTAAACGTCGAGCTGCACTAAAGCCAGTTTTAAGCCTCTTTTCTGAAAATACCTTGCTAGCTTTCCTGCTGTTGTTGTTTTTCCTGAGCCAAATAACCCTAGAAGCATTATTTTCGTATTTTTTTTATCTGTTTTTATTTCGCTTTCTTTCTCTCCAAGGAATTTAACAAGCTCATCATACACTATCTTTATGAGGTGCTCTTTTTGTGTTATTCCGCTAGGCACTTCTTCTTTCAAAGCACGTTCTTTGATGTCCTTGCTTAGCTTAAACACAAGCTGAACATTTACATCTGACTGCAATAAAGCGCGCTGTATGTCTTTAACAAGCTCGTTAATTAGTCTGTCATCTACAAAAACACTCTTTGCTACCTTTTGCAGAGTGTTCTTCAAAGACTCTCCTAATTTGTCTAATACCATGCTCTATAGTGCTAGAATTTCGTATATAAAGGTTGTGAGAGTTTTATTTACTTATCTCATTTTCAACTTTTTTGAGTGCAGCGTTTATTGCGAAGAATAGGTTTCTTTCTGTTACTGTAGAAGTGTTTCGGGTTCCGTTATCCACAACCAGAGTGTGAACTTCATATTTTTCAGAGTGTTTTTGCCCATGAATTTTTTTCATGCTCAGTTTCAGCAGCTCGAATTTACTGTATTTGGTGGAAAATTTTCTTGCATATGTTCCTACAATCTTTTTGAGAACTATCATTTGTGCAGGCTCTAAATCTGAAAATCCAACAAGTTGTATGTTTCCTCCTAGAGTTGCTGTTTCATCTTCCATAAGTTTCCTTTAGCAATGCTTCTTTTAATATTTTTTGTTTAAGAAAAGGTGGGCCCGACCAGATTATCACAGAACCGGAGTTCTGGGATACCAGAAATCTCCGATTTCTCGTTTGAACTGGCGACATCCAGCTGTCCTAAAGCGTAGCCATATAAGACTGGCGCTTTCGTCTAGTGTGATGTAATCACACCATCTAACCAAGCTGAGCTACGGGCCCATTAAGAAATAAGCATGAATATTTCGTTTATAAAAGTTGTTATGTTACTTATCTTTTGGTAAGTGTTCTTGCTTTTCCAATCCTTCTAAATCTCGCGTTTGCCAATCCTATACGCTGAACTGTTCGCGTTGGCGGAGCAAAGTTGTGCGGCCTGCTTTCGTTAAACGTAACTTCTACTTTTTGGTCTAGAGAATTGTCAAGTTCGTCAAGAAAAGGTTGTAATTGCACTTCAGCAGTTCCACTGCGCAGAAAATAAGCAGTAACTTTTAGTAGTTCTTCTTCATCTGGTTTTATTTCTATAGATACTTTTGTCCCATTTCCAGATTGTTCACTATTATAGTCTACTAATGTTCCGCTTTTAGTATAGCTTTCACCCATGCAAGAAAGTGAATTTTGAATCTTATAAAAAGTATGCGTTGAATAAGTGGCTCATTTTATTCGTGACCTGATCAACGTTGCGAATACAATGGGTATGCGCCGACCGGGAATCGAACCCGGGCCACAACCTTGGCAAGGTCGTATTGTGCCACTCAACCACCGGCGCTTAAATGGGCCTGCCCAGACTTTCGCTAAAATTCGAACTGGGGATATTCGCCGTGTAAAGGCGACATCATAGCCACTAGATCACAGGCCCAATATCATCTGATGGTTTATCTTGTTTTATAAAGATTTCTCCGAAATTATCAGATATCTTTATATACTAAGATTCATAAAATAACTTGCATGCAGAAAGAAAAAGAACATCATGACAAAATTCTGGATATTGTTGTGCAGAAGGATGAAGTTACCTGGCAGAACATGATTTATGAGCTGGTAAAGCATGAAAATATGAATCCGTGGGATATTGATGTTTCCCGCCTTACAGGACGCTATCTTGAAATGCTTAAAAAATTAAAAGAGCTTGATTTCAGAGTTTCTGGGAAAATTGTGCTGGCTGCTTCCATCCTTCTCAAAATAAAGTCGCAGAAGCTGCTAAGCGACGATATAGGTGAGCTTGACAGGCTTATGAGCCCTGAAGAAGAGCTTTCAGAAGAAGAGTTTTATGATGATCTTGAAAAAACAATGCATGAAAGAGAGGAAGAAACACCTTCGCTTATTCCAAGAACTCCACAGCCTCGTAAGCGCAAAGTTTCAATTTATGACTTGATGATTGCGTTGCAGAAAGCTTTGGAAGTTCGTGACAGGCGTGTATTAAGAAGCATACCTTCTGTTAAAGTAGAAGTTCCTGAGAGAAAAGTGGATATAACTAAGCTTATTTCTGATGTTTATAGCAAAATAAAAAACCATTTTTCAGCTGCAACTGAAAAACTTACTTTTTCAAAACTCACTCAGGGCATAGATAAAGAAACTAAGATACATAGCTTTAGCGCGTTGCTTCACTTGGCAAACGTAGATCACAGAAATGTAGATTTACTGCAGGAAGATCATTTCGGCGAGATAGAGATAGTAAAACCTGTTGCTAAACCTGTTCAACCACAGTCTAATCAATAATCTTTAAAAACAAAGCTGATTCTCAGAATTACATGCCTCGTTGGTGTAGTCCGGTCAATCATCTTGCCCTCTCGCAATTTTTCGCGAAAAATTGAGTAAAGGCACTCAAGTGGGACCTAAAGTCCCACGAACTTCGTGACGAAAATTAGAGAACGGCGAGGACCTGGGTTCAAACATACTCACTGACGTTCGTAGCTTTCAGTGAGATTGAAAGTCCCAGACGAGGCATTTTTTCCCACCAAATATTTTTTAAATCCTTTTTGAATACGTTTTTTATATGACTGTACTTTCTTTTATTCAAGCACGTGAGTTAGTTTCTACAATTGAGCAGGAAAAAACAAGAGCTCGCGTTTTGCTTGATTTGGGTTTGACTGCAACTAATGTTGACATAAACTACCGGTTTAAAGAAGTGGAATTTTCTGACTCTAAAATTTCATTTAAGCATCTTAATGAAATTGCAAATGATGGAGAAATATGCTATTATCTTGAAAAGCGCAAATCTCCTCAGAAACTGAAAATATTTTCTGCAGATACAAATTTGTTCTACAAATTAATTCCTTCAAGAGACGCTCCTACCATTGAAATTTCAGGGATAAAAATGCATCGAACTCAGGAAAGAACTCCCTGGCAGGATACGATAGATAAAATTAGCTCTTTACAGCCTTTGAAAGGCCGCATTCTTGATACTTGCTGTTGTCTTGGCTATACTGCAATTACTGCTGCTAAAGAAAAAGATGTTACTCAGGTATTTACTTTTGAAAAAGATTCCAATGTTCTTGAAATGACTGATTACAATCCATGGTCTCGAGAATTATACCTTGACCGCAAAATTAAGCTAGCAATAGGCGATGTTAACAAAGGTATTGAGATGTTTTCAACAGCATTTTTTGACGCAATTGTCCATGACCCTCCTCCGTTTTCTTTATCTCCTGAGCTTTACTCTTTGGATTTTTACAAGAAGCTTTTCCGTGTTTTAAAATCAAGCGGAAAAATATTTCATTATATGGGCAATCCTGAGAACGAACAAGGAAAAGATTTTGTCAAAGGAGTCATCAAAAGATTGAAAGAAGCAGGATTTAAAAAAATCAAGGAAAGACCTGATATTTTGGGTATTACAGCCCAAAAATAAGTTAACTATTTAAACTACTTAAAAACTCGTATTTTAAATGAAACGTTCATCTCGTCGTTGGAAAAAACGCAAGCAAATGCGCTGGAAATGGCAACGTAAGAGAATGAAGAAGATTAAGAGGCAGCGAAAGAGAACTGCTGCCAGATAGTTCTAAAAGTATATACTTGCTATAGCAAAACAATATAAGCTATCCTTTTTTCACTTTTTTTGTGAAACTACTTCCGATTGGCACTACTTTTGCTTTTGCTTTAACAACAATGGCTATTTTGGCTTTTACTTCTACGAGAAATCC
>NZCN01000014.1 GCA_002688315.1 Candidatus Woesearchaeota archaeon | reverse complement strand
GAAACTGACAAAGTAAAAGGAAAAACCAAGAAAAAAGTAGCAGCAGAAGGAATTGACCTGAAAGCATTGCTGCAGAACTTTCTTGAACAGTTTTTGATACTTTTAGACTCAGAAAACTTCTTTTTGGCAAAAGTTCAGAAAATTAAAATTAGCGGAAATGAAGGAAACCATAAACTAACAGCAGAAGCAACAGGGGACGACGCTGGAAAATACGAAACAATTGGACCGCAAGTGAAAGCAATAACGTACAACGACATGGTTGTTGACGTTGAGAAAGACAACTGTTTTGTGCAGGTTGTGCTGGATGTCTGAATTCTAACAACATTTTTAAATAAACAATGAACTAAAAATTCAGAAATGGAACTAAAGAAAATATCAGAAAACGAATGGGAAATACCTAAAAGTGGCGGCATGAAAGTTCCTGCAAAGATTTTTGCGTCGGCAAAGTTGATACAGAAGATAAAGCAGGACAGAACTTTGATGCAAGCAGCTAATGTAGCTCACTTGGAAGGTATTCAGAAGTTTTCGTATGTCATGCCCGATGCCCACGAAGGCTCGATTGCCTAGCGAGAGTTAGCAATCCCTTAGACGGATTTCCAATTGGTGGCGTTGCGGCAGTTGATACGGAAACTGGTGTAATTAGTCCTGGAGGTATAGGATACGACATAAATTGCGGAGTGCGATTAATACGTACTAACTGGACCGCAGAAGAAGTAATGCCTAAGATAAAAGAGCTTTTGAATGAACTTTTTAACCAAGTTCCTTCTGGTGTTGGGCGTGGTGGGCAGACAAAGCTTTCAAAAGATGAAATGCTTGACTTGCTTGCAAAAGGCTCTAAGTGGAGCTTGGAAAATGGTTATGGGATTAAGAGTGATTTGGATGCAACAGAAGAATATGGTTACTTAAAGCAAGCAGAGCCAAGCTTTGTTTCCGAAAGCGCGATTGCTAGAGGGAGGCCGCAACTAGGCACGTTAGGCTCTGGAAATCATTTTCTTGAAGTGCAAAAGGTTGATGAAATTTATGATGAAAAAACTGCTGCTGCGTTTGGCATAGAAAAACCAGGGCAAGTAACTGTGATGGTGCATTGCGGCAGCCGAGGCTTTGGCCATCAGGTGGCTTCTGATTATATCAAAGAAATGGAAAAGAAATATGGATTTGAGCACTTGCCTGATAGAGAGCTTGTAAATGCTCCTTTTAGTTCAGAACTTGGACAAAAATATTTCAAAGCAATGTGTGCTGGAATGAATTATGCTTTTGCAAACAGGCAAATGATAGTTCACTGGATGCGCGCAAGTTTTAAAAAAGTAATGGGAACAGATGAAGGAATGAAACAAGTTTACGATGTTTGCCATAACATTGCAAAAGTAGAGAAGCACAAAGTTGATGGTGAATCTATGGAAGTGTGTGTGCATAGAAAAGGCGCTACACGTTCTTTTGGTCCTGGACGGGAAGAAGTTAATGAAATGTATAAAGGAGTTGGCCAGCCTGTGTTTATTCCAGGAACAATGTCGACTGCAAGTTATGTTCTTGTTGGCACTGATAAATCAGAAGAAATCAGCTTTTCCAGCACAGCACACGGAGCTGGAAGAGCAATGGGCAGAAAAGAAGCTATCCGAAGCTTTAGAGGAGAAAAAGTTTCTGCTGATATGGAGAAGAAAAACATGTTTGTAAAAGCAGCCAGCTGGAAAGGCATAGCAGAAGAAGCAGCACCAGCATACAAAGACATAAACGAAGTAGCAAAGGTTTCCAACGATGTTGGACTGGGAAAAGCTGTTGCACGACTTGTGCCGCTGGGAGTTGTTAAAGGTTAGATCTCAATTATCTTACCAGTTTTGGCAACGTTAATGACTTTGGTGTCTCCGACAGTTTCTTCAAGGCCTGATGCTTCGTGCACGTGGCTGCAAAGCAATATGTCTGGCTTGAGAGCTTCTATTGCTCTTGTAACACCTGTGCTGCCTTTTACAAACTCTGAGAATTGCTCCATCCTTGATTCAGCAGGGTGAACATGAGTAACCATTATTCTTTTCTTAGCGTCTTTCACGTATTTGTGCGATTTTTTTAGATGATTAAAAATTTCGTCTTCAGAAAGCTGGAACAATCCAACGTTTGCACCGCCGCATCCAAACAATCCAATTTCTCCATGAGTTAAGCCGTACCCATGAAGATTTGTAACATCATATTTTTGAGCTAGAAAGTCAGCAGTAGAAGTTGTTTCGTGATTGCCTGGAATCAAAGCAACTTTTTTGTTTCGTTTTACAAAAGGACCTATAATGTTGTCTGTGCTTTCCTCTCCAAAAGTGAGATCGCCAGCTAACACTACCAAATCAACGTTTTCATCCTGTGCCTGCTGCGCAAGCTTTTCTATCAAATCAGCGTTGCTATGCAAGCAACCTGCTGCTAATATCTTCATAGTAATAAGTTAAGAAATAGGGGTTTAAAAGACTATCGTTTTATGCATAAAATAAACTGGCAAGTTGAAGACGAGTGTTGGAGTACGCAGAAGGACGAACGAAAATATAATTTCAAAGAGTAATACATTAAACTTGGCGTTTAATACTTTTTGCGTGTGTTCCAAAAAGCTTAGGCTAAAACTTTAAATAATGAAATAGTTTAAAAAATAACATGAAAATTGAAGAGATAGAGCATGCTTTGGGTTTGTTGATAGCTTATAATGAACATATAATAATTGTTGTACGTAATATATTAGTAAAAATTAGAATGACAATCCGAGTTAAACCTTGGGATAATCTATTAAAAAGTCGAACGATAGATGATTTATTGAATCAAGTGTTTTTCAAAGCTTCAGATATTCTCAAGTTTATTGAATCAGCTGAAGATATAGAAAATTTAATTAGCAAGAATGCTGGACTGCTTCACAAAGATTTAAGAGAGGATATGGAAACTATCCGGGCAGATCTAAACGTTCTATTCGAGTTGATTAAGGATTTTGAAGAGCACATTGCTAAATCCCGGGCAGCTTCAAATGTAAGTGATGAACGTGCAAAATCTTTAAAAGCTTTTGAGACTGATCTTGGTTCCTTAAGTACTGCGGCTTTTGTTGAAAGAGCTAACGAATTTATAGAAAGATTTGAAACTATTCTCAGTAGTTTTGAGAGGATATGTCAGAAAGATATCTATATAGAGCAATATGTTGATAAATATGTTGAAGAGTATGTGAATCTTCACCGATTTTACTGGCAGCAATATATTCACAATCAATTCGAGTGGTTATACCATGGGACAAGCATTCTTTTCTTAGGTAATATAAAAGTGCATGGATTGGATAATTCAAAGATATCTAGCGGCATAAGACGAGCTATCGAAACAATATCCGCAATTTATGAAAACGCAAATATTACGCGCGTAGATATAAATACTTATCAAGATTTAGATACTGAACTTTCTAAAAAAAAGGTTGCACTGACTTGGCACAAACGAGTTCGTGCAGCAGCAATGACTTCTAATTTACCCGCATTTCTTTATGAGCTTTTAGATGAACATAACTTAAACGATGATGTGAAACGTATATTGCTGAGTAAAGTCTCTAGAGAAGAACGTTTTATGCTTATGGTTATCTGGCGATTTGGGAGAATGCTTAGACGAAAAAACAAATTAATACATCTTTATATAAAAATTGATTCAACATTTCTAAAATATTATAATATTCCTGATATAATATCTGATTTTAATGCCTTTGCTGAAATATTTGTGTATCCAACATTTAAGAAACTAACTCTGCTTGATAACCTTGAGGCTTTTAAGTTTATACAAACTGACGCTGAGCTTGAAAAAATACACAAAGAATATGGCGGTTTAATTGGTATGATTCGAGTATTACTTAAGTCGACGACAGGTTTTTTTGGTCCTGATGAAATCTTTGTACAAAATGTGCATCCACAATTTATATACGTTAATGTTAACGGTCACTTTCTTCCAATCTCTAAGGTTACGGAGGATATGGCACCTTTAATAGATTGATTGTTTTACTTCAATACTGAAGTTTCGTTCGTTATTTAGTTACTATTGATGGGTAGTTACTAATCGAAAAGTTTATATAGTTGCTGTGCTTCTACACTTCAGGTAATAAAAATGAATTATGAACTACCTATAATGGATGGAGAACGTGTATTGAAAATAGTGCTTTCTCCGGATGATGAGGAATGGGAAAGCGTACGGCAAGAGTATAGAACGCATATATTACGTACAGATGGCTCACTTGAAGATAATCCCCTTATGGCTGGTTTACGACATCTTTTTCCAACAGAGCGAGAGGCTGACGCTGATGTAGCAAAGGTAGACTTCTATTCTTTTATGACTGATCTAACACGTCTAGGAGTAATTTATGATGGTGTACGAGCGCATTTGCTTGGCAAGGTAGATTCTTCTAATGAAGATTTTTTAGATAATGAGGCTGATAGCTCGGGAAATGATGAACCAAATCTGAAGTCCCTTGAGAATATGCTTTTTCCTAATAAATCCCACGCAATCTCTGCTGGCATACGAGCGGAACGTGAGTTAGTAAAACAGCTCTATGAGGGAAACAAAGTTGTTGTAAGTTATGAAGTTGGAGAAGATTTTCCAGGCTGTGTCGTGGATTTTCGGACAGAAAAACTTGAAATGTAGCTTTCTAATTTTTAAATCAATCGTTGGATGGTCTAGATTTATCTCTGAATCACTTTTACTTTTTTTTCATACAACATAACAATCTCAGATGGTTTGCCTTGTTTTTTCCCTTCATATATTATGAAATCAACCTGTTTTGCTACTGTTTTGTTAAGGTCTTTCAAGGAAGTCATATGCTGTTTCTTTGTTATGTTGGCGGAAGTGCTTACTATGGGAATGTTTGCTTCTTTGACTATCTTGCTGAACCAATTGTTTGGGATTCTTACTCCGAGAATATCTGTTTTTGGATTAACTGCTGTTGCTACTGCTTTTTTACTTTTTAATTTTAGCAATAATGTGTAAGGTCCTGGAAGTTTTTTCAGCCATTTTTCTGCTTCTTTTGAAACTATACAATTATCTTTAATCCATTTTTTTGAAGGAACTGCTACTGAGAAAGGTGCTGTGTCGCGCTGTTTTATCTTACGAATTCTTTTGACTGCTTTTGAATTGGTTGCATTACAACCAAGGCCATAAATAGTATCTGTTGGATAGATGAAGACTGCACCAACTTTAATTTTCTTGATATAGCTGCTTTTGTTGTCTAAAAATTCTTTTTTTGTAACTATGTTCATAACTGCTGCTACCGCTGACGCTTATAAATAACTTTTTGTAAACTCAATAAGAGTGGTAGAGAACAGGAGATTAGCCACGGTGGTGTTTTGATAAGCGGGCTTGTTCCCACTCAGAGAAATAAGCATAATTTGAAGCTTTTCTCCTGTTCTCTTGTTTAATCCATGCAGTTAGCAAACGCTCACCTCCATGTTTTTTGGCGCTGTTACAGAAAAAGCGTGAGAAGCATCTGGCCTTAGTGCTTCGATGCTCATTCGTTTAATTTGGCTGAAAAACAACTGTTCTACATCATCTGTACTTAATGTGCTTATGTTCATTTTAATCACCTTTTTTTTTAGGACAGGAAATCGTTAGATTTTCACTGCCTTGTTTTATTCAGAAAGACGGATTTGCTTAAATACCCTATCATGGCATGTCCAGTGTCCAATGCTTATTTTCAATATTGAAGAGAATTATTGTTCTTAATTAACAACCAACGTCATTCTTTTGTCAGGCACGTCCCTTCCAAAAGGTCCGTCAATGCATTTTCCGCAGTAGGCGCTAAATGTGCCTTTTTTGTCTGCTTTGAATGTTATTGTTTCTGGAGTGGTTTCTGAAGTGATTCGCTTGTTGATATTGTACTCGTCGATTGTTATGCTGTGCATGTAATCTGAAGTGCCTTCTGCAGTTAATACATTTAGTTTAACCAAATCGTCTTGCTTTACAGAAATGCTGTTTGGCTCGTATTTTGTGTGGAAAATGGTTATGTCAAATTCTGCATCTATTGTTGGCTCACTTTTGAATATTGTTTTGCTTTCTGAGAAAAAGAAAATTACAGCAAGAACAACTATTACTGCAGCAACAACTGCTAAAGGTAGTTTTGACATTTTAACTAAACTAGTTTATCCTACTTAAATAAGTTTTGGCACAAAACTTTTTTATATTCCTTGCTCTGTCTGCGTTTTTGGTGATAACTTATGAATCCGATAAAAACAATTGCTAGAATCGCTGACAAACTTTCTGAACCAAAAGAGGTTTATGCGCATTGTGATGTGCCTTGTGGTATTTACGAAACTGATACGATAACACATTCAGTTGCTACAATTAGAGCAATGACTGAAAAATTGTTGGAGTTGCAGCATCCTAAGGAGAACCATGTTCAACATGTTAATACTGCTGTTCGTATGATTTCTACAAAAGAAGAATTCTCACAGAAATGCAAAACTGAAATATTGATTTTGTGGACTGACTATTTTAAGCCTGAGCATCTTGAGAAATTTCCTGAATTGCATGAAACTGTTTGGAAAGCAACTAAGCTTTGCTCTGAGATAAAACGCGTAGTTGACATTAAAAAAGTGGAAGAGCTTGAGAAAGCTGTTGACGAAATCAAGAGAATGTTTGATGAGTCTAAGAAATGATAAAACGATTCAAAGTAAACGGGCACAGCATGGAACCAGCTTTTTATGATGGGGATAATCTAATTTTTTCTTCTTTGTTTTTTAATTTAAATGAAGGAGATGTCATTGTTTTTAATAGTGATGGTAGAGACTATCTTAAGCGAATAAAAAAAGCAGCAGGAAATCAGCTTGTTGTAAGCGGAGATAATAAAAGCCATAGCAGGACGTTTAACATTTCTAGCAACAAAATAAAAGGAAAGTTATTAATGAAGTACTGATTCTGATATTAAAATGAATCTTGTCGATGTGCATGCGCACTTGGAATTTTTTAGTGAGAAAGAAAGAAAATTAGTGATTGCGAGGGCTGTTGAAAAAAGAGTTAAAGCAATTATTAACAATAGTGTTGATGCTGATACTAACAGAAAATCTCTGAAACTACAAGAAAAATTTGAAATTGTTAAGGCTGCTTTGGGCATTTATCCTGAAAATGCAGTTGAGATGTCGTATTCTGAAATTGATGAAGAACTTAAGTTTATGAAAAACAACAGCAGCAAGTTTGTTGCTTTCGGAGAGATTGGGCTTGACTATGAAAAAGCTGGTGACAAACAAAAACAGCAGGACGTGTTTGAAAACCAGTTAGAACTGGCAAATAAATTAAGGAAGCCTGTTATTGTTCATTCGAGGAAAGCTGAAAAAAAAGTTGTTGAAACATTAATCCGCAGTGGCTGTAAAAAAGTAATTTTACATGCTTTCCATGGCAATATGAAGCTTGTTAAACTGGCTGCAGATAATGGTTTTTTCTTTTCAATACCTTCTAATATTCTTCGCAGCAGCCATTTTCAGAAAATGGTTGAAATAATCGACTTGAAAAACCTGTTGACAGAAACTGATGCACCTTACTTAGGACCTTTTGAATGCAAGAAAAGCGAGCCTGCATACGTTGAAATGACCGTCAAGAAGATGGCTGAAATTAAGCAAATAACTTCTGAAAAAATTGCAAAGCAGATTTATAATAACTATCTTGAATTATTTAAATAAATTAAACAATACCTTTTTATAATCACTTAGACCTATCAATATTTACAATGTTTGAGGTGAATACCATGTGTGGAAACAATTGTAGTGATGATAAAGGAGAAATTAGCGGTCAATAAGACCGAAGTTATTGATTTAACTTGAGGTGAAAAAATGGCTTTAATGTGTCCGGGTAGCGGATGTAAAGAAAAGAAAGGCCCTTGCATGCATGAAATCGTTATGATTGTTGCAGTTATAGCTGTTGCAACTTATTTTGTTGCATTTACTTAAGAGGTAATTAAAATGAAGAAAGCTAAGATTTATACTACAAAAACCTGTCCTTGGTGCGTGAAGACTAAAGAATTCTTTACTGAGAACAAAGTAGAATATGAAGAAGTGGACGTAGGCACAGACCAAAAGGCAGCGCAGGAAATGTTCCAAAAATCAGGTCAGATGGGTGTTCCAGTAACAGACATTGGCGGAGAAATAATAATTGGCTTTGACAAAAACAAATTAAAGAAAGCGCTTAGTTTGAGCTAATCTTTTTTCTTGGCAAAACTTTTATAAACCATCTCTTCTAAGATAAGTTTTAACATGCCAAGTTTTGCGCCTTTTGTCTTAGTTCTCTTATTGAGCTTAGTGCAGTTTTTTAGTGACCGCATAAACATAGAACATTCCAAATACAGACAACACTTTGCTTCTTTTGCAGCTGCTATAGCCATAACTTATTTGCTCTTTAGTTTCCTTCCTGAAGCATATCAGAACTCAACCGGCCTTGTGCTTTTCGCGCCTTTAATTTCAGGCTTTGCCTTAATACATTTGCTTGAAAAATTTTTCTATAAAAAATTCTCAGGCAGGTTCTTATTGAAAAAAGCAAAAACTCTCCACGACGAAATGCACACAGCAGTTTTGTTTATATACCACTTTGTAATTGGAGCTGTTCTGATAAAAATATTAGAAACAGATTTGGTTTCAGGAATCCTTTTTTTACCGCCTCTTTTAATGTTCACCACAATAGGAAACTGGTCTCTGCATCACGTATATCTTCAACAAATACCTCACAGAAGGCTTTTACTTGCATCTTCAACAATGCTTGGAGCGCTTTTTTCAAAATCAACATTCAGTAGTGCGTTGCTGGAAAACATAATGGTGAATTTTGTTGCAGGCATTTTCCTGTTCATAATCATAAGAGAATCTCTTCCTCAAGAAAAAGAAGGCAAACCACTGCTTTTTGTTCTTGGCATACTAGTTTATGCAGCCATGATGCTTCTGTTTAATTAATGAAAGCAAAGCTATTTTCAATCTAATAAAGAAGTAAGAGTCCCTTCTTCTAATTCCAAAGCAGCTTCTATTACTGGAACATACTTCTCAGCGCCTAGATACGCAGTAAGCTTTTTTTCAGTAAGTCCAGACTTACCAACTTCCAATAAGGATATTGTACTTGGGGCAATATTTGTTTCCGGGTTTACCCTATCCACCAAATTTAACACTGTTGCTTGAGAGATTTCAAGCTGTTCTCTTGCTTCCCTTAACCTTTCCCCAAGCGTTTGTTTGGAGTTTATACTATCATAATTCCACACATGATTTGTTGGCATACTTAATATTCTATTCTTTCTATAATCTGCTCTACTCATTTTTTCCTCTTGTTTTAATATAAATGCGTCGGCCGGGACGTTCGGTACTTTTGCACATTCGAACCCGGACAGGCGCCTTGGAAGGGCACAGTCATGCCATTAGACCACCGACGCATAATTGAAGAAGTTGTGTTGTTGTATTTAAATGTTTTATTGATATTGTTGTTTTAAATAACTCCTGTTATGCCGCCGATTATTGAAGAAGCTATTGCGTTAAACACAATTGTTATCGTTAGTGCTATGACTACATATACAAATGTGCTTCTTATTAGGTTTGTTCCTACAAGATATCTTTCTGAAAGTTTATCAGAGCCCGACTCTATGCCGTTAATCAACAAAGTCATTATGTAAATTACCTGCACTATGTAAACTCCTATTATAATCTGGAAATAATAAGTAGGTATGCCATCTCCAAAAAGGCTCAACAAACCTGAAGGCACTGAAGCATCTTCAGATAACGTGCTTATGTTTGCTATTTGCTCTGTTAGCTGGCCTAATATTCCTATAATCATCGAAGTTATTCCAACTACTATGCCTGCTATGGCTGGAGCAAGAATTCCGACTTGCTGTTTCATGTCTGATATTATATCTGCCATTAAGTCACGCAAGCGTTCATTAACACGGTGAATATCTTTTATATATTCAGAAATGTTTATGAGCGCAGATGATGCGGACTTTGGACCTTTTTTCGAGCTTTCAAGCAACACTTTCATAGCGCTTTCAATAACAGGAGAAGGAAAATAATTAATAGCGCCTGCTTTAGAATCAAAAACAGCTCTCTCAAAATTCATTCCAAACTTTCTCATATTCATATTTACAAGGCTAAAAAACTCTCCTGAAACAGTCCCCTGCATCATCTTTGCCACCTTTCCAACTGCAACCTCAACAGGAACTCCATCGCCAATTCTATTCCCAAGCTGGAAAAGAGCAGAAGCAAACTCGTTTTCAAGCTTTTTTGAACGAGCTCTTATCTTAAAAATATTTTGTGAGCGAAGCAGAAAATACATTCCGAACCCAATTCCTAGCGCGAGAGGAACAAACATGCTTAGAACAGCTGCTCCCATTCCATAAGGGCCTATCAAACCATTGCTTGAGAGCCTGTAGTCGAGAAATTTAAACCCAAAAGAAGTTTCAAAAGGCCGCTCGTTTAAAAGAACTTCTTCAGACATAATGAACTGCAATAGCCAAGGTGTTGTTCCTATCAGCAGCAAAATCGCGCCTACAAGCAAGCTCAGAATAAGGGGGTTGATTAACAACTCCTTATTAAAAAAGCGGATAATTATGTTTCTGTATTTTTTAAGCGCAGGAATTTCCTCAGCAATGTCAACCTCGCCGTAACCAGTAGGCCTCTTGGACAAAGTTGTTTTTGTAAGGTAAAACAAAAGAACAGGAATAGTGAAATTGTACAGCAAAGCTATGTAAATTGCAAGTGTTAAAGGAGCAACATCAGACGTCATAAAACTTGCAACCATTGGCAATATCACAAGCCCAAGAATCGGCAGCACTAATCCCAGCATGTACAGCATGGTTATAGGAGCTTTTAAGTCATGAGTGTACCGAAGCATCTTGTTATAGGTTTCTTCAAGCATAAGGTCAAGGCTTTTGTCAATCATATTTAGGCGCTTGCCTTCTGAAGATTCATATAAAGAGCCTTCAAGAAGATGCAGAGATTCAATAAATTCCATATTCCAGTCTTTCCAAGTTTCCAGATAGCTGTCAAGAGATTCTTTTATTGTCTTGTACTTGCCTGTTTCAACATCCCACAAAACTTTTTTCAAATCAAGTGATAAAGGTGCTTTTAAACGGTCAGCTGCAAATTTTACAGCAAGCTCGATGTTTGAAGTATGGCGCATAAACGCAGCCATATAAAATACGCATTGCACCATTTGATTAGAAGCCTGCAATCTCCAGCTGTTCGCGAAAAAATCAGGAAGCTTAAGAAGCGCAACAAGCATTATAAGCCCAATAATTACTGCGTAACCTAAAACAAACAAAGAACCTGTTAAAAACCAGGTGGCTGCCCCTAAAAGCAAGATTAAAAATAAAACAATTACTGCGAAGCTAACTGTTGCAAAAGGCGTTGTGTTTAAATGCGCGAGGCCTATTAATTTTTTAAGCTCTGCAGAACGTTTTTTGCCTGGATTGATTTTAAGAAAATGACTGCAGAAATTACATGTTTTTTCATAAATTGACAAAGGCTTTGGCAAATTCTCCTTTTTAAACTGGTCATAATTTGAAGAGTACTTCTTTACAGACTTGACAGCTTTAGCAGCATCAAAAGTCTTATCATTAACTCCAAGCTCCCTGGCAAGCCTAAGCTTGTACTTAGCTGCCAACACCCCTTTTTCAGTAAACTTCATTTCTTTATCTGTAAACCGTTTGAACGTTTTTTAATTTTTTCTTGAGCCACTCATTCCAGTCAAAGAATATTCTCTTGTTATCAAGCGAGCCTACCTCATTTTTAATCTCATCAGAAATTTTATGGAATTGGTCATTTGCAGGAACTACAAACTTAGCTTCAAGTATTTCAGGCATGTTAGCTTTTTCAGAGGCCTCGACAATAGCTCCTTTTATTTTCGCGCGAAGCATGATATTGTCCCATACAGCATCCCAACTGCTTGCCCACTCTTTTACGTTAGAAGCAACTGATTTCAGAATTTCAGAGTCGCCATTCATAAGGCTTGAGGTTGCTTCAAGATTGTCGGAGGCAGCATTGTACTTCATCAAATCAGTGAATCCATGCTCGGTTAAAGGGTCCTGCTCCCAGAGCTTCCCAACTTCTGTAATCTGAACAATTTTTCTGGAGCGATGCAGACCATCAGGACTTTTAATTGGATTAGCAACAACTATTATATCTGTTGCTTTAAAAGATGTTCGGGGAACTCCTAAGTCGTTAACAACACGGTCAAAAACACCGTAAGGGCTTTCTCCGTGAATAGTGCCTGCAACAACATTTGCTAACGCACCAACGCGCATTGCCTCGTATAAAGCGCGAGCTTCTGTTGAACGAACCTCTCCCACAATCAATCCAGAGTCTCCCAAGCGCAATGTAGAGCGTATTCCTGCATCTGCATTGGATTCATCTGTTCCTGAAGAAAGCGCTCCTGCAACTTTCAATGACTGAATGTTATAGTTTAGCTTTTTCAAGGAAGAAACTGGCAGTTCTAAAGTGTCCTCAACAGTGATAAGACGGTATTTTCTCATAACCTCAGTCATTAAAGAGCCAAGAAAACTTGTTTTTCCTGCACTTCTTGTCCCTGCAATAAGCATTGTTCTTGACCCATCAATAAGAAAACTAAGAAGGCCTGCTGCTGCCGGAGTCATCATGCCGTTTTTAATAAACAAAGGAAAGGTCCATGGCTTGTCACGATGACGCCTGAAAGCATATGATAGCCCGGAAGCATTAAGAGGAGAGCTAACAGCTGCAACTCTTGCACGGGCATAAGGCAATACTAATTCTGTATCAAGAATCGGGTTAGCTTCATCAAGCGGCCTGCCAGAAATCAATCGCAATTTAGTTGCCCATGATTCTCCATCGTTAAAAGTTGGTATAATGTTTGTCATGCATTCATCATAATCCTGATGAACTATGAACGCAGGAAGCCTTCCCATTGGACTGTTGATGGTTATGTCCTGAACTTTCTCATCCTGCAGAAGAACTTCTATGAGGCTAAACCCTATTGTATATCTTACTAATATGTCTGCAAGGTCTTCAATTTCCTTTGTGCGCAAATGAATTCCCTTGTTTTCAGCAAGCTCATCAATAAGGTCATTGCCTACATTAAAGAATACCTGGCGCATTCGCTCTGGGTCGATGAATTCTGACTTTTCCGGCTTATGCTCGGCAATTATGTTGCGAGCTTCATCAAGCAGCTCGTATTTTTCTTCAGAAAGCTTAAACTCTGGAGGTATTATATGGTAAAGTTTCTGGACTGTATCAGGAAGCTTGAAAACAGTTACTTCTGTATTGTTGACGCTATAATTGTCAATTTCTTCTCCATCAAAAGGAAAAGCAGACATCAAGCGCGTAAACATAAAATCCGGCTTAATGTACTGCCTGAATATTTTTCCGTATATTGAACGCTCACCGTATTTGTAAGGGAACTTTCTTGCAGCAGATATTAACTTAGAAGCTTGAATTGCTTTCAAACTTTTTTCCAGAAAAGAAGCTGCTCTTAGCGAAGAACGGTCTTTTTTTGCTTTCTCTGATTTGTAAAGACCTGTGAGTTCGTAATAAGCAGCAACAGGGTCTGATTTTAGCTTGTGATAAAACAAATTTTTTAAGCGTACAAAAAGTGCGGATTTTGTTTTGTCAAAAAGGTATGTTCGCTGCCTTGAAAGTTGTGATTGTATCTTTGCAATTTCAATAAGCATGGATGTTTGTTCATAATCGTACTCGTAATCCCTTTTTTGGGAAAAAACAATTCTTGTTGCAGAAGGATTCTCAATTAAAGCATTGATAGCTGCCACCATACAGCTTTCATTACTTTCAATTGAAGGGAAGAAAGGACAGTCTTCACAGTCAAACCGCAAAACCCTATCGTCACCCTCTTTTACAAACTCGTAATCAAGGCATTTAGCCATTTTAACAGCCAAAGATTTTTATACTAAACTTATTATTTTACTTATAGTCTTTATAAAGGTATTGCGGAATTTATCGAAACCTAGAAATTTGAAAACTTACTCTTTTTTATACTGGAATGTACTCCTTTTTATACTATGGTATCAAGAGAATGGATAAAAGCAGAAGAAGCTTTAACTAGGCAACCTATAAGACAAATTATTGATGATCTTAAAGGTACGTTTCCTGAGTATTTAGAGCACACATCTGATTTAGATATGTTCCGCCTAATCGGCGAAATTATATCCTCACACCAGCTTGTTGCAAGAGAACTTAAAATTCCTGCTGGCATTGTTCGCAACAGAATTTATTATGCTGCTGAAAATCGAATGCGTGACTACCCCTTACTTGGGCAATACATGTCTCTTATAAAACCAATTGTTACTTTTGTGATGACTGGCGATGCAGTACAAGAAACTAATCGTTTTGTTCAACTGTATGAAAGCTTTGTCGCAGCGAATAATTCGATGGTTGAAAGGGGTAGATTTGCTGGTTTGGATTTGCCTGATTCAAGCGAAGCATCAAATTTGAGCAGTTTAGCTGCAGGAAAACATCCTGCTAATCGTGTCTGGAGACAAAAGAGAGCTGCGGAAACTATAGATGACATCTAACCATTTTCATAGCTGTTGTTTCTATAACCGATATATTTAATAATGTCAATAGTGCTATATGCCTTTTATACACTACTCGGTGATTTTTGAAATGGCACAACAAGGGTTATTCAGAAAAAAATCTGCACCTGAACCGGAAATAAGCAATGATTTCATTGAGCTAACAAGACGCTCTAGAGTTCTGGAAGAGCGTTATTCTAACCTTGAAAGGCGTTCCCAAGTCATGGAAGAAAACATGATAGAACACCACCGCAAGCTTTCTTCAGAAATACGGCTGCTAAATGATGACCTGGCAGAAATGAAAAAAACAATTGCTGACTTAAACGAAAAAATGCAGTACTTGGCAGCAGAACTTCAGGACTTTGCCAGAAAAGAAGATGTACAAGCTTTAAAGAAATACCTTGACTATTGGGACCCGCTAAAATTCGTAACACAAAATCAGGTAGAAAAAATAGTGAAAGAACTTATTGATGAGAAAAAAGATAAATAAAAACAAAAGTTTATTAAAGCAAAAGTTCTAGTTGAGCTAACATGGCCTTGTTTGGTTTAGGAAAAAAAGTTGAAGAAGCACAAACAGTAACAACTCCTGTTGACGAAGTTCTTAAGATGAGAGATCAGGGTTTTACAAACAACCAAATAGTTCAAGCCTTGCAGCGCAACGGCTATAAAACCCATCAGATATTTGATGCAATGAACCAGGCAGACTTGAAGAACGCTGGCCCTGTTGAAGGAGCTGTGGAACCAGGATTAGCACAACCAATCCCTGTAGCTCCGAAAGAAGATGTTCCGCCTAACCTTGAAGAACAGCAAACAGAATCAATTGTTCCCCAGGAAAATTATGATGACAGAATAGAAGAAGTTTCAGAATCAATAATAGAAGAAAAATGGGAAGATCTTATGAAAGAAATAAACAAGCTTCTTGAATGGAAAGAAACAATGGAAAACAAAATGGCAGGGCTTGAGCAAGGACTAAATGATTTAAAGAGCAGCTCTGACAACCTCCAGAAAGCTGTCCTTGGAAAAGTTACTGAATACGACAAGACAATGCGAACAGTAAGCTCAGACATGAAAGCAATGGACACTGTTTTCCAAAAAGTACTTCCAACACTCACAGATAATGTTAGCGAGCTCTCAAGACTTGCTAAAAAAGGTAAGACAAAACGTTAATTTCTCCGTAAAATATTTAATTAGAGCGTGTAAACACATAAAAAATGGATAAAAAAATCATTTTGTTCTTGCTTTTATTAATGGTAGTTTTTACAGTTGTTTTTATTTATAATCTTAAACCAGAAACTGATACTCGCGAAATTGAAGCACTTGTTAACGGCCAGCCAATATACTCGGATGAGATTGACAAAGAATTAACAACTCTGTCTGCAGAGCAACAGGAAACTGTTGAAAGAATAGACGTCATTGATTTTCTGGTTGAAAAAAGACTGCTTATTCAGGCAGCTCAGGAAGAAGGTATATTTATCACCCAGGAAGAAATTGACCAGTTGCGTAAAGTGCAAATCAATCCTTACTTATCCAGAGTTCCTGGAATAATTGCAAAACAAAACCTGACCCCTGAAGAATTGACAGATAAACTTACTGAACAAGCAGTTATCAACAAGCTGTTTGACAAAAAAAAGAAAGAATTGACTATCCTTAAAAATGAAGAAGTAAGAAGCATATATGAAACAGACTATAAAGACAAAAACGTTAGTTTTGAAGACGTTGAAGCAGAGATAGTTCAGTTCTTAATCGACAGAAAACAAGCAAACATAATACTATCCTACATAAACAGCTTAAAACTAGGCGCTGAGATAGATATTCTTATCTAAATTAAATTAAAAAATAAAAAAAATCAAAGCTCGTTAATTGTTGCTACTTTTATTGGAGTTTCGTTTTGCTTTACTCGGTTGTCCATGGCAATTACGTGCTTGACTCCTGAAGCTTCTGCTGTCTTTATGAACTCGTGGTCAGCAACGCCATCAAAGACAATTGCGTGCACATTATTCAATCCTTTTAACGTAAGCTGGAGTTCACTAACAGGAACTTTTCCTAGAATGTTTAGTTTGCTGTCTAGCAAGTATGCTGCTCTTGTGCCTATAAGTTCTTCAGACATCTGGCGGAAAGTATCTTTTTCCTGACTGCTCATGGCAGGCGCAGGCGCTTGCTTTTGCTGAACAGGAGCAGCAGGTCTTTGCTGAGGCTGCCTTTTTATTTGAGGCGCTTGCCTAACAGGAGTCTGAGCTCTGTCCAGCTTTATTTGCTGTGGAACAACTCTTGCTCTTAAAGCCTGGTGAATTTCCTTTTTGGTTATTTCCTCAACTTCTTTTCCATCAGGAGCTTTTGTTACGTAATCAATATTCGCAACCATAAGAAGTGATTTCAGTATCAAATCACCGCCTCTATCTCCATCAACAAAAACAGTCATTATTTTTTGCTTGCTAAGCTCAATTATTGTTTCAGGAACAGAAGAGCCATTCATTGCTATGGTGTTCTTTATTCCCTGCTTAAGCAGGTTAAGAACATCTGCTCTTCCTTCTACAACAATTACTTCGTCACCATCCTCTACTGAAGGGCCTGCAGGCAACCTGTCTTTTCCGTATTCTTTGATTTCCATGACACGGACTGCAAACATAACTTCATCTGCAAGCTCTTGAGAATCAGGCATTGAAGAGTCAACTAAGTTTCTCAACAGGTCTTTTGCTCTGCTAACAACATAATTTCGTTTGCTTACTCTGACGTCTTCTATCTTCTGCACTTTTATTTTAGCATTACATGGACCGATGCGCTCTATGATTTCAAGCGCAGCAGCGATTATACTTGTTTCAGCTTTATCAAGCGAAGAAGGTATGTTAATCATTCCAGAGGTTTTGCCAGCTCTGGTTTCAACATTTACTTCTATTCTTCCAATTCTTCCAGAACGCTGCAATTCGCGCAATTCAAGTTCTGAGCCAAGCAAGCCTTCTGTCTGGCCGAAAACAGCGCCAATAACGTCTGGCTTGTCAACTACTCCTTCAATGTTTATGCTTGCATTAACAATGTATTTTGATGAAACTTGACTTATTTTTCCCATTTTTATCCCTCGCAATTCAAGAAGCAGTATCTACTTGTTCATTTCCAAACTTCAATTTTAACGTGATTGATGAACATATAAACACTACTCCTGTTATCTTAGAACAAGTCAATATCAAACTATTCAATTACTATCCACTAAACTTACTCTGTAATAATGAATGATAATGCGATGAACTGACTTGCTCTGTTTAATATTTAATTATGATGCTGTGAATCTGCAAGCCCGTACTAACTCCCAAGTTCCTCGCAGGCAATGCCTAAGCTCCCTTGAGTAACGCATTACGGGCTCAACGCAAACTGTGGCTCTTAATCATCTTTTCTCATAAGAGGACCTAATTTTGCGTTTGTTGTGATTAACAACTAAATTTAGGAAAACACCCTAGTTAATAAAGGTTTGGTATAGCCTTTATTTGTTTTCTATATTGAAAATATTAGTGTTATTTATGGATTTTTTCTTGTGCATACTTTTAAATATAAGTAACCCTATAAATTATTTGAAAAAGAGACTGCAATGGGCATTGGTGATGAAGTCTACAGGGTTGTGCATGAATTGCTTCAGAGTTATTCTACAGATTTTGTTAATTATCTCCCTAACCTGACGAAAGGCTCTCTTATCATAGTAATCGGCTATTTTGTAGCTCAGGTTTTCGGGTTTGTCGTCAAAAAAGCATTGTACAGGCTGAATCTTGATAAAAGGTTAAGAAAAGCGGACTTGGACGACAGCTTCGGAAAAGTAAGCCTTGCAAAACTTTTTGGAACATTAGCAAAATGGTTTGTGTTTTTTGTTTTCTTTGCAGAAGGAATATCTTTCCTGGAAATAGGCTTTATTAAAATTCTCTCTCAGGAACTTGCAAGATGGACGTTCATAATCACAGTAAACATTATCCTGATTGTTATTGGATTTGTGTTCATAGATTTTGTGCTCTATAAAATATGGGAAATCAGGACAAAATATGATTCTGCAATACAGATTTCTGCAAGGATGCTTTTGGTGCTTGTAATTGTATTCACAACACTCGACCAGCAAGGCATTAATTTGTCTTTTCTAAAAAACGTTCTTCTTTTGATTTTTTCAGCAATACTTCTTTCAGTATCTTTGGCAGTAGGAATTGGCTTAGGCATTGGATTCAGTAAAAACGTAGACAAAGCTTTCAAACTGTTCAAGAAAAAACGCTAATTAAACTTATTCTTTAATATTAAACATAACTATTTAAATATTTAACAATTCGTTTTACACTATGAGAAACGTTGTTATAGCACCAGTAGGGGATAATATTGACGCTTTGTTTGTAGGATTGCGGGAATTTCCGGCTCAGAAAGTAATTCTTATAACGCCTCCTGAACGCATTAAGATAGCGCAGAAAACAAAAGAAGACCTTGAAAGATTTAAGATAGATGCGTATATTGAAGAAGTTGAAGGAAATTTGCTTGAAGGCATGTTTGAGAAAATAGCGAAAATTAAGCAAATTGAAAAAGACACTAACATATTGGTTAATGTAGCGACTGGTGATAGAATAAGCACTTGCGCAGCTCTTAGTGCAGCTTTTGTAAATGGCCTGAAAGCATTTGGCGTCGAACAAAATGAAGTTATGCTGCTTCCAATATTAAGGTTCTCATACTACAAAATACTCACAGACCGAAAGCTTGCAATATTGAAGCTTCTATACAAAAGCCCCAAAACTTTGGAAAAGTTATCAAAAGAAACAAAAATGAGCTTGCCTCTTATAAGCTATCACGTCAATGGCAACTTAAGAGCAGAAGGCCTTAAACAGCTAGGCTTGATTGAAACTAAAGATGTTAAGGGAAGGGTAAACGTAAGCATAAGCACTCTAGGCAATCTTTTGATAAAAGGGTATATCTAGAAACCAAAAACAATAAAAAACGTGCAGTTGGCTTCTTCTTACTAATGGCGATAAAGTCAACATTAGGCTTGGAAATAGAATTCATGCTAGTAAATAAGAATGGCCAGATAGTCAATAATGCAGATAAAATAATAGAAAAATCCAAAAAGAAAGCTCCTAAAGCATTCATAATTCCTGAAATAGCAGAGAACATGCTGGAGATTGGAAGTGACCCGTCTGAAAAAGTTTCTGTTTCTTCTCAATCGCTTCTTGATAACATTAACCTTTCAGTTAAAGCAGCGAGTGAGGAAAAAACCCTGCTTCTTCCAACAGCAACATACCCTGGCGAATTTATTCCTAAAATGAGAGATAAAGGATTATACAAAATAAAAAAGAAATTATTTGCAGAAAAATTTGACATAACCGGAAAATGCGTGGGATTTCATTTACACCATGCTTTGCCTCAAGGCAGTTTTGACGCAACTTCAAAAAACCTTAAAGCAGTTCTAAGCAAAAAAACGAAAAAAAGCTTGGTGGAAGCTTACAACCTTTCAATAGCTTTAGATCCTGTGCTAACAACATTCATGCAATCATCCCCATTTTATGACGGAAAACATCTTGGAAAAGATTCAAGAATGATAGTTTACAGAGGAGGGAAAATTCTCAATTATGAAAAAGGGCTTTATTCAGAACACCTTCAAGAATTTGGAGAACTGCCTCCTTACAAATTCAATGAAAGTGATTTATTAGATATGGTTGTTGAAAGATATTCTGTATGGAAAAAAATAATTCGCCAGCTTTCTCCTGAAAGTGTTGACACGGTAAATTATGGCTCTATGCTTGCTACAGCATGGAACCCTGTAAAAATAAACCCTCATGGAACAATAGAACTAAGAGGAATGGACATGAATTTCCCCTCATTATTATTTTGCATATCTGTTGCAGTAAAACACCTTTTTCAGGATGTTTATGAGCATTCCCTTCAGGTAGTCCCTTCAGACATTGGAGTGGCGGAATACTTTAAGGAAGAAAAAGGCAAACTTTTTGTTCCCCCTGACGAATACGTTAGAAAAAAACTTCAATACTTGTCTGCCTATGTTGGCATGGAAAGCGACTTTGTGAGAAGCTACTGCAAGTCATTCCTTAAACTTGCCAAAACACTGGTTCCGAACAGCTCTAAGAAATTTCTAAGACCTTTTGAAGAAATGGTTGAGACAGAACATACAGTCTCAGATAAAATATTGCACCAGGCAATAAAACTCGGCTACAAACAAGGAGAACAACTCCCTGATGAAATAGCGCAAAAACTTGCATTAACTAACGCAAGCCAGTTCCTAGACGACTTGGAGAAAACGCAAGATTTGATAGAAAAGCACAAGAATGTTTAGAACTCAACATTCCCAGCTGCTCTTTGAACAACTTCTGGCAAAGCAGGGTGAATGTGCACGGTTCCTGTCAAATAACTTAAATCTGCTCCTGCTTTCATTGCAACAATGACTTCATGAATTAAAGTGGAAGCGTCTGTTCCAATTATATGGCAGCCAAGAATCTTTCTCGTTTGCTTATCTACAAGAATCTTAACAAATCCTGTTTTGTCCTGAATTGCAGTTCCCATACCTGTGTGAATGTACTCGTACTTTCCAACTCCATAAGTTCCTTTTTTTAATTCATTTTCTATAGCGCCAACACCTGCAATTTGAGGACTGCTGAATATTGCATGAGGCATTGGCTCGTAATCCACTTTCATTTTTTCATCATCGAAAGCGTTTTGATACATATACTGAGCTTCTAAGTTTGCAGAATGCTTAAACAACCATTTCCCAGCAATATCGCCGCCAGCCCAAATACCTTTGGCAGATGTTTCAAGATAATCATTAGTATTGATGTATCCTCGCTCATTTGTTTTAATGCCTGCTTTATTAACTTCAAGAACATCTGAATTAGGAACTCTTCCAACAGCAAGCAGAAGCTGATCTGACTTTATTGTTTTTTTCAGTTTTCCATGGCTGGCAGTAACAACAAACTTACTGCTTTTTTTCTCAACTTTTTCAGCATTATAACCTAAGAAAACATTATGCTTTTTCCTAAACACATCAGTAAAAGTTTCAGCAACTTCTTGGTCCTCTCTTGGAATAAGCAAAGCGTCACGCTGCAAAATATTTACTTTAGTTCCTAAAGAGCCAAAGAAATGAGCAAGCTCAGCAGCAATATAACCTCCGCCTATTATGGTTAATGTTTTGGGCAATTTCTTCAAGCGCAAAGCTTCTTTGCTTGTAAGAAAACCAGAGCCTTCCAAGCCTTCAATTGGAGGCACTAACGGCCTTGTTCCAGCCATGATGAATATTTTATCTGCTGTTATTGTGCTGGAGTCAACCTGCATTTTTTTCTTTCCAATAAACTTCCCTTCAGTTTTGAATAAAGTTATGTTTTTTTCCTCACGAATTCCTTCCTCTATTTCACGCGCATCTCCATCAACTATTTTTGAAACTCTGGAAACTATTCCTTTAAAATCAACAGAACTAATTTTTGAACGGATACCAAATTTAGAAGAGTTTTGAATAGTCTCGGCAACATCAGCAGCGTGAATCAACATCTTAGAAGGAATACAACCGCGATTCAAGCAAGTTCCTCCCATCGGGCCCTGCTCAACCAAAGCAACTTTTAATCCGCGACTGGCTGCGCTATCAACTATTGTAAGTCCAGAACCTGCCCCAACAACAATAACGTCAAACTGTTCCATATACTTTTTGTTACCGTTGCTGTTTAAATAGATTGCGTTTAAGAAAAAACAACTACATTATTGGAGTTCCAGCCTCGATATCTTTGTGAGGCGTCAAAAGAACGCACTTGCTCTCGTCTTCTGTTTCTGCGCATAACAGCATGCCTTCAGAAATTTCTCCTCCAAACTTAGCTTTCTCTAAATTTACAAGAACCACTATTTTTTTCCCTTTTAATTCTTCCTCGCTGTAGTAAGGAACCAAACTTGTTACAATCTGTATTGGCTTATCAGTTCCAATATCAACCTGCAGCTTGTAAAGCTTCTCAGTTTTCGGAACTCTTGCAACTTCCAAAACTTCGCCAACTTTTAAGTCAAACTTTTTCCAGTCATCAAACGTAACTGTGCTCATCTTAGACTTTCACTGCAAGTTTTTTACTTTTACTTCGTCTCTTCAACTCTTCAATTACTTGCATGTCAGATATTTCGATTAATTTTTTTATATGAGGTAAACTTGCGTTCAATTTATAGAGTTTAGCTCTTCCTATGATTCGCGTATGTATTATGATCTTGTTTTTTATCAAATCTTTCCATAATCTATAAAGTGTAGCTCGACTCACACCGGCATTTCTTGCCATATCTGTTTTGGAGAAATCCAGATTTCTTTCTGTAATAAGATAGTCCAATACTCTTACATTAGGGGAGTCTCCCAGTAATTCAATAAACATTGATGTGTCTTTCATATAGCTTCTTTTAAATTCAACTAATATTTAAATGTTTCTTTTTTGATACAATATTGTATCAAAATAAGACATAACTCCGAAAATATTTCGGAATATTCGAAAAATTTTCGTGGAGAAACCATTGGACACTGGACATATGCGCGTAAGGCTTATTAAAGATCTTGCGCTGCGTTTCAGTATGAAAACGACAGAGTTGTATGTAAAGACTAGAATCATTAGTAAGCTAGTTCAATGGAGAAAATGGGGAGGTTCTCACACTCAGCACATACTTGAAGGATTGCCATCACATCTTAAAGGAGAAAAAACAACAAAAAAAGCAATCAAGGATTTAGAAAGAAGAGAATGGCTTCTTTCTGCAAAGAAAACAAAAGAGAAGCATTACTTTCTCAATCCAAGAAAAGCAAAAGAAATACTTGAGTTCTATGAGAAATATTGTAAACCGAAAGGATAAATGCTCCCTCGGGTGTCCTCACTTTCGTTCGGGACCCGAGGTCGCTAATGCTCCCTCGGGGACTTTCGCATAGATTCGAACCCCGGTCACAACCTTTCTGCTAACAACCGCAAGGTCGCATCTTATCCAGGCTAGACTAAGGGAGCATACTAATTTGGGTTGATAAAACGCTTAAATATGTTTGCATCTGGCAACATTTTTAAACTACCTTTTTATCCTTTTTTCATGCTTTCAAAACTTAAAGACAATATTTCAGGGAAAAGGACAGACCAGCTTAATTCTGAAATTAAAGAAATTAAAAGTAATCAGGAAAAACAATCTAAGATAACTCTTTCATTGAAAGAAGACATAACTTCAGCAAAGTCAGATATGAAATCTTTGATAGAAAAACAACAGCAATTAATAAATGAAAATACTAATGCATTAAGAACTGTTAAAGAATTAAAAGAACAGCTTGGTGAAAGCATAGACTCCATAAAAATAATATCTTCCACAATTCAGAACAATCTTGTTAGAAAAACAACGGACGAACTTAACAATCTTACTCAAGAAATTTCTTCAAAACTTTCAGGAAGCGAGAATCTAAAGAAAGAAGTTGAAGATACAGCTACTTCTGTTAAAAATGAACTCAACAACCTTGGTGATGAAATTAAAAAACTCCAAACCGTTAGCTCTAGCATCAAAGCAGAAGATTTTGAATTGAGTAAATTCTCCAACCAATTGCAAGCTGCTGACAATGAGAAATTAAAATTAATGAGACAACTTGATTCTTTGCAAAGACTGGTTTCCAGCTTAAGAAGACGACAACATTAATATTTTGAAATGCTTGTCTGTCCTTTTCTTTTTCCTGAAGGGACTTCCTTGACTTCCTGGCCAAGCTGCTTTTTAACGTCCAAAGCTACTTTTCCTGAGCCAAGAATTTGCGTTAAAGTGGCAACGTCTGCTTTCTTAACATCAGCAATTGTTTTTATTCTGTTGCTGAAAAGCTTTCTGCTTCTGACCCTTCCAATATTTTTCAGTTGCAGTAATGACAGAAGCTCTTCCATAACTCCATACTTCATTCTAAATCTTAATTTTGTTATTTCTTTTAGCTGCTGATTCAGTTGAAGTATCCTGGCTAGTTCTGTTAAGGAATAAAGAAGCCAGTCTGCATTAGCAAGCTTAGCTCTTATTTCACCAGGGCGTATGTTATAGTTCTCTAACAAAACTTCCTCAGAATTTTCTTCTATCCAACTGTTAAAAAACATGGCTGTTTTAACTGAAGCCAGGAACTCTTCGTACTCTGATTCATACAGAGAAGGCTCTTTTGCAAGAAGATTTTGTTCATGCTCAAGCAAAAAGTTTTGAACATCATCATGCTCTTTTACTTTAACTTTTAACAATGGCTTGAGTTCTGAAGTGTATGAAACAAGATGCAATAAAGTAAAAGGGTTAATGCCTCTGCTTTTAGAAATTTTTAGACCATTAATAAGGTTGTAAGCTGTTAAAGGATCTAAATAAAGTTCAGCAACTCTGTTGCCGAGCATAGTCGCAACTATTTTTCCTTCATCTAATTCAGAAGCAGAAACAAACTCTGATTTAGCTGAAAGCTTAATAAACTCCCACTGTTCGAGCAAAGCCAACATTTTGTTTATTATCTTTTCAAGCTTTGCCATGTCTTTAAACTGATAAGCCCAAAATGTTTTTTCAAAAAAAGCTAAAATTTCTTGTTTGTTAGTAACTATTCTTGAAGCAATAAGAGAAAGCAAATAACTTCTCAGCACAGGCTCTACAGCAAGCTTTGAATAAATTTCTTCCGGTTTTCCATTAATGAATTTTTCTTCCAGTTCTTCAGCTTCTCCTTCTGACTTTGCAAAAATTATTGCCTGGCCTTCTTTGTCGTACGTTGGCCGGCCAGCTCTGCCTGACATTTGATGATATTCCAAAACAGGAATCCAATCATAGCCGTGCTGTGTGAAACGTTTTAAGTCGCGAATTATAGAACGGTAAGCTGGTAAATCTACTCCCATCGCAAGACTCGGTGTATTGCAAATAATCTTAATAACACCCTTCCGGAAGTTCTCTTCAACCAACTCGCGCTGCTTAGCAGTTAATCCGGAATGGTGGAATGCGATGCCTTTTTTTAAGCAATTGCTTAAGCGTTCGCATTGCCTTGTTGGTGAATCCAATGAATGAAGAACATCTTTTGCTAACTTAGCTAGCTTTCTGATTTCATCTCCTTTTCCAGCTCCGAAATTAACTCTTTTAGCCACTTCTTCAGCAGACTTTTCAGAACCAGGCCTTGTTCCAACAAAAACCAAAGCCTGCTTACCGATTTTAATAGTATCCAGAGCAAGATTAATTGCAGGGTTATCTGTTATTGATTCAATGAGTAGCTCTTCTTTCATTGTAGTTTTTCCTTTATTGCGCTGATTATTTCCGGATATTCTGCATCTATAAAATGGCCGTGATCAGAAAATTCATGATAATCTGCAGAAAGCTTATCCTTTAAGTGTCTTGCTTCCTCTATGGGAATGAAAGAATCATCTGATGAAGAAAACTGAGTAATCCAGTTAACGTTTTTCTTGATTTTTTCCCATTGCCATGGCTCGTCAAAATATCCGCTCAATCTTTCTTTTTCATCACCAAGATCTGTTGAATAAGCGCTAACTAAAACTGCTCCTTTGGCTTTATGATTTTCCAGATATCTGAGGATTGCAACAACACCTGAAGAATGCCCGATTAAAATAATATCTTCGTTGTTTTTTATCTGTGATTCCATAAAAGGAATCCAGTATTTTCTGCGCGCTAAATCAGGGTCTGGCATGTTTTTGGCAATTACATTAATACCTAGTTTCTCTAACTCCTGTTTAACATACGGATACCATATCAGAGACAGATTGGCATTCCCATTACCCGGAACAATCATGGCTTGCATGAACATTCAGAATTAACAACTGTTTTTAATCTTTGTTGTTAAGAATTAAATAAAAAAATAAAAAAAATTTGTCTATACTTAAAGAAGAACTAAAACTTCTTTCTTTTCATATAGCAATCTTTACAGTAAACTGGTTTGCCTTCTGTAGGCTTGAATGGAACTTCGCAGTCTTTACCGCATTCCGTACAAGTCGCAGGATGCATTTCACGTGGTCCGCCGAAGCCGCCACCTTTACCGCCATCGAATTCTGCCATTTTGGTTTTTTCCCTCCTTCTACTATACTAACATAAAAGAAAACGCATTTCTCGAGTCTTCTATATGTTACTTCTATACTAGAGACTTAGAACGGTTTATAAACCTTTTGGATAAAGCATTTTAAATAAACAGATTTTCCTTTCTAACATGGGTGCAATTAAGTCAACAATTGTCGGCACTTATCCTAAGCCAAAATATTTAATGAATGGCGTAAATGGACGAGAATTGCTTGACTCTTCTGGCAGAGTTTTTTTGCGAATTGAAAAAGAACTAGGCAGTGAATTTAAAGGACTAGTTGATAGAGCATGTGAAGGTTCTATCAGAGATCAGGAAGAAGCTGGAATAGACATTATAACAGATGGTGAGCAACGACGCGACCATTACATACACTATGTTTTACGTCATTTAGAAGGCTTTGATTATGATAATATGCATGAAAAGCCAGTCAAGAAGCTTATTGCAGGAAAGCTAACCGAGCTTTACACTATGCTAGTGCCTCGTGCTGTTTCTTCTGTTACTTATGCTGGTGAGTTTCTTGTTGATGATTTTAAGTTTATTCAAAGCAGAACAACAAAAGAAATCAAAATGTGCATTCCAGGACCGGCAACAGTTGTTGACGCAGTGCAAAATGACTTCTATTCTACTGACAGAGTGCTTGCTGAAGCTTATGCAACTGCAATAAATCAAGAAGTCCGAGCTTTGCGGAATGCTGGCTGTAAAATAATCCAGATAGAAGATCCTGGGCTTCTGCGTGATTTATCCAGAGCTGAAGAATGGGGAATTGAACTACTAGACCGCTGCTTTGAAGGCGTGGAAGGACTAACAACAATAGCTCACGTATGCTGTTCCTACCCAAACAAACGCTTAGAAGCTGAAGGAATTACTTACAAATCAGACAAAACTTATTACCCTGATCTATTTGACCTCTTGCAAGCATCAGCAATCGACCAGGTTTCAATAGAAGCCAAACAAACAAACTTATCTCTTGAAGCGCTTAAACAGTTAGAGGGTAAATCAGTAATTCTTGGCTGCATAGATGTTGGATCAGAAACAGTAGAGACAGTAGGAAACATTGTTGCACAAGCAGAAGACGCTCTTAAATATGTAAGACCGGAACAACTCATTCTCGGCCCAGACTGCGGTATGCTGCTGTTAAGCGAGCAAGCAGCAAAAGCAAAACTTACAAATTTAGAAAAAGCTGCTGAGACGCTAAATGAAATGGGCCCTTTGTGATTCGAACACAAGACCTCTGCCTTATCAGAGCAGCGCTCTAACCAAGCTGAGCTAAGGGCCCTTAGAAGAAAATGCACTTGAAACTAACTTATAAAAGTTTTGGAAAAAGCGCCCCCGGGCAGACTCGAACTGCCGATCTTGCGGTTACTTGCCAAACTGCGTTTGGGAAGTCCCGAACGACAGTGAGGATAACAGCCGCACGCTTTACCTACTAAGCTACGAGGGCATATCTATTTTGAGCTAAAAGTTCGTATATATACTTTTCTGTAAAAATTGGCAATCAAAAAACATTATAAAATATAATGCTTTCCTGAATCTATATGACCTTAAGCCATTCTCCAGATACTGAACTGCTTGAACAAGTCCCAACGAAAAGTACGGCTTTTCTAAGAAGTCAAAGAGTTAATCCAAGTAGAGCAGCAGAGTACATGGTAACTGCGGCTTACGTCGGTCCTTTCTATGACTCATGGTTTATTAGAGCTAGCTATCCGCCTAGCGTTTCTGGAATCATAAGCGCTAGAGGAGAAAGAGAGCTGTTCCTTGATGTTTGGCAAACATCTATTGAGGCAGTTGTAAGTGTAGTGCAGTTAGCTGACATAAACAATATCACAGCATTTTTATTAAATGCAGTTGCAAAACATTATAATCCTAACGACGATTTTCAGAGATCAACTCCTTCATATCTTACTAATGATAAAGGCGTTCCATATGCTCGGTTTACTGCTCATTTTGCTTCTGACGTAATGGAAGATGAACAGGAAGCACGTCAAAAATCACATGAGCTTAGAGTAGCAGTGTTTGAACAGTTAGATAGCTTGGAAGGCTTTTTAACTCTGTTAACTCAGCATCGTTGAGTGATATACATGGAATCAGAAAACTTCAAAATGCAGATAGGAGCAGACGCTATTCCTTTCAATTTGCCAGGTGTTGATGGCAAAACTTATTCGCTAGATTCTTTTGGCAAAGATTTGTTGGTTGTTGTTTTTACCTGCAATCACTGCCCTTACGCTATAGCGTATGAGAAAAGATTGATTGAACTGGCAAAAATCTTTGCAAACGCAGCTTTTGTTGCTATAAACGCAAATGATTCTGTTAATTATCCTGACGACAGCTTTGAAAAAATGAAAGAACGCGCTGCTGAGAAAGGATTTCCTTATCCTTATTTGCATGATGAAAGCCAGGAAATTGCTGCTGCGTATGGTGCTTTAGTAACTCCCCACATCTTTATGTTTGGTAAAGACAGAAAACTGATTTATCAAGGCGGCATAGATAATAACTGGGAAAACGAAAGCGCTGCAACAGAGCATTATTTGAAAGATGCATTGCATGAAGCAACTGAAGGAAAAGAGATTTCTAAGAAAACAAGTCCTGTGATTGGATGTTCTGTGAAGTGGAAGTAACCATTAAATTTATAAGCCAACAATAGTTCCAAGTTAACATGGATGTTGCAATAATGTATTCTGGAGGGAAAGACAGCAATTACGCTGTTAAACATGCTCTGGATAAAGGATGGAACATAAAATATTTGCTTTCTGTAAAGCCAACTCGCACAGACTGCTATCTTTTCCACTACGCTACTGTTGAGCACACTAAATTGCAGGCAGAGACACTTGGAATGAAGCATTATTTGCTTGGTTGCAGTGTTGCAGACCCTAAGCAAGAAGCAGAAATCGTCAGGCAATTCGTAGCATCTAACGAAAAGGTTGATGCTGTTGTGCTTGGCGGAACTGGATTGCAAGCAACACAAATAAGAAGCATACAGGAAGCACTAAGATCGCATGGTGTGGAAGTATTTGCTGCTCATAGTGGACAAGACCATTTCGAAGTGCTTAAACAAATGATAAATGATGGATTCGAAATCATGATAACACAAGTAGCATCTGAAGGATTGCCACAATGGTTAGGGAAAACTATTACTAAAGACAACATCACTCAACTTGAAGAAGACGCTAACAAATTTGGTTTCCATGTTGGAGGAGAAGGAGGTTACTATGACTCTTTTGTTGTCAATGCCCCTACCTTCAACAAAAAAATAGTTGTTGAAACTGAACAAGTAATGGAAGACCAATATTCAGGACACGTTTTGATAAAGAAAGCCAAACTTGTTGAGAAAGCAGAGCAAACAGTTAAAGCTGATTCTTAGTGTTTTTAGTTATGGTATTACGCCACCGAAACATATTTATATGAGTTTAGCGTATGAAGTATGACATCGTGGTAATAGATACAGCCGAACGGTTGAGTGACGCACGAGTTCTAGAACAGGCTGCTATGAAATTGCCTAAGTTGGAAGATATGCTTGTTATGAATGGCTTGCCTAATGCTTTTGTGCCTGCAAGTGATAAAAAATTCAAAGAGGATCTTATCTATTGGGATGAATTTTTCATTATGCAAGGAATGAGAAAAATGGGTTCTGAAGCATATCATGCAATGAAAGGAATTGTCGATGATTTTTTTGTTCTTAGAGAGAAACATCGTCATGTTCCTAATGGTTCAACAACTTATACTGGGAGATCACAACCGCCGTTTCTGGGTCCTATGGTTGTGTTGGTTCACGAGTTACTTCAGGATAAAGAATGGCTTTCTAAAGGCTATGAAAATGTTAAACGAGAACATCTCGATGTATGGCTGGGAGAAGACAGACTTACTGCGAATGGATTAAGTAGGTACTATCATGATAATGAACCTTTAAATGTTGTGCATGGACTGCAATACGGCGCTGTTCAAGAGTCAGGATGGGATGATAGTATGAGATGGGAAGAAAAAGCGCACCATGTCAATCCTATAGACTTGAACGCATTTCTTTACATGACAGGGTTACATTTAGCTGATATGGCTGATACACTTGGCATTCAAGAAAGAGACTGGAGAAAAGCTGCTGCTTCTAGGATGGAAACAATAAATGAATTAATGTGGGATGGCGAACAAGGCATGTTTTTTGATTATGATTATGAAGCAGGAGAGCGTTTGAGTTCATGGACTTTAGCAGGGTATGCTCCTATGTGGGCAGGCCTAGCTGACCAAGCTCAAGCAGAAAAATTAGTTCAAAACCTCTATGTTTTTGAGAGAGAAAACGGCTTAGCTGCTACAGAAAAACGCTTATCAGCTCCAGGATATCAATGGGGCTATCCTAATGGCTGGGCTCCATTGCATTTTCTGGTTATAAAAGGATTGAGAAATTATGGATTTGATGAAGATGCAGACAGAATACAGCTTAAATGGCTGAGAGCAACTGCTGAAGAGGTTGTTAACGGTAACGGATGGAGTGAGAAAATTTCTGTAGTGCCAACATTAGATAGGATAGATGATAAAAGATACGACCATCAAACTCAAACTTATTGGACAAGTGAAGTGTTCAGGGAATTATATGCTGATGCTGTAGATAGAGAACTGATTCCTGCGCCTTCACTTGAATATCATGTTGTTGCTTAAGTCCTCAAATTCTTCCCTTTCAAGCCCAGAAACCCTTATTTTTAAACGAAAGATATATAAAGTTAAAGCACTTCTTTTACATTAAGATTTTCCGACGAGAAAACATGTTCTGTTGATGTTTTTCAGTGGAAGGAAAAATGGAAGAAAAAGAAAAAAAGCAAGATTATGGAGCAGAAAGCATCAAAGTACTTGGTGGACTCAAAGCAGTAAGGTCCCGCCCAAGTATGTATATTGGAGATACTGGAATTGTTGGCTTGCATCACCTTGTTTTTGAAATAGTCGATAACAGCGTTGATGAAGCATTAGCAGGATCTTGTACTCTTGTTAAGGTAACTATTCATGCTGACGGTTCTGTTACTGTTGAAGATAATGGGAGAGGAATTCCTGTTGATGTAATGCCGCAATTTGGAAAACCTGCATTGGAGATTGTAATGACAAAGCTTCACGCTGGCGGTAAATTCGACCACAAAACTTACAAGGTTTCAGGAGGTTTGCACGGAGTAGGAATTTCTGTAGTGAATGCGCTTGCAGAAAAACTTACTGTTTACGTTAGCAGAGCCGGAAAAATATACAGTCAGAATTATAGCAGAGGAAAGAATCTTGATGAAGTTAAGATTGTTGGAGATGCTACAACCACAGGGACTAAGATAACGTTTACCCCTGATAACCAAATATTTGAAGTAACAGAATTTAATTTTGAAACACTTTCCAGCAGACTAAGAGAGCTAGCTTTTCTTAATTCTGGGCTTGAGATACAAGTAAAAGATGAGCGCGAGAACAAAGAGCATGTGTTTAAGTACGACGGCGGCATTAAATCTTTTGTAGAATACATCAACCAGAACAAAATATCTTTGAATCCGGTAATACATTTGAAAAAAGAAAAAAATGGAACTGCTCTTGAAATGGCTATGCAGTACAATGATGGTTATTTAGAAAACATTTTCAGTTTTGCAAATACAATAAACACCACAGAAGGCGGAACACACTTATCAGGATTTAAAACTGCCCTTACAAGAACCTTAAACAGCTATGCAGAAGAAAAAGGCTTGTTAAAAAAAGAGCTTAAGATTTCAAGCAATGATACGCTTGAAGGAATTGCCGCAGTAATATCTGTTAAGCTCGCAGATCCGCAATTTGAAGGGCAGACCAAGCGCAAGCTTGGAAATTCTGAAATTAAAGGTCTTGTTGATTCAATGATGAGCTCAGGATTAAGCTCTTATCTAGAAGAAAATCCAAAGATTGCCAGGATGATAGTTGGGAAATGCCTAAGCGCTGCAGAAGCAAGACTGGCAGCCAGGCGTGCACGAGACTTGACAAGAAGAAAAACAGCTTTAAGCTCAGGAAGCCTTCCTGGAAAGCTAGCTGACTGCTCTAATACTAACCCTGCGGAATGTGAGATTTACGTTGTTGAAGGAGACAGCGCAGGAGGCTCAAGCAAACAAGGACGAAACAAAGAATTCCAGGCAATACTTCCTTTAAGAGGCAAGATTTTGAATGTTGAGAAAGCAAGACTCCACAAAATATTCAACAGCAGAGAAATAGTCACGTTAGCAACAGCGATAGGAACAGGGCTTGGAAACGAATTTGACATCAAGAAAACCAGATACCATAAAATTATAATCACCTGCGATGCAGATGTTGACGGAGCGCACATACGAACACTATTGCTAACATTCTTCTTTAGGTACATGAAACCGTTGATAGAAGCAGGCTATGTATATGTAGCACAGCCTCCTCTTTACAGAGTTGTAAAAAACAAAAAAGAACATTACGTTTACAACGAAGAAAAACTCAAAGAATTGCTTAAAGAAATAGGAGAAGAAGGAATTTCACTGCAGCGCTACAAAGGACTTGGAGAAATGAATCCTAAACAATTATGGGAAACCACAATGGACCCTGAAACCAGGATTTTAGTAAAAGTCAATGTAGAAGACGCTGTAGAAGCAGATAAAATCTTCACCCTTCTAATGGGCGAAGAAGTAGAACCACGACGCGAATTCATAGAAAAACACGCACTTGAAGTCAAGAATTTGGATGTTTGAAGTTAAATTTCCCTGTGCGCTAAGCTAAGATATGTCCAGATTGGTTTTATTTGCTCAAATTGGTCGGAATAGAGTCCCTGTTGGTTATTTCTAGGAAGGCCTCTTTCTAACAGCATAACATCAAGCATCCCTTCTGCTGTTTGAGTTCCTTGTTCCAGCAAGTGCAGTTCTTCCTGAGAAGCTTTTGTCATTACACTTCGAATGTACCCAACCAATTCATTAACTTTTCTGATTGAAGGGTAATCTAAATCGCTAAGCTCATTTATTCTTTCAGCAATAGTTGGCTGATCTACCTGATCCACTGTTTTTTCCAGAACCATAGTTATACGCTGTTTTCATTTGATTTATAAATATTTGTTATATACTGTATAGTAAAAGCACATTCATTACAGCAACCTATCAAAAGCTTTGCTTTTGGAGGTTAGAAACTGCTACGCAGTTTCGTAACCTTTTTAAACCACTCTAAAATTCTCTGTTGTGATGGTAAAAACACAGCCAGTTAAAGGCAAACTTTTGAAAAAGTCGTGGCACAATATTTTAGCTACAAAATCCTTTGATTCTGCCTTGTTGGGAGAAACTTACCTTGCAGACCCACAATCTATGGTGAACAGTCGCCTTACAGTTAACCTTGCAAACCTTACCGGAGATATAAGACAGCAAGGAATCAGCCTGAAATTTAAGATTTCTGAAATAACTGACGGCAAAGGAGTTGCTAATGTCATTGGCTACGAAGCTAGCTCTTCACAATTGAGAAGGCTTGTCAGGAGAGGTGTTAAAAGACTTGACGATTCAATTGAATGCAAAACATCTGATGGGAAACTTTTGAAAGTTAAGCCTTTTGCTGTTACAAGAGCAGCTGCAAGCAAAGTAAAAATGAGCTTAATGAGGAAAAAATTAAGAGAAGCAATCGCTATTGAAGTGGCTAAGCTAACATTTGACGAGCTTGTGAAAAGCGTAATTTCACATAACCTTCAAAATGCTCTAAAAAGCAGTATTAGAAAGATATTCCCGCTAAGAGCTATTGAAATAAGAAAACTTCAATTGTCATTATCCGAACCAACTGCTGAAGCAAAAATCAGTATCAAAAAGACAGAAAAAGCTACTCCTGCGGTAACCGAGAAAACTGAAGAAAAAGCAGTAGAAAAGAAGACAGAACCTAAAGAAGCAGATAAAAAGCAATAATAGCCATTTCTTATTCTAAAGTAGTTAACAACTTTATTAAAGTATGTTGACAAATTAACTTGTATTAGATTTTAGATTATGTATTGAAAATGCCTCCAAAACCTAAACGCATTACAACAGCTGCAGATAAACTTTATGATCTTGTTAAAGATAAGCATGAAATATCTTTCAAAGATGCAGCTCAAGAGCTAAAAGTTCCTATACAAACGATTGAGGCATGGGCAACTTTTCTTGAAGAAGATGAACTTCTCTCTATAAAATATAAGCTCACAACACCGTATCTAATCTTGCCAACTTTTGATAAAAAGAAGGCAAAAGGCAAAGAAATCAAACCTTTATTCCAGGAAAAAATTGCAGATATGGAAATAAAAAAAGAAATGGACGGTGCTTTAGAGCTTCTTGACACTGCAGATGAAAGCAGATCAAGAGGAGAGTTCGTAGCTCTTGACCGTATTAGCGGAGATTTGCTAGGCAAACTGCAAAAAGTAGTCGATTTTTTGACTTCAAGAATGGAGCTTTCTCCACAAAGCAAAACATCAATAATGGATGAAATAGCAGCTATTAAAAAATCTATAGGCTCTGCTACTGAACTTCTGAAAAACAACAAGTTTGACGAGGCTAATACAACATATTCTGAACTGCATACCCGCATGCGAAAATTGCTTGAAAAAACAAAAGGCCAATATTCAGAAGTCCAGGAAGAGTCAACTGCAGACGAAACAACTATGGACAAGCTCCTTGAAAAAACATATGGTATGCTGGAAAAAGGAGAGTTAGAAGCTGGCGAAAGCAACTACACAAAACTTAAGAGAATGTTTATTCTTTTTTCACGAAAATCCCTGTCAGAAAAGTCAGACATGCAAAATAACATATTGAAATTAAACAGAGATTTAGCTGTTTACTCTAACAAAATAAATAATCAAAGAATGAAGGCTGGAAGCAAAGAAATAAACAAGTTACTGAAACTAGCGAATCAGGACCTGAATAAAAATCAATTTGCATCAGCTACAACCCGCTATTTGCAAATTAAGAAACTTTTTGAGCAACTTCCGCAAGGTTTTCTGAAAACAAAACGTCAACTCAAAGAAGATGTGCTTAAAATATTCGAAAAAATAGCAAAAGAAAGAGAAAAAAGATTAAGATCGAGATTTAATATAAATTCAAAACAAATAGAAGAACTGCTTAAAGAACTTCACAAATCTCTTGATGAAGGCAGACTGCAACCAGCTTTTGAAACTTATAAAAATATTGGAAGGCTTTACTCTGAATTGCCTCACGGCTTTATGAAAGAAAAATTCATCATCCAAAACAAATTAATCTCAGTGTATAATGTTCTTTCCCAACATTTGGAATCTACCACAGAAAAGCAAATGAACAGCAAAGTGGAAAAACTGTTAAGCCTTCTTGCAGATATGAAAACCCAAATTGAACACGATGATCTTGGTGCAGCAAATAATACTTATCAAAATATAAATGTTGTTTTCAAAGAATTTCCTGCAGGATTCATAAAGAAAAAGACAGCTCTTCAAGAAAGAATTATTGAACAATACTCGAAGCTTCTTTCTAAACAAGACAATACAAGAACAGTCTTGTTTAAGAATTCCATAGAAGACCTTGAAAAAATGATAGTCCAGGCTTACAATATCACTCAAAAAGGAGATTATGATGCGGCTAACGCGCTTTACAGAAAGATAAAAGCTGCCTACGTAAAAATGCAACCAGCTGACCTTAGGCAAAGAGAAATGATAAGAAACAAGATACTAACACTTTACAGGCGCATATTAATGAAACCAAATCAAGCTGCAGAGATTTTCCCGCTTGCTGGCGATAACGTTGGAATTCATAAAAAAATCAAGGAATTAAAATTACGCTCAAAGGCACATGTTAAAATGCCTTTATGATGAAGGTGTTAATAATTGGCTGACAAAGAAAATGTAAAAACACTTGGTTCATATAAACTGAAACTAGAAGGAATGATTATTGATGTTACCATCTACTCTGAAGAAAATGAGCCTGTTCCTATCTATAACATTTCGATACTTAACATAAGCAAAACAACTCAGCGAATTCTCGACAAGTTAAGAGACGAATTCATCTCGAGAGTCAACATAGGTGCTATAAGCGCAGAACAAACAGGCGATATAAAAGATAAGTTTAAGCAAGAAATAAGAGTGTTGATTAAAAAATACTTTCCTGGCATAGATACTGAAACATCAGAGCTTTTAGTGAGCCAAGTCATACAGCAAAACGTTGGCCTTGGAAACATAGAGATTCTTCTTAAAGACGCAAATCTTGAAGAGATAGTTATAAACAGTTCTGAGGACCCTGTGTGGGTATACCATAAGCAGTTTGGATGGCTGAAAACAAATGTCATAATACAAAATGAAGCCAAGATAAGGCATTACTCCACAACTATTGGACGGGATGTGGGGAAAGAAATAACCCTGCTTAAGCCACTTATGGACGCACATCTGAAAAGCGGGGATAGAGTTAACGCAACACTAAATCCTATTTCCAGCAAAGGAAACACAATAACCATAAGAAAATTCGCTGAAAAACCATGGAGCATAACTGACTTGATAAAAAGTGGAACAATGAACTACGAGGCTGCTTCCCTCATATGGCTGGCTATCCAGAATGAGCTTTCACTTCTAATAGCCGGAGGAACAGGCTCAGGTAAAACTTCTGCATTAAACGCAATCGCAAACTTTTTTCCAGCAAATCAACGCATAATATCAATTGAAGACACCAGAGAACTTACCTTGCCTAACACTCTGCACTGGGTGCCGATGGAAACAAGGCTTCCAAATCCAGAAGGAAAAGGCCAGATAACAATGCTTGACTTAGTTATAAATTCACTCAGAATGAGACCTGACCGAATAATCATGGGAGAAGTCAGAAGAAAAGCTGAAGCAGAAGTGCTTTTTGAAGCCATGCATACAGGACACAGCGTTTATGCAACAATCCACGCTAATAACGCAGAAGAAACTGTGACAAGGCTTACAACCCCTCCAATAGACATGCCGAAAGCAGTTCTAAGCTCGCTATCTTTAGTCTTGGTTCAGAGCAGAAACAGAAGAACAGGTACAAGAAGAACACTGCAAATTGCAGAGCTTGATAAAACAGGCACTGTTAAAATTCTTCTTCAGCTTGATGTAGTAAAAGACAAGCTTTTCAAAGCTAATGAGGCAAAGCGCACCCTTGAAACATTACACCTTTACACAGGAATGACTTCTTCTGAAATGAAGCAAGACCTTGATAAAAAAACCTCAATTCTTAAATGGCTTGTGTCTGAAAACATAAATGACGTTCATAAGATAGGTCTCATAATGTCAAAATACTATGCAGGAAAACTCCAGGTTTAAGCTGAGGTAATCAATGATTGACTTCACAAATATTGTATTAAGAGCAAACCCTTCAATAAAAACAAATTTGAGAATAGCTCATAATAAGAACCCTCCTGATAAATTTGTAAAACGATCCCTTAGACTTTCATTGTATGCTGCATCGGCACTTACAATACTGACTTTTTTTTTGTTTGCAAAACAAATGGCAATAGTAAAACTTTTTTTTGTGCTGATTTTAGTGTTTCCCATTTCTTTTGTGCTGATTTTAGCTTTTATGCTTCAATCACCAAAAGCAGCGATAAGGAAAAGGCAACGCGAAATTGATAAAGAAGTTCTTTTTGCAGGGCGTTACCTGCTTGTTAAACTAGAATCAGGAACAGCGCTTGTTAACACTCTTATTGACGCTTCAAAAAGTTACGGAGTTAGCGCAAAATACTTTAAAGAAATTGTTGATGACATAGACACAGGAATTCCATTGGAAGATGCTCTTGAAAATGCCCGCACTTATAATGCTTCTGACAAATTCAAGCGAATCTTGTGGCAGATGGTCACAGTTCTGAAGACAGGAAGTGAAGTGACTAACGTGTTGAGAGGAACTCTTAAATCCATAGCAGCAGAACAAATCATAGAAATTAAAAAATATTCAAAGAAACTGAATTCACTGATGCTTTTCTATATGATTGTTGGAACAGTTGCGCCTTCATTAGGGCTTACTATGCTCCTTATAATTTCAGGATTTTTGAACATTAAATTTGAGTCGCCTGTTTTATTCTCAATACTTTTTTTCCTCGGAGTAATACAGCTGGCATTTATCATTATGGTTAGGGCTTCCAGGCCTATGGTGGACTTATAATGGCCATAAACCAACTAACTGAAGGAATTGGCAAGGCTTTTGTATTTGACAGAATAAGACCTCACCTCAGAAGCTACTTATTGAAAGCAGGAATTGTAGATGTTCCTTACTCTCTCTTTGGCTTGCTTTTTTGGCTGAGCATACTCCCTGTAGGATTCATGTTTATTTTTCGCGGTTGGAATTACATACTTTCACTTGAGCAAAATATCTTTATCCAATTTATTCTTGCGCTTGTATTATGGGCTGTAGTGCACCTTTTATTTATATTCGCGATAATCCTTCTGATATACTTTTACATTGACTTAAAAATATTTAACCGCACAAAAAAGATGGAAGCAGTTCTCCCTGACTTCCTGAGAATGGTTTCTGAAAACCTCAAAGGAGGCATGCCTTTTGAAAAGGCGTTATGGAGTTCAATAAAACCCGAGTTCGGCATATTATCCCATGAAATCATGCTGTCAGCTAAAAAAGTAATGACCGGCCAAGATGTGGAAGAAGCTTTACACGCTTTTACAGAAAAATATAACTCGCCAATGCTTAGAAGAGCATTTGACTTAATAATTGAAGGAATGAAAGGCGGAGGAAAAACAGTTGATGTAATAGACCGCGTAGTGGACACTATTGAAGAAACAAAAGACCTGAAAGCAGAAATGGCAGCAACAAACCTTTCTTACGTTATCTTTGTGGCTATAATAGTGCTTCTTGTAGCACCAGGCCTTTTTACATTATCATTCCAGTTTCTTACTGTGCTGCAAGGCATTTCAGGAAAAATAGGCGGATCTGGCGGAGCAGAAACCAATGTTCTACCGATAGACTTCGGAAACATTTCCGTAGACCCTGCAGTGTTTCAGGCGTTTTCCATTAACGCACTTCTAGTAATATCGTTCTTTTCAGCGATAATGATTTCAATCATACAAAACGGCAGCATAAAAGCAGGAGTAAAATATATTCCCATGCTGATGATAGCTTCTCACTTAGTTTACCGAGGAATGATGATAGTCGCAACAAACGTGTTTGCTGGATTTATAGTCTGACAAAAAGCACTCGGCATAACCGCAAACTATTTAAACAACTCTTAAGTTCAGATTTTGTACAGTTTCTCTAAATATACATTGAGGGCGTTTAGTATGGGTGAAGAAGCAGAAACAAAACCAGAAGAGCTTAGTGAACAAAAACGAATCGAGTTAAAAGAAAAACTCAATGAAATTGACAAGAGGCTTCTTACAATGGAATGGGATAAAAGACACAACCAGTTAAACGCAGGAATGGAAGAAAAATACACTGAACTTAAAACAGAACACGACAAACTCCTCGCGCAAATAAACGGGGATTAAAATTTATTGATTCTAAACCATCTTAAGAATTTTAGTTAAACTATCAATCTTATCTTCTTCATCAGGGCCTATTCCTAAACAAGTTATTGTGCCAGGCTGCACTGTTGTTTTGCCAGCATCTGCTATCACAACATTTTTCAGATTATTGTCATTTGCCAATTGCTTGAATTTAAACAATTCTTTTTTATCAGCAACTTTTAGAACAACTTTCATGCCGCCCTCTTTTCTCCAGGCATCAACCAATCTTCGGTTGCTCTTAAGAACACACTCTACAGAAGCATGACTGCACTGTACAGCCATCTTTCCTTTTGGAAGCTTCAAATCCTGCCTGACTAAAATCACTAGTTTATGCGACATAATATGTGTTTACTTTATTGCTGTTATAAAGTTTACTGAAAACAACAAAGAATTTAAACTTGAAATGCCGTCTTTTTTCTACTGCTCATACTATTGACAAAGATGGAAGAAAAAGAACAGGAAATCAGTGATCAGGACACTAGAGAAACAACGAATGACAGCAACGTCTTTATAGGATTAAAGCCATTCATGAATTATGTTACTGCAGTTGTAATGCAGTTTACAACCAAAGACGCAAAAGAAGTCACAATAAAAGCTCGTGGCAAATTCATAAGCAGGGCTGTTGACGTTTCAGAAGTCGCAACCAAACGCTTTCTTGACGGACAAGTTGAAATAAAAAACATTATCACCAACTCTGAAGATTTCAAAAACAGGGAAGGAAGAGACGTAAGAGTTTCTACAATAGAATTGTTGCTTGGAAAGAAATGATTTTTTTAAGTCAATAACCTGAACACTCCTGGCGCTATAAACATAAAAACCCAGACATTAAAGAGTATGTGGGTTATGAAAAACACTGAACTTCTCCAGATGCTGCTGCCTAACAAGATGTAACCTGGAAGTATTATGGCGTCGTAAAGCAATGTCATCCAAATGCCAACCCATGTAATGCTTGTGTTTTGAAAAATAGGGGCAACCATGGCAATGACAAAAACTCCTATGAAAGAAATAAAAGTGGAATAAGTGAAGCGGTCTGTAAGAACTTCAGCAAAAAATAAAGCAACTATTCCAACAACAAGAGCAGGAATTCTTCCATAAACCATTGCTGTAATAACTATGCCAAGCATAATTAGCTCAAAGCCAAAAGAAACTTTTATCCAACGGTTGTACATCATAGAAACAATACCAATCGCAATAAAAATTGCCATGACAACTAGAACTTCAATAACATTGCGAAACAAATAGAGGAGAAAAACAGCTGCAATAACTAAAACAATAGCAATCCTTTTCTCCCACAAAAAAGGAAGCTTAGACGTAGCCAAATCGCTCAGATACTTTCTGTTATACTTAAACATCATAAAAATGTAGCAAACAAGAGTTTTTAATTGTTATCACTCCTGACAAGACTAACAATAAGTATTAAAAACTACAATAAGTCTCAACAAGACAAATGGGCCCGTAGTGTAATGGATAGCACCGTAGGCTTCGGACCTGCTAGTTTGGGTTCGAACATACTCACTGGCGTTCGTAGATTTCGCCCAGTGAGGTCGAAATTCCCAACGGGCTCGTTTTTTTCTAAACAATTGCCGTCATAAGTGCGAACAGAAGTGAGCCAAACAGCTTGAAAATAAGAATGTTTAATGGTATATTCAATAAAACAAAATACAGTGATTTAAGGCGTTTCTCAACGTCAACTAATGACATGTAAAGCGGTTGCTGGACTGCGTTGAAAACAACTGAACTCCAAATACCCAGCCAGACAATGTTGGTTATTAATCCGAGAGTGTAGGCAAAGTGAGTAAACAACACGGTAGTTGTTCTTGAAGGGATGTAAGTGAGAATCATTTCATCTGGATGGCCTGAAGCTATTTCTGAAGTGATATTGACTATTATGGTGTATATTATGCCTGTAATTGGACCATAAAATATTGTTGTCAAAACTGTTGTTAGAGTAATGAATTCCAGCACTGGCGGGAGTCTTATGAAACGCTTGTAGGTTGTAGTGAATGTAGCCACTAACCCAAAAACCAGCAAGATTATTAGAGTTTTTATCTGTTCTGTGTAAAGGATAAAAAGGAAAGATAAAATCAGAACAATAAACACGTAACGCTTGTGCGACATGCTCCACTTGTATATTTTATCAAGAAAAGAATTCTTCATGCGTTTCCCAATTTTATTCATGCCAGGCTTCATCATTTTCTTGTTTGAATACTTGTATTAATTTTTTTCCTAACTAATGCCTAATAATGATATCATAATTTTGCCTAAAATTGCGAAGATTATGAAATTAAAGCCAACGTTAAGTATAAAAAAATAAATTGATTTCAAGCGTACCTCAACATCTGCCAGCAAGAGATCCAAAGGCTGTGTTATCCCGTTGTATAAGATAGTTAAAGCAAGTCCTGTGAAAACAATGTTTCCGTTAAGTAAGTCAAAAACAAATCCAGCTACAAGCCCTATGAACGCTCTGGTTGGAACGAATTTTATGATGAAAACATCCAAAGCATTGGTCAAAATTTCAGCAGTAAAACTAACTACCGCACCGTAAATTGCTCCCATTACAGGGCCGTAGGCAAGACTAACCATTACTGTTGTGAACGTGATTAGCTCAAGAGCAGGCGGCATTCTAATAAAGCGCTTATAAGACGTGGAAAACGTAGCTATGATACCCAGAGTTATTATGATAGTGGCAGGAATGATTATGTCTATAAACACAATCAACACAAATAGTAAAGCAATAACTAAAGAAACCAACCGCTTATGGCTGCCGAGCCAGCTAAGAAGAATGGCTCCTGCTTTTCTGAATTGTTCTTTTCGAGTAACCATTAGTTATTAGCTAAAAATAGGCGGTTTATAAACCTATTTCTTAGTAGAATAATTATGGTATAAGAAATATAGATGAAAATATTTAAATAGCTTGCAACTGCAAGTACAAGTATGAAAGAAGAGAAAAATATGGGCATTACTGCAAAGAAAGACAATGACTTTCCTGAATGGTACTCTCAGATGATTGTGAAGGCAGAGCTTGTTGACTACACTTCTGTTTCCGGATGCTTTGCGTACAGGCCTTACGGATACGCAATATGGGAGAAAATGGTAAGAGAAATCGACGCTAAACTTAAAGAATTAGGAGTTCAAAACGTTTACTTTCCCTTATTTATCCCTGAAAAACTTCTTAAAAAAGAAGCAAAACACGTTGAAGGGTTTGCACCAGAAGTTGCATGGGTTACAGAAGCAGGACATACAAAACTCGATGAACGGCTTGCGATAAGACCAACTTCTGAAACCATAATGTATGAGTCATACTCCAAATGGATAAGAAGCTGGAGAGACTTACCTATTAAGTACAACCAGTGGAATAATGTAGTAAGATGGGAATTCAAGCACCCAACACCGTTGATTAGAACCCGTGAATTTTTATGGTGCGAAGGCCATAGTGCTTTTTCAACAAGAAAAGAAGCAGAGCAAGAAATAACAGATATGATGACTTTGTGGAAAGACGTTACTGAAAATCTTCTCGCACTAAAAGGCGTTAGCGGAAAAAAAGGCGAAGCTGAAAAGTTCGCAGGAGCGCTAGCAAGCTATAGCATAGAATATTTGCTGCCAAACGGCAAAACAGCGCAAGGGCCTGACGCGCATTTTGACGGCCAAAATTTTGCAAAAGTATTTGACATTAATTTTCTTGATAAAAACGGGAAAAAAGACTTTGCATGGCAGAACACCTGGGCTTTTACAACAAGAATGATTGGACTGCTTGCAATGACGCATAGTGATGACCGCGGCTTAGTACTGCCTCCAAACATAGCGCCAATACAAGCGGTTATTGTCCCGATAATGTTTGAAGACAGCAAAGAAAAAGTTATTGACGCAGCTAATAAACTAAAGAAGCAACTAGAAGCATATATAACAGTAAAATTAGACGATAGAGATGAATACAACCCTGGCTGGAAATTCAATGAATGGGAAATGAAAGGCGTTCCTGTAAGAATAGAGATAGGACCGCGGGATTTAGCAAAAAAACAAGCTGTTATTGTAAGGCGGGATAATGGCGAGAAAAAAACTGTTAAACTAACTTCTGTAAACGCAGCAATAAAAAAAATGCTTGAAGAAATGCAGCAAAAACTCCTAAAAAATTCTGCTGACTCTTTGCAAAAAAATATTTTGTCTGTAAGCAATATCAAAGAAATTTCAGCAGCTGTTAATAAAAAGAAAATGGGAAAAGGCTTTTTCTGCGGCAGTGAGAAATGCGAGGAAAAAATAAAGAAAACAGAAGCAAAATCTCTGTGCATAGAACTTAGCGGAAAAAAAGGGAAATGTTTGGTGTGCGGAAATCAAAGCAATTTAGCTTATTTTGGAAAAAGCTACTGAAACAAAAATAAACTTCTACTAGTCCGCATAATATTCATTAAACTAGAGCAGCGAAAAATATATAAACCCCTTAATTGTAATGAGGCGAAGGGGTGGTATGAATGAATGATAAAATGGAATTATTGGAAAGTCTAAAGCAGCGCATTATGGCTTATGGCCGTGTAGAAGATGAGCAAGTTGCAATGGACTTAGCAAGAAAATGGGCAACAGCCTAACTTGATTTTTACTTATTTTTTACCTCTGTCTGGCAACTATATTAATCGAAACATTTAAATACAACTACTCCTAGAAATAGAATAGATTTTAGTTATTATAATAAAAAAGGTGATTTGATGTTTATGTTTAGAAAAGCTCAGGCAGCGATGGAATTCTTGATGACTTACGGTTGGGCTATTCTTGTTGTTCTTGTTGTTATCAGTGCTTTGTCTTATTTTGGTGTTTTAAGTCCTGCTACTTTACTTCCTGAAAAATGCACATTCCCTGTACAGGTTAG
>NZCN01000013.1 GCA_002688315.1 Candidatus Woesearchaeota archaeon | reverse complement strand
TTCATAGCAATATTGTCATAAGTCCTGGTATTAAAAGATTTAGTTTAATTGATAAAGTAGAAATTAGCCGAGCTCTGTTTCAATTGCCTGTTGGAAAACAGCAAATGGCCGTGCACCGCTAATGAGCTGTCCGTTAAGCAAGAATCCTGGTGTGCCGCGGATTCCAACTGAGCTTCCTTCCTGTAAATCACTCCGTACATCTGACTCATATTTTTTACTGGCATAGCAATCGTTGAATTGTTCTGTGTCAAGGTTCAGTTGAATAGCCCAGCTCTTGTAGCTAGCGTCTCCTAACGATTGTTGATTCTCGAAAATAATATCATGGAATTCCCAGAATTTATCTTGCTCGTGAGCGCATTCTGAAGCTAATGCGGCAGGTGTTGCCTGCGGGTGAATGTTGTCCAGCGGGAAATGCTTGTAAACAAATTTCACTTTACCGGTATTTACATATTCTTCTTCTATCTGTGGTAGTGTTTGAGAATAAAACACACTGCAGAACGTACACTGGAAGTCAGAAAACTCTATGATTGTTACAGGCGCATCGTCATCTCCTTTTACTGGAGAATCGCCAATCTCAACCACTGCATTATTATCTTTGCCTGAATCTCCTCCAAAACCAAAACCTCCTGTAAATATAGAAATAGCAAGAAGCAATACAAGAACTCCTGAAATGCCCTGCCATAAAGTTGTCTTTTTTACAGTAAAAGTTTCATCATCACTGTCATGATGAACTGCATGCTTTGCTATATCTTTTGTATGTTCTAAATGTTTTGCCACATGTTTTACATGCTCTTTTGGTTTTTCATGCTTTTCGTGTTCTGTCATAGTATTAACCTCTGCTCAGCTAAACAGAACCCTTTTAAAAATTTTTCCTTAAATGATAATACTCTTGGAAATCGTAATATTTATAAACCCTTTTCACTGTTAACTAATTTATAATTTTAGCGAGGTAATAAAATGGCTGCTTTAGTAAACAAAAAACCACATATGGACATTATATTATTAGGAGTTATTTTTGGAATTCTGGCAGGAGGAATAACAGCATTTGCTGTAGTAGAATATAAAACCAGCCAGTCAAAAACACAGGATGATCTTATTAAAGAGTGGTATGTTGCAGAAAATGCAGTTTCTGTGAGTCCCCACGGTTTAAGAAAGCATATAGGAGATGGGAATTTCCTTATTGTTGATTTACGCAGTCAAGAAGAATACGAAACACAACATGTTATCAGCGCTCGCAATGTTCCTGCATATGCCACACCGGATAAGTCAGATTATGGCGCAGTGGACAGAATTGTAGGGTCGTTCAAAGAATTAGAAAAAGAAGCCAAGGCTAACGGACAAGAAATCGTCGTATACTGCTACAGCCACGGTTGTATGACTGGGCGAAAAATTGGTAAACTGCTTGCAGAGAACGGCATTTATGTAAAACACCTAAATATCGGCTGGCAAGAATGGAGATATTATTGGAATATGTGGAACCACGACGGCGAAACAGGAGTAAATCCTGAAGAGTTTTTTGCATCAGGACCAGAACCTGGAGTTTTTTCAGGGGAAGCTAGTGGCGGATGCCCAATAGGCGGGGAATTTGGCTGCTAAATATTGACTTCAAATGAAAACATATCTTATTGCACTTGCTGTTATGATAGTTTTTGTTGTTAGCAGTTGTAGTTCACAACAGCAAGTTGATACTGAGGATTCTGAAGACTCTTCTGAATTTGATTCCTTTGCCAGTTGTATTAAAGAAAACGGCTTAAAGATGTATGGCTCTTTTACATGTTCTGTGTGCAAGCGCCAAAGAGCAATCTTTGGCTCTTCTTTTGAGCTTGTTGGTGAAATTGAATGCCATCCTCGCGGAGAAAACCCGCAAACTGAACTATGCTTACAAAAAGATATAGAAAAAACGCCAACATGGATTCTGGAACAAGATGGCGAAGAGATAAAGCGCTTAACTGGCTTCCAAAACATGGAAACATTGGCAGAAATATCCGGTTGCCAACTGCCACCTTGAGAGAATATAATGGCTGAACTAACAATAGGATTAATAATTGTTGCTGCGTTAGCTGACAGCATAAATCCATGCGTATTTGGCGTTCTAATTTTCCTTCTGGCTTATATGACAAAGACATTTAAGAATAAAAACCACATGCTGCTTGCAGGAGGCATATACATAGCAACAGTATATGTTACTTACCTTGTTATTGGAATTGGCCTATTACAAGTGGCTTTTAGCACTGGGTTGTCTACAGGCTTCAAATGGTTTGCTGCGCTCATAGCTATAGCTGCAGGGCTTTTTGAAATAAAAGATTTTTTCTGGTATGGACGCGGATTTTCCTTGCAAATGTTGCCAGGCGGGGCTAAAACTATCAAGAAGGTCTCTAATCTTATGGGTTCCCTGGAAAGCAAACATCCCTTCGCTGCTTATGGTGTCGCTGTTTTTCTCGGCTTTATCGTGGTTTTAGTAGAATTACCTTGTACAGGTGCACCATACTTAGCTGTTCTTGGTTTGCTTTCATCAGGCGATCTTGCAGCAGGCATACCTTTACTGTTGCTTTATAACCTAATTTTCATCTTGCCTCTGTTTGTAATAATCGGCCTTGTTTATACAGGCCGTGCATCCAAACAGCTTGAAAAGTGGCGAAAAGAACACCGTGGACTTATGAGGCTAGGCACAGGCATTTTCCTTATCGCATTAGGACTATACATGCTATGGTCTATTGGCGGATTTGATACTATCATAGCATTATTTAAATAAAAATATATAATTGGTGTTAATTAATTTAACTTAATGCCAAAAGATCCTATATGTGGGATGGAAGGAACAATCCCTTTTGGAAAATATTATTTCTGCAGTGATAATTGCGTTAAAAAGTTCAAGAAAGGAATTAAAACACCTTGGTATAAAGAAAGATTATATCTTATCTTAATCATAACATTGTTAGTTGTTTCTGTATCTTACTTTGTAAGTTTTCTCAACCCATTCTTTGATGCATTTATTGACTATTTCAAATTAATATGGTGGGCTGTATTGTTGGGCTTGCTTATTGGAGGTTTAATCGATCGGTTTGTTCCGCGCGAATATGTATCAAAATATCTGGCACAAAACAAAAAACGCACTATTTTTTATGCAACTTTTCTTGGCTTTATAATGAGCGCTTGCTCACACGGAATTTTGGCAATTTCAATAGAACTGTATAAAAAAGGAGCTTCAGTGCCTGCAATTATTGCTTTCTTGCTAGCAGCGCCATGGGCAAACATAGTTATTACGGTTTTATTGTTTAGCTTTTTTGGCTTTAAGGCAATCTTTCTAATTGTAGCAGCCATAATAATCGCAATCACAACTGGTTTTATTTTCCAATTGCTTGACAAAAAGAATCTCATAGAAAAAGCAAAGTCAGCTAAAGTTGATGAAAAATTTTCTGTCTGGAAAGATATAAAGAAGCGGAAGAAGGCTTACGCTTTTTCTTTCAATGCTCTGTTAAATGATAGCAAAGGAGTGTTGCACGGTTCATGGACACTTTCAAAAATGGTTTTGTGGTGGATACTGATTGGAATGTTGCTTGCTTCAGCAGCGCGAGCATTTATTCCAGTGCATATTTTTCATCAATTCTTAGGACCAACACTTTTGGGAATCGCAATTACATTAATAATTGCTACAATCATAGAAGTCTGCTCAGAAGGAAGTTCGCCAATCGCATTTGAAATCTACAACCAAACAGGAGCGTTAGGTAATTCGTTTGTTTTTCTTATGTCAGGGGTGACCACCGATATGACTGAAATTGGATTAATCTGGTCAAACATAGGAAAGAAAGCTGCAATTTGGTTGCCAATAGTAACTATTCCGCAGATAGTATTAGTGGGATTTCTGTTCAACATGTTTCTTTAAAGATCAGTCAATACATAAGAATCCTTGATTTTCTTTACTAACCTAGCAGGGCACTCAACTATTTCATCTCCGCTTTTGAATTTCTCGTAAGCTTCACGCTTTCCTTCACCAACAAAAAGCAACAATGCTGTTTTTGCTGTTAACATTGTTTTCTTTGACATTGTAATTCGGTGTAGAGGTGGTTTAGGAGAATCATCCATTTCAATGTAGCCTTCTGATTCGTTTTTTACTGAGTGATGGTTTGGATATAAAGCACCGACATGACCGTCTTCTCCTGAACTGAGGATTATTATGTCAGGATTTTCAAATTTGTATTCTTTACCTGGGAAAAAAGGATGCAGGTTTTCTTTTGGTATGCTGACTTTGCTAAGAAAAATATCATGAGCAAGCTTGTAATTGCTGTCTTTATGAGTTGGCGCAACAACGCGCTCATCTGCCATGAACACATGAACTTTACTCCAATCTATCCGCTGCTCTTCAGCAAGAAGATTCCATATCCCAACAACGCTTCTGCCGCCAGGTATTGCAAGAATTACTTGTTCTTTTTCTTGCAGAAGTTTAGCTATTGCATCAACAATGATGTCAACTGCAGCTTTGCTTAACTCTTCAATGCTTTTCTTAAAAATAGTTTTTGTCATTTAGCTTCGTCATGGCCGCCGAACTCAGCCCTCATTGCTGAGACAACTTTTGTTGCAAATGATTGTTTTTTACGAGATTGCTTGCGTTTTTTCAAAGCATGCTTCAAAGTTTCCATTTCAACTCTCTCGCTATTAGCGGTCTTTAAAGTCCAAGTTCCAGTCTCTCCGCCGCCTATCTTTCCTGTAAACTTCTTTAGCTTAGGATCTTTTCTGAAAGCTTCCTGAATAGTCTCGCAAAGAAAAGATCTTACTATAGAGCCATGATTCCATACATTTGAAACTTTTTCATAATCATATTTATACTTGCTTTTATCCAAAACTTCAAACCCTTCAGCATAAGCTTCTTCAATTGCATACTCAACTCCATTATGAACCATTTTAACAAAATGGCCAGCTCCTGCAGGCCCCATGTAAGCATAGCCATCCTTGGTTGCAACATCCTTAAACAGATTTTCGTAGCGCTTGAAAATCTTTTTGTCGCCGCCAATCATTAATGATGCGCCGTACCTTGCTCCGTTTAGACCGCCGCTTGTTCCCTGGTCAATAAAGTTAATGCCTTTGCTCTTGCATAACTTATATCTTCGCTGAGAATCTTTATACCAGGAATTCCCTGCTTCAATAATCGTATCATCCTTAGAAAGCAAAGGAAATAGCTGTTTCATCACACTATCAACAGGCTTTCCTGCAGTTATCATAAGAACAACAACTCTTGGCTTAGGAAGCTTTTCAACAAGCTCTTCTATGGAATAGGCTCCGATTGCACCTTTCCTAGCAATCTTTCTTACTTTGTCAGCATGCCTGTTGAAAACAACAACTTTGTTTTTTTTATCAATTAAATTTAGAACAACATTATGCCCCATTCTTCCTAACCCAATAAAACCAAGTTTCATTTTAACACCTCTTCCGGCAGAATCCACTTGTGGCCTTCCTCTTTAAGAAGTTTATCTGCTTCGTTAGGCCCAAAACTTCCTGCCCTGTAACTTAACATATTTTTCCTGTTCTTTTTTATGCATTTAAGCACAGGATCAATAATCTTCCAGCTTTCTTCTGTCTCAGCCCAGCCTGTGAAGAGGGATTTATCGCCTTCCATAACTGCTGCAAGCAAGACTTCGTAAGCTTCAGGCGCATTAAACCCGAACGTTGTCTTATGCTTAAAGTCCATTATAACAGGGTTAATGGCAGAAATATCTCCATGAGATTTAACATTAAACTTGATTGCTATTCCTTCATTAGGCTGTATTCTTATTGTTATTATATTTGGATGTACTTCTCTTTCCTCACAGAAAAGAGTGCACAGTACTTCTTTTATTAGAATGTTTATTTCTGCATAACTATTCGCGAGCCGCTTACCAGTCCGTACATAAAAAGGAACACCTTCCCAACGCTTATTATCTATATGAAATTTAATAGCAGCAAAAGTTTCAGTAGTTGAGTCAGGAGCAACATTTGCTTCCTTTCGGTAAGGCTGAACCACATGGCCATTTATAATTCCTGTACTATACTGGCCTACAACTACTTCGTTTGGACGCACTTTTCTGATTGACTTCAAAACCCTGACTTTTTCAGGGGTTGTGTCAGCAGCCTTTACTGAAACAGGAGCTTCCATAGCAATGAAAGACATCACTTGAAGCGCATGATTTTGAATCATATCACGCACTGTCCCTGCATTCTCATGATATTTTCCCCTAAGACCAATTCCCTGCTGCTCTGCCATGGTTATCTGAACGCTGTCAATGAAATTATTGTTCCATATCCGCTCAAACATCGCATTTGCAAACCTGAAGAAAAGTATATTCTGAACAAACTCTTTTGCAAGGTAATGGTCAATGCGATAAATCTCCTCTTCCTTGAAAACAGAAGATACCTGCTTGTTAAGCTTTCTGGCAGACGCAAGATCAAATCCAAAAGGCTTCTCGAAAACAACACGTTTCCACCCTCTTCTTTTCAGCAAGCCTGATTTCTTCATTTTTTGAGTGATAGGTCCAAACATTTCAGGAGGAAGAGCAAGATAAAAAATTCTATTATCTATCTTGTTTAAATGCTTTGCAAATTTTCTAAAAGAAGCTTGATTCTGATAATCAATAAGATAGTAAGACAGTTGTTTTTTGAATTTATTCCATTTTATTTTGTTAATATCAGCAATAAAACTTTTGGCAGATTGGTTAAGCAGCTTACCAAAATCTTCTGCTGTAAGCTCCTGGCGGCCAACTCCGATTATACTGCAGTTTTCAGGCAAACTATTTTTAGCTTTGAGACTATAGAGAGCAGGAATAAGCTTGCGCTTTGCCAAGTCACTCGTAACCCCAAAAATAACAAAAACAGTTTTATCAGCCATACAAAACCCCTAACAAGAACACAATAGAAGTTAGTGTTTATTAAGTTTATCTTTTAGATTAAATCACTTACTCAACAAGACAGTTTGTGTTGGGAATGCGAACTCTATCTTTTCTTTTTCAAAAGCTTCTTTTAGTCCGAGATTGATTTCCTGCTGTGTATCCATGTAATCATTGTATTCTTTTGACTTAAGATAATAAACAACCTCAAAATTCAGGCTGAAATCCCCAAACTCCTTGAAGTGAACGCGGTCAAGCTCGGCAAGTTTTGCCTTTTTTACTACATCATTTACTATTTCAACAGCTTTTTTCAGCTTGGCATTAGTTGTATCGTAAGTAACGCCAAAGCCAAAGACTATCCTGCGCTTCTCCATCTGCTTGAAATTCTGGATTCTTGTTGAGGTTAGCTCACGATTTGAAATTACTATTTCCTCACCCTGCAGGGCCTGGATTCTTGTTGACTTAATTCCAATCTTCTTTACAACGCCAAGATGCTTTCCAACTATTATGAAATCACCAACTTGGAACGGCTTGTCAAAATAAATTGAGATTGAGCTAAAGATGTCTTCAAGAATTTTCTGGAACGCAAAAGCAATAGCCAGCCCGCCAATACCAAGGCCGGCAACCAAAGTTGTTACGTTAAAGCCAAGATTTGAAAGGACCATTAATATGGCAACTGCCCATACAACTCCTTTTACAATGCTGGCTAATGTTTTGATTACATGAGCTTCATGCTCTTTCTCACTTTCTTCTCTTTTACGAATGATTTTAGCTGTTCCATAGTCAAATACTGCAGTAATGGCCTTGACAATGTAATACATAACCCCAATAAGCAAAGCATAGTTGAAAATCTTCTGAACTATTCCAGGCAGGACAAGAAACTGCAAGGCAATGTAAACTGATATAAGAAAATACAAAGGCCAGTGCAGTTGATTAAGCATGTTCACAACAAAATCATCAATGTCAGTAGAAGTTTTCTTGGCAATTTTCTTCATCCTAAGAAGCACTACATTTTTAACAAGCTTGAGAACAATTATTCCTGCAAATACCATTATCAACGCAGTAAGATAATCCTGGCCAGAATTATTAAAGACTTCAATGTTTAACAACGCGTAATAATTGTATGCCATATCAGAACAAGCATTTTTTTGTTGTATTTAAATTCTTCTAATATGCAGCAGTTTTCTTTACCAAATGCTTCTCATATTCATCTCCAAAGCTGCAAATGCTGCAGTAGCTCTTTCCGCAGAAATCAGGAATATCTTTTTGCTCGATTAGATTGAAGACATCATTAACAGCAGTTGTTACTTCATGTTCCATGAACGGATTCATAACAATCTGCCTGGTTTGGTCAGTTTTAACATATTTTACAAGCGCTTCCTTAATTTTAACCTTGAACTTTTCATTCAATAGCATCGCGTAAGCAGATAATTGCAAGCGGTGGTCAGGCCAAACTCCTTCAAAAGGAGCTTTTCCTGTTTTTATTTCTACAGGAACATACTCATTGCCATGAACCTCTATACGGTCCACAATTCCCTTCAACCTTAATTTGTCAGAGCTAATACGAAGCTCAGATAGTATTTTAGGAGTAAGCTTTTCCCATAACTCTTGCCCAAACAATTTTTCTTTTGAAGAAAAGCTGATAATTTCATCTGCCCTGTTTTGAGACTGCAATGATACAGTTTCACACATTTGCTCTGTAACTTCATTCTTATCCATCTCTAGCGATTCAAGCTGAGGAGTAAAATTGTAAACGCTTTTGTTAAGAATAGCATTGTAAGCATTTGAAAACATTTGAACTATCTCCTGCCTGTTTAAGTCACTTGTTACCTGTTTTACCAATTCCTCTTCTTTATTGTTAGCGTCATCGTAAACCTTATGCCTGATGCTGCCTAATAGCATAACAGGCTTTAGCGGCTCTCTAAACCCAAGAACCTTTTTCAGATACAATCCACGCTTACAGAACTTGTAAGAACACATGTCAGTAACGCTAATCAACTTAGTTCCCATGACAAGTGTTTCTACTTTCTCCTTTATATATGTTGCCCGCATATGTCCAGTGTCCAATGGTCAAAAAACAAAAAGATTTATATCGCTGAATTTAAGTGACTACTACTATGAACGTCCAAAGCAGACTAAATCTGATAAAAGAAGTAGGAGAGGAAATAATAACTGAGGAAGATTTAAAGAAACTTCTTGAAACGAAGAAAAACCCCATAGCTTATGATGGCTTTGAGCCTTCCGGAACAAGCATCCACATAGCGCAAGGCTTGCTTAGGACAATTAACATCAATAAGATGATTAAGGCTGGCTGTCATTTTAAGATGTTAGTAGCAGATTGGCATGCCTGGGCTAACAATAAGATGGGCGGAAACCTTGAAAATATCCAAAAGGTTGGCAAGTATTATGTTGAGGTATGGAAAGCATGTGGAATGGACTTAAAGCATGTAGAGTTTGTCTGGGCTTCTGACTTACTGAATAACAGAGACTACTGGAAAACTGTTCTCCAAGTTGCAAGAAACAGCACTGTGAGTAGAATAATAAGAACTGGCGAAATAATGGGGCGAGCAGAATCAGAAGTTCTGCAAGCTTCGCAGATGATATACCCCTGTATGCAAACAGCAGATATATTCCATCTCAGAGCAGATATTACTCAATTAGGGATGGACCAAAAAAAGGTAAATGTGCTGGCTAGAGAAATAGGAGAAAAGATAGGATTTTGGAAACCTGTAATTGTTAGCCATCACATGTTAATGGGTTTAGGAGAGCCGACAACAGATGTAAAAGAAGCTGCCCAGCGCGCAATAAAGCTTAAAATGTCTAAATCCAAGCCGGATACAGCCATTTTTATGAACGACTCTGAAGAAGACATAAAAAGAAAAATCAGCAAAGCATATTGTCCAGCAGGAAATGTAACTGAAAATCCTGTGTTAGAGTATTGTAAGTATATAATTTTTGAAAGCTTTAAAATGGTAAAAATCGAGAGACCGGAAAAATTTGGCGGAAATGTTGAATTTGGAAATTACGATGAGTTGGAGGCAGCGTTTTCAAAAAAAGAGCTACACCCTAGCGATTTGAAAACGAATGTAGCTGAACATCTAAATAAGTTATTAGAACCTATAAGAAAAAAATTAGAGAAAAATAAGACTGCACAAAAATTAGCTGAGGAGATTAAGAGTTTTGAAGTTACACGCTAAAACTCAAAATCTACTGGAATGCCTTTTGAAAAATCAAGCTCTGTAAGATCATTATTTTTGACTTTAAAAACCAAATTTTCTTTTTTGGAGAAAAAATTCCAAGCCTCTTTTTTTGAACACATACCTTCAGCCCATTTGGGCATAAATGGTTGATATCTATTATTCTTAATAGGATACCTTTTTTCTAATAATTTTGTTTTGTCTCTTAATCTTGTTCTCAAGGCAGCATCTCTTATTTCTTTTTGAATTGGAAGACAATTCCTATATTCCCCATAATTCTCTGAACTTATTACTTTTATTATTTTAATCAACTTGTGAACCTTGTCTGGCCTGATACTATTTTGTGCAGAGTCAATTAAAAAAGTTAGTTGTTTGATAATATCGTCTGCTGTGTATTTTTGATCTAAGTTATGTAGAGATTCTGGAGCAAATGTGATAGCATAGACGTGGCTGTTATCTCCAGAGAAATAAGGCGAGGCATTATTTGTATTTCGAATTGATGTCGGAACAAGAGGTAAACAATCAATGAAATGTGTATAATCAAGTTCTGGTGAAGTAGCTAAATTAATGTGCGACGATCTGTTTAATGCGTAACAACCATCACCATCAAACACGCCTTGAAAATATTCATGATGCCCATTTATTGTGTTGAGAACTTTCTTAGGAATATTTTTAATATATCCGGAAACATTGCTCTTGTTTTTCTTTTTAATTAGACCAAACTGTATAGATTTTTTCATAAAAATTGGAGAAACTGATGACATATTTGTACTAAATAGGAATTTGCCAAGAGTTTTATCCAATCTAATATAACTATTACTCATTCTTTTTTTATGTTTAAAAATAGGAAAAAATCTTTGAATAAATTGAGGATACCAATATCCCTGAAAAATATCTGAACTTCCTACTTGATACGTAAATGACAAGTTGCTTCCATTATTCCTAATATGACCATCTGAAAGAAGCAATCCTAAGAAATACAGGTTGTGATTAGAGAATGAAAATTCGTCTTTGCTGAATAATTTTGGAAGTTCTTCATTGGTTCTCCAATATCTTACTGTTCTTGAATCGATGTTTATTTGCTGACGTAATTGTGATAGAAGCAAGCCATATTTATAGGGATTGTCTACCTGATATTTTAATTCCTTCCAGTACTTTTCATAAACATATAATTTACCTTTTCGCTCGGTAATCCAGAATAAAGGAACAGGACAATTTTTGGTATTTTTCTTGTTTATTCTACAAAGAGAGCAAAAATAAGAAAATCCGTGTTTGCATCCTTTTTCAGTATATCTATTTTTCTCGAAATTTTCAACAATGATTGGCTTACTGTTGTTATATAGCCAACCCTCAATTGTTCTTTCGTGAGTATTACATTCTACAATTCTTGCTATATATCTTGCTAGATCTCTTTTTGTTTTGAATCTATTTCTTTCAAGTTGTTTTTGAATAAATTCCCAAAATTTCCTAGTGAAAACATAATGTTTTCTACCAGTGTCTCCGTAAAGTATTCTATATTCTTGACGAATATTTTTATTATTAACTTTCATTCTTAACCCTCCAAAAATCCAAATCTAGACGTTGAGATTTCTTGCACTTGTTGGAAGAAATCTCTTAGTTCGGCGAGGAGGACTTTTTAGCAAAACTCCGTAATTGCTTTTCGCGTCTTTTTAGATCGAAAAGCATAATTTAGGAGTTTTGCGTGTCCTCCGAGCAGTTAAGAATTAATGGTTTATATATCCTATCCGTACATGTCCAGTGTCCAATGGTATTTTTCTCGTCATAAAATTTCTGAAAATCTTTCGGAATAACAGAAACATTTTCATGTTTCTGAAGAAGTCAATAAACTATTAGAGCCAATAAGAAAACAAATGAAAGGCAAAGAAGCATTGATTGAGAAAGCTTTTCCTTAGTGATAGAAAGGTTTTTATAACCTTTTTATCATTAATTGATTATGGCAACTCAGACGTTTTCCACAGCTACTAAAGAAACTGAAGCTCAAATTTTGCTAAATTCTATCGAGTTCTTACAACAAGCGAAAACCGAGCTAGAACATATTGAAATACCTAAAGGAGGAAAGCTTTCTGAGCTAGGCGAAGAAGCACACCTATACAGCCAAAAATTTGCTGGATACTTTGCAAACGCGCATACTAAAATTGAGCAAGGTGCAATAATTAAAATCAGAAGTGCTGAAGTTGTAGGCCATGACTCAGCTCCAAATAGCATTATCTCAAGGCTGAACAGCATAGCTCATTTCTTAAACAAAAAAAAGGAAAAATGCATAAACGACGTTCAATTTAAAGGTGCTTTTAATTATGTTAGAGATGCAAAATGGGCTATCGGACAAATTGATAATATGGAAAAGGCCATAGAGTCTATTGCCAAAAAAGTTGCTAGGTCAACCACTCCTAAAAAAACAGCAACTCCTAAAAAATCTAAATCTTGGTGGCAGTTCTGGAAATAACTTTCCCCACAAAAACTTTATAAATTGTCTGTGTATCCGTTGCTTATGGATCTTGATCTTGCTGAGTTTGCTCTTAATCACGCTTTAAAGCTTGGCGCAAAGTATGCTGATGTTCGCCTTGAAACAACAAGGACAAATGAGTTTATTCTTAAGAACGGAATTCCCCAAATGGCAGGCTTTGACAGAGTTCAGGGTATGGGAATAAAAATCAATTCAGGAGGATGCTTTGGCTTTGTTTCTACAAACGAGCTTGAAAAAGAAAAAATAAAAGAAGTTATTGAGAAAGCAATGAAAGTTACTTCTGCAGCATGCAGAATTACAGAACCTGCTGTCATGTCTGAAGAGCCTGTTGAAACTGCTGATTACGAAGTCAAGCAGAAAGTGAACCTTGAAGACCTTTCTCCCAAAGAAAAGCTTAATGTTTTGTTTGACATCGAAAAATCAATCGCATCCACTAAAATTGATGTTCCAGGAAGATTCTTCTCTATGGCAGACTTTTACACTGAAAAATACTTTATTAACAGTGAAGGCACTAAAATCCTCTCAAAAATACCAAGAGTTGACTTATGGTATTTCCTCACAATCAATGATAATGGCAAAACAGCTCAAAGATACTGGCAGTATGGAGATGCTGGCGGTTTTGACAAAATTACCAACCGCAACTTTCCAGAACTTTTGAAGAATGAAATTCTGAAAGCTGATGAAAACTTGAAAAAAGGAATTAAACCTCCAAAAGACAAGATTGACATTGTTGTCGGACCTCAAGTTACAGGAATAATGGTGCATGAGTCAGTCGGCCACCCTTATGAAGCAGACCGCATCTTAGGAAGAGAAGCAGCCCAGGCAGGAGAGACATTCATAAAGCAAGACATGCTTAACACAAGAATAGGCAGCAATGCTGTTAACATATTTGATGACCCTACAATTGAAGAAAGCTTTGGCCACTACCTTTACGATGATGATGGAGTGAAAGCAAGGAAACGGCATCTTATGAAAAACGGGATAATAAACGAATTTCTGCATAACAGAAACACTGCAGCCACAATGAACACAAAAAGCAACGGCGCTTCAAGAGCCACAGGCTTTGACAGAGAAGCTATTGTGAGAATGGCAAACACTTACGTTGCTCCAGGAGAGCATTCTGAAGAAGAGCTTATTGAGGGAGTCAAGCACGGAATTTTCATGAAAAACTTCATGGAATGGAATATTGATGACAAACGCTTAAATGCAAAATACACTGGAGCAGAATCCTACATTATAGAAAACGGAAAAATAGGCGAGCCTGTTTTTGCTCCAATAATAGAAATTTCAACTCCTGTCTTATGGGGTGCAGTGGATGCAACAGCAAAAAACATGGAATACCATTCAGGAACCTGCGGAAAAGCAGAGCCAATGCAGGCAATTCCAGTATGGTTTGGCGGGCCATCAATGAGGATAAGAAACATTACTCTTGGTAATAAAGAATGAACCTGATGCAAGAAAAAGAAACAGTAGCTAAGTCTTTGCTTGATAAATTTGCAAAGGCTGGAGCAAACGATGTCATAGTGCACATAAATGAAGACCAGTCTGCCCAAATTAAGTTTGCAAACAGCAAGATAGCAACCACCCAAAGCTGGACTACAGCCAAAGCAGAAGTTTTTGTTGCGGTAAACAAGCGATTGGTGACAACCACAATAAAAGACTTCTCTGAGCAAGCAATTTCTGATTCTGTGTCAAGAATAATGAAATTTGCAAATTCAATACCACCTACTGACGATTACGGAGGAATAGCAGAAGGCCCTTTCAACTACAAAGAGCTGGAAAACACATTTGATTCTAAAATCATTGACTTAAATGAAAAAGCAGTTGACATGACTGAAGCAGCACTAAATGCTGCTGAAAAAAACGGCTCAAAAAGGTCAGCAGGCGTGCTTGAATGGTCGTCTAACAATTCATACCTTCTTACAACAAACAATATTGAAGCAGAAGACAAAGCAACAAAACTTTACTTTTCCTTAAGAGCTTTTGTAGACAAATATGCTTCAGGGCACAGAGTTTGCAATTCAAGAATACTTTCAGGATTCAACCCTGAAGAAATTGCAGCAGGAGCAGCAGAAACTGCACGACAAGCTGTAAATCCTGTTCAAAGCAAAGAAGGCGTTTACGATGTTTTATTTGAGCCACTTCCTTTCTCAAACATCCTGACACAAATTGGAGAGTCTTTCTCTATATTTAACGTTGAATCACATTTGTCATGCCTTGCAGGCAAAATTGGCCAGCAAGTAGCTGACAAAAGCGTTACAATAACAGACGACGGAACACTTCCAAATGGTTATGGCTCAGGAAAGTTTGATGCAGAAGGAGTTCCAACACAAAAAAACGTTTTGATTGAAGATGGGGTGCTGAAAACATTCTTGCACAACACGTCATCTGCCAAACGCCACAATGTTAAAACAACTGCAAATGCAGGGCTTATTTCGCCATCAGCATTCAATGTTGTTTTCAATAACGGAAAACTTAATAAAGAAGAAATTATTTCAACCATGAAAAAGGGGTTAATCGTTACAAATGTCTGGTATACGCGCTTCCAGAACTATGCTGATGGAGATTTTTCAACAATTCCAAGAGACGGAATGTTTATGGTTGAAAACGGCAAAATTACTGGCGCGGTAAAAGAACTAAGAATCAGCGACAACTTGCTGAACATCCTGAAAAACGTTGCTGCTATCGGCAGCAAACCAGACCAAGTTTTCGGATGGGAAGTGGAAATGCCTGTAACGACTCCTCCTGTGCTTGTTAAAGACGTACATTTCACCAAATCGGTGGCTTAACAAATGGACTCTGAGAAACTCGGCGATGTTGTTTATGGTTACACTGCCAGCTCTAACGCGCTTGAGGAACAAAACACTCTTCTTAAGGAAAACGTTGACAAGCTACGCAATGAACTTGATCGCTATAAGAAAGCTCCTTTAATGATTTGCGAAATCCGCGAAGTTTACGCAAACAAAGCTGTAATAAAAATTCCTAACGGAAACCAATTCCTAGTTGAAATTTCATCAGACTGTGAACGCCTTAGGGCAGGAGACTCTGTTCTTGTCGAGCAGAAAAACCTTGTTGTTATAGAAAAGCTAGCCATTCAAAATAATTTTGAAGTTGAAAAATTTGTCATAATTGACAATCCTGACGTTCCCTGGAAACAAGTTGGTGGCCTTAAAAAACAAATCGATGAAATACGCGAAGTGGTTGAGCTGCCTATTAAGAAGCCTGAAATGTTCAGAAAAGCAGGCATACAGCCTCCAAAAGGAATTTTGCTGCATGGAGAGCCTGGAACAGGCAAAACACTTCTCGCAAAAGCTGTTGCCACTTCAACTAACGCTACTTTTATAGAAATAGTAGGCTCTGAGCTTGTGCAGAAATACATTGGAGAAGGTGCAAAGCTTGTTAAAGACATATTCCAGCTAGCCAGAGAAAGAGCGCCTTCAATCGTGTTTATTGATGAGCTTGACGCACTTGCTGCAAAACGAATAGACTTAGGAACATCCGGCGAGAGAGAAGTTCAGCGCACATTCATGCAATTCCTTGCTGAAATAGACGGCTTTGAAAATCTTGCAGGCGTAAAAATAATCGGCTGCACCAACAGGAAAGACATGCTTGACTCTGCTGTTGTCAGGCCAGGAAGGCTTGAACGGCACATACACATACCTGTTCCAACCAAGGAAGCAAGAAAAGAAATATTCAAAATTCACATAAAAAACATGAATTTAAAAGATGTTGATGTACAGAAAGTTCTTTCGTTCATGGAAGATTTCACAGGCGCAGACGTGAGAGCAGTATGCACAGAAGCAGGCTACTGCGCAATAAGACAATCCCGCACTATAATAAAAACAGAAGACTTTATGCAGGCTATAATAAAACTCAAAGAAAAAGAACAGCAAGAAAGCGAAGAACACTTGCAGATGTTTGGCTAATTCTTAATAATGAGCGCATGCTCTTAAGTTACTTCCGTCAGTCACAGGCAGAGCCTCTTAGGGTGTTCACTCAGTCATAACATGCGTAAAAAGGAGATTTACTAGGGTATTTAAACCTGCCTAAACAACCTTAAAATCAACGCAAACCCTGTAAGCGCGAGGTGCTAACTGACCGCATTTTACTGTTTTCTTTACTTTAATTTTCTTCTTAGCTTTTTTAGCAGAAGCAGTTATTTTTTTTATTGCAGCAGATGGTATTTCTTCTTCAGGAAGAAAGTCATAGAAATGGATAATCCCATTGCGTTTTACATGTTTAAATGCCAACTCAAGGTAGCTTCCAGCGCCTTTAGGCAAAGGCATGGCAATCCTGTCGAATTTCTTTAGTTTTGGCAAGACTTTTCTCACATCACCGCAGAATAGTTTAGCGTCTATCTTGTTTAGCTTTAAATTTTCAACAGCGTATTTGTGGGCAGCTTTGTTTACTTCTATTCCATAAACTGTTGCATTTGCGTACTTTGCAATCTCAATAACATAGGGAGCTGCTCCTGAAAACATCACCAAAACTTTTTCGCCTTTTTTCACTTGCTGGTAAATCCTTTTCCGCTCACTAGCTATCCTTGGAGAAAAATAAACTTTAGCAACATCCAGTTTTAAGCTGACTCCATTTTCCCTGCAAATAGTCTCTGTTCTTTTCTCCCCAGCAAGCCACTGAAGTTTCTGCAATCGCAGTTTGCCTTTCCTTCCTCCAACTTCCTTGTAGACAGCTTTTACATTATTGTGCAAGTCAAGAACTGCTTTTGCAATTATTTTCTGCTTTTTATTGAGTTCGCGAGGAATTTCGAGTATTGCTATATCTCCAACTATGTCAAAAGCGTTTCTAACTAGCGCTAACTCTTTTTTTGTGAACTTTTTTTTCAGGTAGTTTTTAAGATTAGCCAAAATCCATCAATCCTTTCTGCTTTCTTCCTTCTTCTGCTTCGATTAAATCAGCGATTGCTTTCTCAACCCTTCCTTCAGAGAAATTATGCTTGTCAACCAGCAGTTTCATTGCTTTTTCCCTGTCTACTTTTTCAAATTTTATTTTGTAGCTGTCTGTTGTCGGCATTTTGCTGATTAATTCGTAAACTTCTTCCCAGCTAACATCAAAATAATCATCCCATTTTACTTCCTTAAATATTTTTTCAGGCTTTTTATGCTCTTTTACTATTTTCAGTCCGTTTTTTGGACCTATGCCTCTAATTCCTCCATTGTTGTAATCTGTTCCAACTAGCATTGCTAAAGAAATTAACTGCTCCTGGTTAATGCCAAGATGTTTTAAATTTTCTTTCAAAGAGATTATTTCCGGATTAACTTGCTGAAAGCTTATTTTGTTTGCAACCTTTTTTCTTCCGCTGATTGACAGGTTCCTTAACAGCAACGGCGCTTGAAATAAAAGGCAGTCAGCATCCTGGCTGGCAACTGCATAGCAATCGCCTTTCTTTGCCATGTATGCAGCTTGTGCTTCTCCTTCAGAAGGAGCTTGTACATGAGGAACTCCAAGCGCTTCAAGAAGCTTTTTTGCTTCTTCTATCATTTCAGGAGTTAGCTTTGAAGTGCGAGCAGCGTATTTCTTCATTTCGTCTAAATCCCCTTTTTCCTCTGCTTCCTCATATTTTTTAGCTGCCCTTTCCTTTTGCTCATGCCTTTTTCTTGTTTCAGCTCTCTTTAATTCAGGAACTTTGCCGTCAAATACGTAAAACAACTTAAGCTTGTTCTTCAGCAAAGTAGTTGTTCTTGAAAGCAGTCCGATTAAATGAGAAGTTATATTTCCATCAGAATCTGTAAACAAACTTCCATCCCGCTGCCTTATTGTTGAAAGAAACTGGTAAAGATGATTTGGAGCGTCTACTGCAATTGTTTTGTTTTTCAATTGAGCTATTTCAACTTCTTTTTTTACCAAAAGTTCTGTTATTTGAACGCCCATTTTAAAGATTCTTGACGTTTATATTGCTGAATTCTTTTTCAAGCATAGCAGTTGCTTTCTTAGTGAACTTTCCTGTTGTTAAAAAGAGAACTGGCAGGTTTCTGCTTTGCCCTTGGACCATGGCTGTGCTTAAATCTCCGTCGTTGCTGCTTTTTTTATCTTTTACTTTGCAATAATACTTTATGCTTCCAACAGGGCTTGGAACATTAATAAGAAATTCTGCTTCTGTCTTTTTCTTGTTTTCGACTCTTTCCAAAACTTCTATATTGCTGTTGCTGAAATATTCCATTATCTTTTTTACGAACTCTCCAGAATCTTTCTTAACTGTTTTCTTTGGCTTTGGAATGGTTTCTACTGCCTTTTTTGGAATTTCAATGGTTTTTTGAGTTCCTTGTAACGGCTTTGGCGTTTTTACTTCCTTCACTGGCTCTATCTTTTCTGCTTTTATTGGCTCTGGTACTTTTACTTCTTGCACTGCCGCTCCTGCTTCAAGAAATTGTTTTATCTTTGGTTCTGCTTCATCATTTGTTATCAAATACCATTTCCAGAATATTTCAACATCATTTCCTGACTGAACATTTAAAGGAAATGCAAAATCTTTAATTTGGCGGAGAGCAACTCTCATTACTGGCTCAAGTATCTTGTCGCGCAAAACTTTTTCAGTTTTTAGAAGCTCGTAAGCTTTTCTTTCTTTTTCATGCAGGTATTTGATGTAATCCTGCAGCTTTTCCTCCTGTCCAGGAGCGTAGTAAAGAGGCGTTCCCCCAACTTTTACATTAGAAATCTTCACGCTGTTATTGGAAGCAAGCTCAGAAAGAAGCGCAGAAGCCAATATGCTTGTTTTTCCTATTTCTTTTGAGATCTGCGTCGGTATTACAGGCCCAGTAAGCTTAACTATTTCAAGAACTTGTTGTGCTAACTTGTTTTCCTCAGCCATTAATGAAAGAAGCAAAGCGCTTATTATATATTTTGTTGTTGGGACAAAACTTTTGATGCCAACTCCGCCTAAGCTACGCTTAGGTTCTTTTTTCTCCCCTCTAACAAGTTAAGGGGAGAAGAAAGAAGTTCGTGTTAACGAACCGGAGTTGGCCTAATTAATCAACAAACTCTGCTAAGGACGCATCCATCTCACTTCCCAATATGAAACGTCAGATTCGTCATCAACAACTCCTATCAAAAGCCGCTTCTTAGTAGAGTGCGCAACCCTGTTTTTAGCTGCAAACTCATACCAGGTCAACTGCTCAGATTCATGGACAGGATAGACAATCCATTTGGC
>NZCN01000012.1 GCA_002688315.1 Candidatus Woesearchaeota archaeon | reverse complement strand
TCAACGCGCAAGTAGGAACTGCGCTTACAACTCAGGAAAACAGGGCAGTTGGACAGCACACACACTCTTTAACTGATCCAGAACATACACATAGCAACTCTGGAACTGCTGGTTGGGGTTCCACTGGACATCCAGACTGGGGTGGATCTACGCATGGTGGAGCTACAGCATCAAGTGGAACTGGCATAACCATAGATAATGCTGGTTCTGTTGCAGGCACTAATGCTCCTTACTTGCAACTTAAGGTTTGCGTCAAGAATGACCCTGCTGACCAAGACGTTGACGGTTGGAATTCAGATGTTGACTGCGATGATGGTAACAAAGATGTTTGGAGGTTAAGATACGTTGATAATGATGAAGATTTCTTTGGAGTTGGAAATCCGGTTTGCGTAGGCAACCATCCAGGTTACGCTGATGTTGCTGGTGATTGTTATGACGACAATGCAGATGTATTCCCAGGCCAGACAGCTTACTTTGGAACTCACAGAGGAGATGGAAGTTTTGATTACAATTGTGATGGTTCGGACGAGAAAAGGTATACAGTGCAAACTACCTTTCCTATGATATGCACTAGCACTTACCCTGGAGCAGGAGTTCCTGGCTGGACGACTGAGGTTCAGTATGTTGATTGCGGTGAGAATAGTCGCTGGGCAGCTAAATGTGTGAGCATAGAAGGTCATTGTGAGAGTTGGGGGGAATGGGTATCTGGGAGTACTTGTAGTGGCTGGGCTGGGTATAAGCGTTGGAAGTGGGATCACATGGAGAACGTGAGGAAAACCCAAACCTGCCGTTAATTCTTTTACCATTACCTTTAAATACTACGTCTTATCCACTTTTCTTTACCTGTGATTTATGAGGGCTATATTGCCTGAATGAGGTTAGTTTCTAACCGTATATGTCACACTGGAGGTTTAAAAATGGCAGATGATTTGAGTGAAAAAGCTTTGCAGGCTGTTGAGCATGCAAGAACTAGTGGCAAGATTAAAAAGGGCACTAATGAAGTAACTAAAAGCATTGAGCGCGGAACTGCTAAGCTAGTGGTTATTGCGAAAGATGTTAGCCCTCCTGAAATACTTATGCACCTTCCTTTGCTTGCAAAGGAAAAAAACATTCCTTTGATTGAGGTTCAAAAGAAGGAAGAGCTTGGCGCTGCAGCTGGCTTGCCTGTTTCTACTTCAGGTGTTGCTATAGTTCAGGAAGGGGATGCAAAGAATCTTGTTAAAGAGATAACTGATCAAATGAAGGCGTAAGATGGCAGAAAAAAAAGTGGTTAACAAGGAACAGAAACAGCCAAGACCTAAACAGGAGACTAAAGGCGCTGTTGTATTTACTTCTGCTGTTGCTGCCAGGGTTGAAGACATACTTGGAAGAACAGGCACAAGAGGCGAGGCTATTCTTGTAAGATGCAAAATTTTGGAAGGCAGGGATGAGAGCAAAGTTCTCAGAAGAAATGTTAAAGGCCCTGTTAGTATTGGCGATATTTTAATGCTTCGGGAAACAGAAATTGAAGCCAGAGCTTTGAATGAGCGAAGAAAATGAAATGCGGATTTTGCGGTTATGATATACCGCCTGGAACTGGAAAGATTTTTGTCAGAAAAACTGGCAAGACTGTTAATTTTTGCTCTAACAAGTGTGAGAAAAATATGTTCAAGCTTAACAGGCTTCCGAGAAAGTTAAAGTGGACTATTGCTGCTAAAACTTGGAAAGAAAAAAGGGGAGGAGTTAAAAAATGATTGAACAAACTTTGGTGATAATAAAGCCTGATGGCGTTGAAAGAGCATTGACAGGCAGGATTCTGACTAGATTTGAGGATGCAGGGCTTAAAGTAGTTGGTTTGAAAATGGCAAAAATTGACAAAAAAATGGCTTTGCGTCATTATACAGAAGATTTGGCAAAGCGAAGAGGCGCTCACATTAGAGCTGTTATGGTTGATTATATTTCTGCAGGTCCGATTGTTGTTGCTGCGATTGAAGGTGTTAACGCAATTGAAGTTGTTAGAAAAATGACTGGCGATACTGAGCCGAGATCAGCATTGCCTGGCACTATCAGAGGTGATTTCACTCACATGAGCTTTAAGCATGCAGACAGCAATAAAGGCCCTGTGAAGAATGTAATTCACGCATCATCTGATAAAAGTGATGCTAAGCGCGAGCTGGCTTTGTGGTTTGATAAGAAAGAAATTCAAAAGTATGAATCAGTTTATGACAAGCACGTATTGTGATGATTATGAATGTTATTTTACTAGGACCTCCGGGCGTTGGAAAAGGCACAGTAGCTAAGAAGCTTTCTGAACGTTACAAAATGCCTCACATTTCTACAGGAGATGTTCTTAGAAAAAACATTGCTGAACAGACAGAGCTTGGGCTGAAGGCAAAAGAGTTTGTTGATTCAGGAACTCTTGTTCCTGACGAGCTTGTTACAAAAATGGTTAAGTCAAGCATTTCAACTCTTTCAACAGGTTTTTTCCTTGATGGATACCCTCGCAATTTAGCTCAAGCAAAAGCGTTAAAGACTTTTTCAGAAATTCATCGTGTTTTGAACTTTTCAGCTTCAGAAGAAATTATTATTGAAAGGCTTTCAGGCAGGCGCACTTGCAAAGAATGCAACGCTATTTATCATGTTAAGAATATTCCTCCTAAAAAGGAAAATGTTTGCGATAATTGTGGTTCGCAACTTTACCAGCGCTCTGATGAAACTCCTGAAATTATAAAGGAACGCCTGAATGTTTACGAAAATGAAACAAAGCCTCTCATCGATTTTTACAGAGCTGAAAACTCTTTAAGTGATATTGATGCAACTCAGAATGTTGAAGGAATTGTTGCGCAATGTGTTGAAATATTAGGAGCAAGTGATTAACATGGTTGAAAAAATGACTGACAGGATTTTGAAAGCTATGGAAACTCCTGCTTTGATTAGAAATATTTGCACTTCTGCTCATATAGATCACGGTAAGACTACTTTTTCAGATAATTTAATAGCCGGGGCAGGCATGATGTCAGAAGAGCTTGCAGGAAAAGCTTTGCAGCTTGATTTCCATGAGGATGAACAAGCTAGAGGTATTACTATAGATGCTGCTAACGTTTCAATGGTTCACGAGTTTGAAAGAAAAGAATACTTGATTAACCTTATTGATACTCCAGGCCACGTTGATTTTGGAGGAGATGTTACCAGAGCTATGCGTGCAATTGATGGAACTATCTTATTGGTAGACTCTGTTGAAGGAGTTATGCCTCAGACAGAAACTGTTTTAAGGCAAGCGCTTAAGGAGCGCGTTAAGCCTGTTCTTTTCATTAACAAAGTTGACAGACTTATTAAAGAACTTAAATTAAGTCCTGAGCAAATGCAGGAAAGATTGCTTAAAATAATCACTCATGTCAACAAGCTTATCGGAGAAATAGCAGATGATGATTATAAGAAAGAATGGCAAGTTGATGTAAATAAAGGAAGCGTTGCTTTTGGAAGCGCTTTTCATAACTGGGCTGTTTCATTTCCGTTTATGCAGGAGAATAAAATAACTTTTAAGGATATTATTGATTTTTATGGTTCAGATAATGAAGATTCTCTTAAGGAGCTTGCTAAAAAAGCTCCTCTTCATCTGGTAGTTCTTAACATGGTTATAAAAAACCATCCTGATCCTGTTGCTTCACAAACTTATCGTATTCCGAAAATCTGGCATGGTGATGTTGATAGTGAATTAGGTAAATCTCTTCTTTCAGCAGACCCTAACGGTCCTGTTGCTTTTGTATGCACTAAGATTGTTTATGACAAACACGCTGGAGAAGTTGCTGCTGGACGTTTATTTTCAGGAACTTTGCGCGAGGGCGAAGACATTTACATGATTATGGGCAAAAAACAGGTTAGAGTTCAGCAGATTTCCGTTTACAACGGTGCTAAGCGGGAAACAGTAGCATCTGCTCCTGCTGGAAATATAGTTGGAATAGTTGGCTTAAAAGGAATTTTTTCAGGAGAAACAGTTTCAAGTGATTCTGAAATGGAGCCTTTTGAAGAAATAAAACACATATTTGAACCTGTTGTTACAAAAGCAATAGAAGCAAAAAACCCTTCTGACTTGCCAAAACTTGTTGAAGTTCTACGCCAAGTTAATAAAGAAGATCCAACTGTTGTTATCCAAATTAACGAAGAGACTGGCGAACACTTGATGTCTGGCATGGGTGAGCTGCACCTTGAAGTAATTGAAAACAGAATTAAGACTGAGAAAAATGTGGAAGTTCAAACTTCTCCGCCAATAGTTGTTTACCGCGAAACTGTGACAAAAGAAAGCGGCGAATTTGAAGGAAAAAGTCCAAACAAGCATAATAAGTTCTACATAAAAGTAGCGCCTCTTGACGATGCTCTTGCTGATTTGTTGAAAAAAGGAGATATTCCTTCTGTTAGATTCAAAAAGAAAGAAACAGAGTACTGGCAGAAGCTTGAAGCAGCAGGAATGGAAAGCAAAGTTTCCCGTAAAGTAAGGGCTACTTTCAATGGAAACATGCTTTTCGATATGACCAGAGGTATTGTTCACATTGGAGAAGTTATTGAAATGGTTCTTGACGCATTTAAGGATGTCATGACTTATGGTCCGATAGGAAGAGAACCTTGCACTAAAGTTGCTGTTTATCTGATGGATACAAAGCTTCATGAAGACGCAATACATCGTGGTCCTGCTCAAGTTCTGCCTGCTGTGAGGGAATCTCTCAGAGGCGCTATGCTTAATGCAGTTCCTGTTATATTTGAACCTCTTCAAGTTCTTCAGATAGAAGCAATTGTTGATTACATGGGTAATCTTTCTAAGCTTGTTCAGAACAGGCGTGGCCAGCTTCTTGATATGCAGCAGGAAGGAAACCAGCTTACGGTAAAAGCGAAAATGCCTGTTGGTGAAATGTTTGGATTGACTTCAGATTTGCGTTCTGCAACTGAAGGCCGCGGCCATTTTTACGTTTCTGACCAGCTATTTGAGAAGCTTCCTATGGAATTGCAAGGCAAGCTTGCTGAGAAGATACGACAGAGAAAAGGACTTAAGCTGGTTAACGGAGTCGCAATGTCAGCGTAAGGTTTATAAAAAAAGCAAAATTCAATGATAAAAATGGTTGAACTTAAAACATTTGGAAAGTGGAGCACAACAGGAATTAAGGTAAATGATCCTGGATTGATTGATTTTATTTCTTTGAAGCCTGTTTTTGTTCCTCGCACTGGCGCAAGGTATGCGAAAAACAAGTTTTACAAATCAAAGATTTCAATAGTTGAGCGTCTTATCAATAAGCTAATGATTGCTGGACATAAAGGAAAGAAGCATAAAATATCCTCTTCTACCCTTTCAGGCAAAGCAATGCAGAGTTATAAACTTGTTAAAGAAGCTTTGTCAATAATTGAAGGGCAAACAAAGAAAAATCCTATTGAAATTCTTGTGAGAGCAGTTGAGAAGGCAGCTCCTCGCGAAGAAATCGTCAGCATTGAATATGGCGGTGCGCGTTATCCTAAAGCTGTTGAATGCGCTCCTCAGAGAAGAATTGATGTTGCTTTGCGTTATATGGTTCAGGGCGCTTACTCAAAATCTTTTAATTCTAAAAGGAAATTTTCTGAAACTCTTGCAGAAGAAATAACAAATGCTTCCAATTCAAGCAGTGCTTCCAACGCCATTGCAAGAAAGCTTGAGCTGGAAAGGCAGGCAGATACTAGTCGCTAAATGTAAGGCGTTTCTCCTGTGAATTTTATTCCGTAGACAAATACTGTGTTCCATAGGATTCCTTTTTCTTTTCTTACTTTTACTGCAAATCCTGCGCTTCTGAACAATTCTTCGATTGATTTGTCTTTTGTAAGCCATTCAACATTTGGTATTAAATGGAAGAAGTTTGTGTGTTCAACAATGATTAGCTTGCCTCCAACAGGCATTATTGCGTAAAGCTCTTTCAGGACTTTTCTTATGTCTTGAACATAGCTGAGTATTCCTATGGATACCACTGCATCAGCATATCCTATGTCTGGGTGAACTCTGTGCATCTGTTCTGGGTCGTATATCATGTGTGCTTTTCCATAGTTCCAGCTTTCTGTTTGCCATTGTTTAACTTCTAATCTTTTGCTTGTTATTTTGATATTATTTTTTGAAAAATGGGTTGCGTAAACTGTTCCTTTAGATCCAACTGCTTCTACTAGTTTTAATGTGAGGCTTCCTACTCCGCATCCGTATTCAAGCACGGTTTTTCCTTTTATGTCTTCTCCGAGAAATTCAAGTATTTTTTTTCTGGTTGAAGCTCCGTTTCTTGTTATTTTTTGGAAAAAAAACGTGACATATGCGGCAATATCATTAACTTGAGTTATCATTTTTGGATCATAATAAAGTTCTACAAGGAAATACAAAGGTATTCCAAGCGCAATTAAAGAAAGGCTTGTCTGGAATGTAAGGCTTGCTCCTGAAGAAGTAAATAGCCATGCAATTATTATTGTGATGAAAAATAGTATTGCAATAGCTGACCCAAGTTTGATGAAAGGCAGCTTAAATGGCCTTTCTTTTTCTGGCATTTTTTTACGCAATAATATAACTGCAACTATCATTGATATGTATAAAACAGCGCCCATTGGTATAAGAAGCTCGAGAAGTACTACATAGTTTGCAAGTCCAAGGAGCAATAGAAATACGAGCACAGTTGTTTGAAAGAGAATCGCGTTTGCTGGTGTTTTGAATTTGGAATGCAGTTCTTTGAATTGGCCCATGAATAGCTTGTCTCTGGCTAGCGCAAGAAGAAGCCTTGGTGTTGAAAGTACAGTAGCTGCAGCAGTTCCCATTAATGCAAGGAATATTCCGCCCATTATAATCATTTTTCCAAATTCTCCGTAAAGTATGCCGGCTATTTCATTTATTGGAGCGTTTAAGTTAGAAAGCTGGTGCCAAGGTATTATCCCTAATGTAACTATTATGACGAACAACCCCAGAATTCCTATCAATAAAGATGCGTGGATTAGCGCTTTAGGTATTATTTTGGTGGGGTTTTTAGTTTCTTCTGCTAAGTATGTTGCAGCTTCCCAGCCAAAATACGCTTCTGCCATGAAAAACAATGTTATAAAAATGGATGAAACTTTATGCGTTAAGAATGGCTGAAAATTAGCCAAATTTATTATCGGCAGGCCTTTAACAATAATCAATAAAGGAACTCCAACCATTATTACACCTAATAATAAAAGTATGAAAGAGCTGGCTTCAACTCCTACATATGCTATGACATTAAGGAGAATTATAAGCCCTATTCCGAGCAAGAAACTTTGAAAATCAGTAAGACCAAGATTTAGCGAATTAACTGCTGCAATCAGTATTACTACTGTTGATATGCTTCCGAAAAGCCATGCAGTCCATGCAACAATAAAAGATATGAATTTTCCGTATGCCTGCTTGCTGAATTCGTAAGCACCTCCTGCTTTTGGAAACATTGAGCTTAATTCTCCAAAAACAGCGGCAATGTAAACTGCTAGTACTGACAGAATTATCCATGCTACTATAACCAAATTCCCTGAATACTTGGCTACAATTGGTGTTCCAAAAAACAAAGTTGTTCCAAGTATGGCTCCAATGGACAATGCGAGGATTGTCCAATAGCCGAAAACTCTTTTTAGCTCTTCAGGCATTTTAGTTTTTATTAAGTTTTTTCAAAAATTCTGATATAATCAATTTTTTCTTTTCAGGAGATAAGGAAAAAAGTTTTTTCTTAACCATTGCTTCTGATATTGTAAAAATGTAGTTAAGTTTAATTATGCTATCTTTGATTGCGTCTTCGCTTCTTGTTAACGTTACTCCTTTCATTTCTGTATTGCTGGTTATGCCAGCTACAACTATATTTTCATATTCCTTAAAAAGAACTAAAGCAGGTCTTGTTTTTATTTCAAATGTATCGACAAATTGAACTTGGGCTAGGATAACATCTCCTAACTTAAGCATGCTCCCAAGCCTCATCTTCCTTATTATCCCAAAGTTCTTTCATCTTTGGCTGTTGAATTTTGTGTAAAAACTCATCATATTGATTCTTGTTTTTTACTTTAACAAAAACATCGCACATGCGTGTCAAAAGTTCATTATACGTTTGCCTGGGATATTCCTTCGTTTTCTTTAATTCTTTTATAACCTTTTTTTCAAGCTGTATTGTTGAAACTTCATTCATATAATCACCTATATATTACCTATATATTCGTTATATATAAAGCTTTTGGAAAAAGCTTATAAACGCAAATTTATTCCATTTTCCTATGAAACTTCATTTTGTTGAAGCACATGCTAAAGTAGATATTAAGTTATCAAAGCAATTGCTAAAGCAATTGCCAAAAAACATTTGCGTAGCTACTGATGTGCAGTTTATCAACAATTTAGATAGCATTAGAAAACAATTAGTGACAGCAGGAAAAAAAGTAGCAACTTTAAAAGGCGCGCATGCAAAACATTTAGGCCAGATTTTAGGCTGCAGCCATCTCAAGCTTGATTATCCAAAATTCACAGAAGCTTTTCTTTATGTTGGCGATGGATTATTTCATCCTAAAGCTTTGCTTCTTGGAAGCACTAAAGATGTTTATGTTTACAATCCTTTTTCAAAACAATTGCAAAAAATGCATCATTCAGAAGTTGATAAGATAAAGAAGCATGAGAAAGCTTCCCTAATTAAATTCTTGCATGCAGACAAAATTGGTGTTCTTGTTAGCGTAAAGCCAGGCCAGATAGGTGTTCAAGCTTATCTGAAACAAATTTATTCACTGGAAAAAAAATTTCCTGACAAAAAATTCCATTATTTAGCGTTCGACACTCTTGAGTTCAGCCAGTTAGAAAATTTTACTTTTATTGACTGCTTTGTAAACACAGCCTGCACAAGATTAATGGATGACTACGATAAATTTCCGAAACCAATGGTTAATATTGATAAAGTTTTGAAATTAAAAATGTAGTTTTGTCTTTACACTACTCGCATCTTGTTTTAAGCTGCCAACATCATTCTTTAGAACTTCAACATCAATCCTGAGATGCCCTGTGTCTCTATCCATACGCCCTATTTTCTTTTTAATTCCTTTCACATCAATTCTCATATCTAAAAACATCTGAAAGAATACTCCTGCTCCAAAAATAATTCCAACAAAAGGAACTAATTCTTGCCAAACTGGAGAATTAATAACGCCTATTGCTTTTAAAACTATCCAAATTGCAACTATGGCCCATGATGTCCAAAACATGGTTACATAAAGCCAGGTTAAGTCTCTTTCTCTTTTCTTCATAAGATTAGTTAATGCAAGAACTCCTTAATAAAACTATGCTCAAAAAAATCGCAAGATTTTCAAAAAATAAGAAAAAACTGAATATTTTCCGTCGATACCGGAAGATTTTCGGTTAAGTCAAAGAAATATCGTTTTCTTTCTTTAGAAGAGAAGTTCCTATGTTCTTGCCAATGATTGCGGATTGTTGGGAAAGAAGGCTTGCAACATTAAATGGTCTCTTAACTTTATACTCAACAAGTTTAATTTCATCTATTTCTGCCATTTCTTTTATTGTTTGTTTTGCTTTTTCTATGTTGCCAAATTCATCAATTAAATTCAGTTCTTTTGCTTGCTGTCCGGTGTAAATTCTTCCGCTTGATATTGCTTCCACAGTTTCATCACTAAGTTTTCTGTTTTCTTTTACGCTTTGAGCAAAATAATTTCCTGTAAGTTCAATTATTTCCTGGAACAATTCTCTTTCTTCTTCGCTAAGCTTGCGGAAAGGAGCTCCAGCATCTTTAAATTCTCCTGAAACCAGGCGTTCATAACCAACGCCGTATTTTTTCATCAGTTCAGAGAATTCTAAGTAAGCAGCAGTTGCTCCAACACTTCCTGTTATTGACAATGGGCTGGCAATTATGCTGTCTGAAGAGCTTGCTGCCCAGTAAGCTCCTGAAGTTCCTAGGTCTCTAATTAAAGCTACAACAGGCTTTTCAGAACTTTTTATGGCAGTTGCTATTTCCTCGCTTGCTACAGCGCTTCCACCTGGAGAATTTATGTCTATTAATATTGCTTTTATCTTGGTGTTTTCTTCTGCTTTCTTTAAGTTGCTTACAATCTCCTGTGAAGAAGCTGTTTCTGTTCCTAAAAAAGACTGGCTTTCAGATGTTATCATGCCTGTTATCTTGATATGAGCTGTGTTTCCGTTAATGCTTGTTCCTGTCAATGCCAGTATGCTTGACATCAAAAAAAGAAACCCAAAGCCTAGAACAATAACTACAATGACAATCCATTTGATATTTCTTTTCTTTCCAACAAACCCTTTTTTCATATAAACACAAATAAAATGTTAGTATAAAAACCTTTTCAAAACATTTATATACATTCCTCGGTGGTTGTTTTTGCATGAGTCTTAAGAAAGCGCAGGAAGAACAGCGTGAAGCGTATGAAGCAGAGATTAGGCATGCCAGGCTTCCTCGCGGTACTCAGGTTTTGGGTGTTGTTGACCAGCGTCTTGGAGGAACAAGGATGCATGTTCGCTGCCTTGATGGAAATCAACGCCTATGCAGAATCCCTGGTCGTTTAAAGAGGCGACTTTGGGTTAGAGAAGGTGATACTGTTCTTGTAGAGCCATGGGAGCTTGGCGGAGATAAAAAAGGCGATATTCTTTACAAGTACACTCGTGCTCAATATCAATGGCTTAAGAAGAAAGGATACTTGAAAGACGTTCACGAGTTTGAAGAGTTCTAACTTCTTTTTATATTTTAAACACAAATTTTATAAGTAACACTAGCTTAATTATTACTATCCATTTTGGAGGTGAACAAATATGTGTGGAACATGTGGTTGTGGAAAAGAAAGTGATGAAGGCGGACAGTAAACCTTCATCTTTTCTTTTTCGTCTCTTCTCGTGGACAAAAATCGTTTTTAACTACTTTAGAATAAAAAAATTTATATAGTCGGTCTCTTTTTCAAAGTTTATGTCTGAACGTTATTTTTTGGCTTTGATTGTTGTAGCTGTTGTTTTTGGTTCTGTTTGGCTTTCGCTTGTTGAACCTGTTGTTACTATCGAGCTTACTCTTGCTATTTTGCTTGGTTTGCTTGGCCTGGTTACTATTGTAAAGGTTAATAGCGTCAAAGTGTCTTCTTTGATGCGCTTGTTTTTTATCACAGCACTTGCATATGAGCTTTATATTTACTTGAACAATCCTGTTGGTTACATACTCGCATCTATTTCAGTGCTAAGCTTTGTTGGTTTGATTTTGAGTTTTGGTGTATCTCCAGTAAAGGCTAATACTGAAATGAGTGTTCCTGTTGTTGCTGAGCCAGTTGAGAAAACAGTTGCAAAGCCTTCTAAGAAAAAAGCAGCTAAGAAAAAGAAGAAAAGCAAGAAGTAAAATTTATCTTGCTAAAGCTTATAAAACTCGTCTTTTGTTAACTCTGCATCTTTTATAATACGTAGAAGTGTTCCTTTTTTTAGTGTAGAATGCATCGGAACAGTTATTTTAATAGTTCCATCTGCTGCTCTTTTTTCCAATATAACGTGTGAGCCTTTTTGCCTTACTGCTATAAAACCATTTTTATGTAATTTCTTGATTACATCCTTTCCAGAAATCTGCGGCAGTTTCATACTGTAATTGTTACCATTTCTCCATTATGCTCTACGACTTCATCCACATCTGCTTCTAGATATAGTTCGATTGCTTCTTTTATGTTTTTCAAGGCTTCTTCTTTAGTTTCACCTTGTGAAATACAGCCTTTTAAAGATGGAGCATAGACTGTGTAACCACCTTCTTCTTGTTCCTCTAATATAACTTTAACTTTCATTATACACAGAAATAGTTTAAGCTGCTATTTATATCTTGCGCTATTGAATTTCTGAATCAAATATCCTGTTATTATTAATGCTGCTCCTGCTGTTAGTGCGGCGTCTGCTATGTTGAATGTTGGGATGAATGGAACTTGTATGTAGTCTAAAACAGCGCCTCTTAGCAGTCTGTCAATTAAATTGCTTAAAGTTCCCCCAAGTATTAATGAAACCGCGATTTTCTCTAAATCTGTTTCTAATTTTTTATGATAAACTATTATAGAAATTGCAACTATTGCGCTTACCGCTGATAACAACAAATTGTTTCCTTTAAGCAGTCCAAAAGCTATGCCTGTGTTTTGCAAGTATGGAATTTTAAGTGATGTAACTGCAAGTTTTATTATTTGGTCAGTTATTATTACTGCGCCTGCAGTTAAAAAGAATTTATTTAAAATTACCATGCTCTTCTTTGTTCTTCTTCGCCGTACGCTGCTCTTTCAAGATTTGCTAAACGCTGGTTGATGCTGTCAAGGCTTGCTTTTATCGCATCAAGTTTTGCAGATACAAGTTCAAGATCGCGATTAGATCCATAAGAAGATTGAGGTTGAGGCTGCGGCGCATACTGCCTTGCTCCTTCAAAACTTTCTATTCTGGGTTCTGGTTGTTGCATTTCTGGCTGGCCTGATTGTCTTGGAGGAAGTCCAGGGCTTTGTAGTCCAAGATCATCTGTAGGCAGGTTTCCTTTTGGAATGGCAAGCTCGTCTCCAAGTCCAAGGTCATCTCCTTTGTGCCAGAACTTTAATTTTCCCAAAACACTCATTTTATCCTCGTTGCCATGTGATTATGCTGACTAGCATATCTGCTATTCTTCTCACAATGTTTTTTTCTTTAAGAATCTTTCCATTTTCTAGCAGTGTAAATTCTGGTGTGTTTGATCTTGTGCTTTTTTCTTCTTGGTCATACGTATATTTTGCAGTTGCTGCTTCTATTTGGCTTGCTTTTACTTTATGTTTTACTGTTTTTTCTTCTCCTGGTCCAAGAGTTATATCCCAGTTCTTGCTTCCGTCCTCAAGCAAAATGTCGAGTTCATCGTTTGCGTTGTTTGTTAGCTTGATTGTTACTTCTATTTTTTTGCCTGGTTTGGATTCATTGACTGACACGTTTTTGTAGATTGAGAGCAAAGCTTTTTCAACAATAGTGATTGTTGGTGAACCTGAAGTTAATTCGTATATTTCATTTTTATAAGTGTAGGTTACAGTTGCTGCTTCCAATTCTTTTTCCCCTGAATTTTTAAAGGTTTTTTGGTATTTATGAATTATTTCTTCTTCAAGTGTGCCATAATGCAATGTTTCTTCATCAGTTATTGTTAAGTTCGTAATTCCTTTGGCAAGTGGCTTTGTTTTTAGTTCTACGTCAAATTTTTCAAAACTATTGGCTGCTTCAGGCACTATTTTTTGAAATGTGATTACTGGATTATCCACGATTTCTATTTCTGGGTTGCTCGATGCTGTTAGGTAACTTACGCCTTCATCTTCGTAGTATGCTGTTGCTTGTTGTAGCGAATATTTTCCTGGAGAGTCTATCCTTTTTTTGTAAGTTATGTTAAATGTGCTTCCGTTTCTCATTGCTATTTCTTTTTTGAAATCTTCATCTTCAACTAACACTGTTATTAGCGATTTTCCTTTGCTGGCTAATGAAAGTGTTACATCAAAATAATCAGTATTGTTCGCTTTTTCTATTGTGCTTTTTGTAACAAAAATAAATGTTTCTTCATTGGTTTTATCTGAAACTTTAACTGTTTTTTCAGTTACGTTAACTTCAAATTCTTCTCCAAACTGGTTAGAATAAGTTACTTTTGTTTTGCCAAGTTTGTAAGATCCTGCTTTCTTCGCCCTTCTTTTCTCTTTTGATATTATTGTTATTTCTTCTCCGGGCTGCAGGCTTCCTGCATTTATTGTTTTTTCATTTCCTACAAGGTCAAACTCTGAGTGGATTGGAATTGTTAATTGAATATTTTCAGCTTTAATGTCAGTAGAAGGATTTTTTAATTTGTATTCCACTTCAAATCTGTCTCCCAAATAGATGTCAGCTCCAATAGTTCTTGTTGCAGTGAGTTCGAAATCTTGTGGGTTCACTGTAATGGTTCCGCTTTTTGTTATTTTGTATTCTCTTGGATTGTCAAATTGTTGAGCAGCGTTTTCTTCAGTGTATGTTATTGTTGTGTTTAAAATATAAGTTGTTTTTTTATTGACTCTGGGAGCTTTTATTACATACGTGTAAGCTTTCTGTTCTCCTTCGCTTTCTAATGTAAGAATGTGTCTGAAATTTCCTATAACTGTAAAATTCTCTGGAACAGTATCTTCAACAACAATATTTTTTATTTTTGTTTTTCGAGGATTTTTCACTGATACTGTGACTGTTGTTTCTTCTCCGCTTTCAAGACTTGGAGCATCTATAGTTTGCGTTATAGTCATGTCTTTTGCAGGGCTAATCGTTGTTGTGAACTTGAATTTTTTTGTAAAGTTTTCGTCATATTCAGTATGGTAGCTGACATTGGCTTCTATTGTGTATCCTTTGTTCGAAGTTATGTTAGGCGCGTAAAAATCTATTTCTACTAGTTTCTTTTGCTCATGCGGGGCAAATCTTTTAACAAAAATGTCAGGAAGCGTTACTATGCCTCCTCCGTTAAGGCTTACAAAAACGTTTTTAATTGAAAGTTTGGGGTGTAAGTTTTGAAGCCATATCCTTAATGTTTTGGCTTGGTTGGCTTCAAGTTCGAGGTCTTCAAAGTTTGATCTTACTTTCAGACTTTTATCAGTGAATTCTATGCTTTCTTTAAGGTCTGACAGTTCTCGTTCAGGATAATTTTTAGTGGAGTATTTTACTGTTGCTTTTATGTCAAACGTGCCTACCTTTGTTCCTTTAAATTCAAAAAAATATCCTTGGGTTATGTTCATACTGCGATTTCCAGGATATTTTGTTATCGCTAAGTCAGCTGTGTAGTGTCTTTCATCTACTTTTTTAAATTCTTTAGGAGCTTTTGTTATTTCTATGCCGTCATCTATATATACGTCTGCTTTTACATTTGCGGTTATTATTTCTTTGTTTGTAAAGTTTAGGCTGATGTTATTTTTTCCTCCAATAATGCCTGTGTCAGCTCCTAAAACGAATTTGTGCAATAGTTTGTGCGTGGTTTTTAAGCTTAAGGCGTCGGTCCATATTGTTTTCATGTCTTCGCCATCCCAGTACTCTAGTTTTCCGATAAAACTTCTATCAATAATATCGTTGACTTTTATGTTGTATGAGAAGCTTTCTGATTCTACTCCCATAGTTCTCTTTTTCCACACAATTCCATTGTCTTTTTTAACAACCCCGTTTACTCTTAATATTTCCACGTTTTCAGGGAAAACATCTGTGTAAGTAAGATTTTGCGCTAACCCTCCAATATTTTCTATCTCTACATTGAATGTAGTACCTTCTCCTGCTTCAACTTCTGTGTGAACTGCAGTTCTGGTTACTGTTAGGTCTGGAATTAAAGAAAGAGCTCTTATTTCCATTCTGTAGTCAAGTGCATCATAATAATACTCTATATTGTCCAGGCATATTCTCACTTTGCCGGTTTGTTGGCAACTGTTATTTGTTATAAACAAACTCCCTTCGCCATAGTCAGCAATTACGTCTTGATTAGTTACGCTTTTATACATGATAAATGTTCTTCCTTCCACAGTTATTGATTGTCCGGAATACATCCACTTGTCAACTTTAACAGTCGCGGCAAAAACACTTTGCGCAAGAATAATAAAAAGAACCGCATAAATGATTATTTTATTCAATTTTATCCACCACTATGCTTTTAGTTTTATCTATTGCTTTGTCAGCAATTGTTTTTATCATTGAAGTTGGCAAAACTTTTATGATTTTGAACATGATTGTCTCTTCATGAATTTCAATATTTCCTTTTTTGTACTGGCTTATTAAAAATACAGGGTCTGAAAAAAGCTCATTTGCTACAACAGAAAAAAATTCCGCTTTTTCTTCCGCATATTCTGAGTTAAGTTTCTCTGAACTGATATTTTTGCTTTTTATCTTACTTTCTTCAACTATTGCAGAATTAATAACGATGACTTTATAGTAGCCTTTTCTAATTCCAGCATAATCTTCTCTTTTCAGTTTGTCAGTGTGGCTTTCAATTTGTTGTTGATTTTGCATTCTTTTTTCGTCTTTATCGAACTCCAGAGCAGAAATTACCTCTTGTTCGTGAACTAAAAGAAACAAGTTCTTTTCACTTCCGAATTTTTCTTTTAAATCATTAGCATCCATCACGACAAAAAAAGCTCCCACTCCTAAGACTATGCTTATCAATGCTATTAGGATAAGCAATGTCTTCAGCAATCCATGAATGATTTTATAAGCCACCACTGCAACTACAACGAACGCTACAACTGCTATTATTAAGAAATATTCTGTCATTAATCAGCCTCTTTTTTAGACTTAAATTTGACGAACAACGTATTTAAAGGTTGCTGTTTATTTGCTTATCTCCCAAAAAGCACTCTGAAGACGCTAATGTATTCATGATTCTTTGCTCTTTTTAAAAATCCGCAGTTTAGCTTTTCACACTTGTTATTTTTGGTTATTTCGTCATCTTTACAATCAACACAGACATGATTTTCATAGACTTTGTTCGCGCCGCAGTTTAATTTCATGCAGCTGCTGTTAAACAAATATTCATCTTCCTCACATTCCAGTTTTTCGCAAATGTGATCAGAAACAATTTCATCGTATTCGCAAACTAAAGGCAGGCATTGATTTTCACTGCAATATTCTTCTTCGCCGCAATCTATGCTAGTACAACATTCTTTGTCTTTACATTGGTGGTCTTCTACATACTGGCATTCACCGCAGGAAATAGGCAAGCATAAATTATCAACACATTCTTCGTTGTCTTTACAGCCTTTGTCAGTTGCGCATGTAGGCAAATCCGTGCATTCATGAGTGTCATAAAAGTTGTATAGTCTGTTTCCGCAATCCTGGTACTGAACTGTGAATTTGTCTACTTCAGAAGTTGTGTTCCACCTTAGAGTAAAGCGGTTGCTTCCAATGCGTCTTACTCTGCTCATGGATATTTGCTCAAACTCTGGGCTTAGTATTTGGGGTGCGTGAGTAAGTGTTTTCCCTTCATCAGTTTTTACTTTATATGTTAATAAGAAAGGCTGTTCAAACCTGAACTCATTCTTTCTATCATATCTCAGGCTATATGCAGTAAATCTCCCATAAAATGTGTCATCGCGCTTATAGCATGCATTTATTGTTGCATTTATTAGTTTGCAGCTGAACTTAAAGCCAGGGCAGTTAACAGAATACCTGCTTTTTCCAACCATTATTCGCTGCCTTGAAGCTCCTGGATTAAGAAAAACAGCTTCTTCAGAGTGAAACTCTCTCAGTTCTTTTGTTTTTTTCCACTCTCCTGAGATTGGCTTCCATGATCTTCCAACCATTGCAAAAACAGCTCCTTTTCTCTCAAGGTTTCTTATATGAAATTCTCCGGTATCATAACAGTTTACTTCAACTTGCGCTTTAGTTGCGTATTGAGAGGAAGCATCAGGAACAAAAACAAGTATCAAAGTCAGGAAAACTACTAGTACTGCAGCAACCTCTTTTTCCATCCTATGTTGCCTATTTGTGAAGGAATTTTAAATAGTTTTGCATACTATAACTACCGGAAGGTTTAAATACTAGAAGTACCAAAATACTATACTAGTATGGAAAACAGCGCTAGCTCGGAGTCGATTAAGAATTATGGAATGGTGGCTGCTTCTTTGATAGCGATTGCAATTACTTTCTTTGCTGTTCATTCAATACTTACTTCTGCTCAGGAGGATTTTGAAGACTTCGATGATTTTGAAAAGGAAATAATAGAAGGAGAGGAAGAATTCTTGGTTGAAGACAGGGCAGGCATTACTCCTGATAGCCCTTTGTATGTTTTTGATAAGATAGTTGATAACATTCAACTTCGCACTTCTCAAGGAGAGGAAAAGACAAAAAAGCATTAGAGATTAAGGAAGAGCGCTTGGCAGAAGCTTCTGTTATGGTTGACGAAAATAAGTCAAGTAGCGCTCAAGAAGCACTGTCATTGGCAACAGCAGCAGCTAAAGCTGCTCAGGCAGAGATAGCGCCTGATTTGGAAACAGAGACAAATGAAAAAGTAAGAAGAGCAGCACTATTGCTGGGCGAAGGATGGGAAGATATTGAAGCTGCTTTAGAAACTCAGTTGGATGAGGAAGAAAAAACAAGAATTGCGTTGATAGTTTCTAAATCCAGATTAAGCTATTGCAATGCGCTTGCACAACAAGATTTTGCTTTTCTTGAATCTGATCCAAAATGCAATATAGAAAAAGCTCCTGAATTGGTTGAAGATGATATGCCTCCTGAATGCATAGATGCAGGCGTTACCAGTCCGAGAGAGTGCGCTCGGCATATGATGGACAGATACGGCTTTCCTCCTGAATGTGAAGGCTTAAGTGATGAAGAATGTATTGAATTCATGCATGAGCATGGAGGTGTTCCTGGCGGCATGCCTCTTGAATGTGCTGGTTTAAGCAATGAAGAATGTGAACAGGTTATGTTTGAAAAGTTTGCACCTCCAGAATGCAAAGATTTGAGCAGAGAAGAATGTGAAACTTTGATGATGGACCGCGGTGGTCCTGGTCCAGGCGGTCCTGGCCCTGGCGGACCTGATTTTGGTTCAAATGAGTGTGAGGGGCTTTCAAGAGATGAATGTGATGAATTAATGTGGGAGAGATATGCTCCAGAGCACTGCAAAGGTGTTCCTCGCGAAGAATGTTTTGATGATTCAGGACATGGCGGCGGTGGTGCTGGTCCTGATTTCCCTGGTCCGGATTTTAGAGATCCTTTACAAAAATGTAAAGATCAAGGCATACCTCCAGAACAATGTGAAGAAGACCCTAATTATGGTTTAGGCCCTGATGATTTTGATAATTATAATCCTGGCTTTGATGGTTCTGAAGAGTTTGACCGTGACTTTAGTGGCTATGATTATAGTGATATTACTGATAGAGGTGTTGACAAAGATTTCAACAAAGACTTTGACCGCGGCTTTGAGGATGATGGCGGTTTTGACAGGGAATTTGACCGCAGCTTTGATGATGGGGATTTTAACAGAGAGGAGTTCCCTGATAGAGACAATTTCCAAGACGAAAGCATAAGACAAGACTTTCCAACTGGCCCTAGCGATTTAAATGATTTTCCTCCACAAGACTTTCCAAGTACAACAACACCAGGAGATTTTGGCGATTTAGAGCAAAAAGATGACTCTAACTTTGTTAAAGAAGAAGACAACTTTGACAATAGCGGTTTTGAATCAGAACCAACGCATGATAATTCTGGAGGTTTTGATGCTGTACAAACAGTTGAAGATGTTACTGGAAACATAATCGCATTTTCTGACTGGCTTACTGGCAAATAGTTTTGAGTTAAAGAAAACAAAATTTATAAATGTCTTATACGGCAATAAACTTATGTTAGTTTCCAAAAACCTTATTAAAAGTTTAGCGCTGACTTTTTTCGTTATTTTGTTCTTCCTTTTGATGATTGACGTTAGCGCAAGATTTTTTCTTCCTCAATATAATGAAATAATAGAATATGACGACCGTTATTTACATAAGTTAATGCCTAATTCTGAGAAAATTCATGTTATGGCAGAAGAAGACGGCAGTGGAAGAAATCTTGTTAAAATAAACAGTTTTGGCTTTAGAAACGAGGAATTTAAACAGCTAAAAGAACAAAAAAGAATTATTGTTTATGGCGACTCGTTTATAGAGGCAGAATTTTCTCAGCTCGAAAATACTTTCTCTAAACAGTTGGAAAAAAAGCTTAATCTTGAATCAGAAGAACCTGTTGAAGTTATTAACGGAGGTGTTATTGCTTATGGTATAGACCAAATAAGCTTAAAATTAGAAGACGAGCTGGATATTTTTAATCCTGATCTGGTTATTGTGTCTGTATTTCCTGCCAATGATTTTGGTGATAACATCAGAAATAAAATATTTCGTTTGGACTCAGAAAACCAGCTTATTGAAAACGATTATTTCTTAAATCCTGAATTAAAAAAGAAAAAAAAGCTTGCTTCTTTTTTCCCATCATTGAGATTGTATTTTCGCGCTTTTAATAATTTCCGTCAGTTTATTGGCCCAAGCAAAGTCGACTCTGGCAACTCAACACTTTTGTCTCAGATAAATGACTGCGAAGACTTTATTGTAAAGAAGAATAACCAAGTAAATAATCTTTTTAACGACAGACCAGAAATTGACATGCTTGTAAATCCAGATGGTTATTGTGCTCTTTACAAAATAAAGTTGATGGAGGAAATAATAAAACGCATGAAAAGCCTTGCGGATTCAAAAAACGTGGTTTTTGTTTTGATGATTATGCCTTCGAAAGAAGATCTGAATAAATCATCAACTTTGCTAACTGATGTTTTGGTCGAAATCAGCGAAAAAAATAATATTTCTTATTTAGATTTAAGCCAAGAATTTGACACTTCTTTTTATTTTGTTAGAGATGGGCATTGGAACAGTAAAGGGCAAGAACTTGCAGCAGAATCAATGAAGAAACAATTAATTAAATTAAATTAGTGTTGCGTTTATGGTGTTTTCCTGGCCTGGTCTGGAAGTGATTTTTGCTTTTCCAAGCTCGGTTTCTATTATAGCTCCTTTTGTCATAATGTTTGCGCGTGCATAATGCCTGTTAGATTGGTTTTCAGCAACGTTTTTTATTGCAGCTTTCTTGAATTTTTTCTCATTAGGAATGTATACGTTTACAGTGTTTGTTGTTAGTATTCTGGACTTTCTCTCGCCGCTTCTTATTCTGTCAACCCTTGTTTTCTTCTCTCCTGTTTTTGTAAGAGTCGGCCTGCTGCCTTTATCATACAGTTTTTTTTTCCTGTGAAACTGTTTCATTCCTGCAGAAACTTTTTTTCTGCCTTTTGATTGTACTATCATGCTGTTGAGAGGAAAAGGCTTATTTATAAGTGTTTTGGAATGGGATTACAATAACTTTATATATGGGGTTTTCGTCCTTAAATGCGTTTAGGTGATTTATTTTGGAAGCAGCACGTCCATTGGATGCATTGAACGCAGCTAGGAATAAGCGCGTTATTGTCGAGCTTAAGAACGGCAAGCAGTATGTTGGAGTTCTAAAAGCGTTTGATATTCACGTAAACGTTGTTCTGGAGAATGCTGAAGAGCGCAATGATGGAGAGGTTGCGAGGAAGCTGGGAACTGTTTTCCTAAGAGGAGACGCAATAATTCTCATAAGCCCTGAGTAAAATTTTTAAATAACCTATTACCGCTATAACTGCTATTATATTGGAAACTTGATTTAAAATGACAAAAGGAACCCCTTCAATGGGAAAGAAGTCTGGAAAGAAGAATATGATATATTGCAGACGCTGCGGTAAGCGTTCTTATCATTTCTCTCATAAAACCTGCAGTAGCTGCGGCTACGGCAAATCAAAGAAACTCCGTTCTTACAACTGGAAAAAATCTGGGAAGTAATTACTTCTCAAAATTTTCGTAGAATTTGCTTTGCTTTGGGCCTTCGTTTCCTTGGTATTTGCTTTTTAGCTTTTCGCTTCCGTATGGGTTTTCAACTTCAGAACTCATGTGCATAAATGATATCTGTCCTATTTTCATGTTTGGAAATAGTTTTATCGGTAATGGAGAAACATTGCTTAACTCCAATGTAAGATTTCCCTTAAATCCTGGGTCTATATACCCAGCAGTGCTGTGGATTAGCAAGCCAAGCCTTCCAAGTGAGCTTTTTCCTTCAATTCGTCCTGCAATGTGATTTGGCATTTTTACATTTTCCATTGTGCTTCCCAGAACAAACTCTCCAGGGTGCAATATGAAAGAGTCATCTTTTACCTCAACGCTTTGCATTAAGTTATCTTGCTGTTCTTTAACATCAATAACAGCATGCTGCGCTTTGTTGAATACAAGAAACTTGCCGCTTAGATGCACGTCAATGCTGGAAGGCTGAACGCATTCAACATTGTAAGGCTCAATAACTATGTTGCCTTTCTCTATTTCTTCTTTTATGCTTTTATCACTCAGAATCATTCTCTATCTTTTCAAGAGTAGATTCGATTTTTTTATAAAGGTTTTTCAAATCAGAATCATTCTCTATCTTAAAGTCTGCTTTTTCCATGCATGCAATAAGTTGCTGCTCGCTTCCTTTTCCTCTTAACTCTTCTTTCTGTTTTGCAACAAATTCTTCAAATGTTTTTTGGTCTCTGCTGCTCATTCTTTTTTTTGCTCTTTCAAATCTGGTTTCAACAGGAGCATCTATTGCTAACAAATGGAAATTTTCAAGCTTTCTTAATTCATTTACTTCGCCTAAATTTCGAATGCTGTCAATCACCACGTTTTTCCCTTTGATTTTTTTAACAACAATAGATGCTAAATACCCTCTTCCATGTTCATCGCGATAATATTTTCCTTCTTTAATCAAATTCTCTCTTGTAGCAGGAATTTTTCTTTTTTCCAGAAGAAGTCTTAACTCATCAGACAGAGAATGGTATTCATACCCTTTTTCCACTAAATATTTTGCTACTGTTCCTTTGCCTGAAGCATTTGTTCCTGTAAGGCCAATTATCATAAAGTTGCTGCTTCAGACTATTTTATATACTTTACGTTTGGCTAATCATGAAACTATAAGCTTTGTAAATCCAATCTTCTTGCTGGTCTCAAAGGTGTCTGCTAACGCTCTTACTTTCTCTGCATCTCCGCTTACAACAAAAATCTCAAGACATTTGTGATTTTCCAATTGGTTGTGTATGTGTGTTTTAATTATTCTCTCGTATTTGTGTCTTATTTTGGTAGCTTCTTCGCTGTGAATGTCATCATGCATCACAAGCAACACCCCATCAATTTTGCCTACAAGTTTTGATTTATCTCTGATTTGGGAGATAAGGGAGCGGACAGCTGCGCGTATAACCTCGCTTCTTCCTGCAAAACCCTGCTCACTTTTTAGAGCGTCAATATCCTTCAAAATCTTGTCGTTTAAAGATATGCTTATTATCGCCATACAAACATTATTATTAACTTACTTATAAATGTTACCATAAAAATTATTAATTTTTTAGATAAATATTAATATAAGTTCTTTTATATCCTTCATATGCCAAATGTTTGGATTTATACGTTGTCTAGTGTAGTCTTGGTTAGTTTGATTTCTTTTGTAGGCATATTAGCTATCTCAATAAAAACAGAGAATATGAAGAAAATCCTGCTTTACTTAGTCAGCTTTTCTGCAGGTGCGCTGTTAGGAGACGTGTTCATTCATTTGCTTCCTGAAATTGTTGAAGACAAAGGGTTTGGGATAAACATATCTTTATATGTTTTATTGGGAATAATCGTGTTTTTCATACTTGAGAAAATAATTGACTGGCATCACCATCACGATCTTAATTCGAAAACGCATTTGCACCCTTTTGCAATCACAAATCTTTTTGGAGACGCATTTCACAATTTTATAGACGGCTTGATTATAGCTGTTAGCTATCTTGTGAGTATTCCTGTTGGGATAGCAACTACTCTTGCAGTTGTTTTGCACGAAATCCCGCAGGAAATAGGCGATTTTGGCGTTTTATTGCATGGAGGCTTTACAAAAGCCAGGGCATTGTTTTTCAATTTTATAACTGCTTTAATGGCTATTGTTGGTGCGATAATTGCTTTAGTAATCAGCTCATATACTGCCAATATAACTACTGTTTTGATACCTTTTGCTGCTGGCGGCTTTATTTATGTTGCAGGCTCTGACCTTATTCCTGAGCTGCATAAAGAAGTTGCAGTTAAAAAATCTGTATTGCAGCTTGCTGCATTCATTCTAGGAATTTTACTGATGATGACTTTGTTGTTACTTGAATAAGAAAAATATATAATAACTCCATTCATCCATGTTGATAGTATGACTGATTCATTCACAGAAGAAGAGAAAAAAATTCTTGCGCCTTATTTTACTAATCTTGACAAGCCTGTTTATGCATTTACTAACAGGGTTCCTGAAGAAGTTGTTGCTGTTTTGTTTTCCAAATACAGCCGTTCAATTAGCAGTGTGCGTAAAAATTTTCTAAGGCTTGTTAAAGACCCTAATGCAGGATTCCAGGAAATATTAGATACTGTTGGAAGCGGCGAAGGAAAAGGATTTACAGCTGCTTTGGAAAAAGCTCGAAATTTTTTTCAGAGAATTCTTGTTGGGTACGGCGATGATTCTATTGGTGAGCTTGGAATGGCGCACATTGCCTGCGAAGACATTTCTAATATAGCCACGAAGCGCCTTGAAAGCGCTCGTTTAACCTCTCCGTTGGAAAAATCAACAAGGTATGTTATTTATGACAAGACAAAATTTCTTCGCGAACCAAAGATTATGCGGTCAGAATTTGCTGATGAATACGTAAGAGTGAATGAATTGCTTCTTAATACTTATGCTGAACAAATTGAGCCAATGATAGCTTATGTAAAAAAACAATGGCCTATTGAAGACGCTGACTTATTCCAGGGAAAGAAATATTCTGAAATAAGCGATGAGGCTGAGCTTAAGCGTGCTGAAAAAGCTTACGAGTCTTCTGTTAAAGCCAAGGCATTGGATATTCTTCGTTATTACATGCCTGCTTCTACCTTAACTAACATGGGCATAACTGCTAATGGACGGGCTTTTGAATATCTTATTAGTAAGTTAATGTCAGATGAATTGGAAGAAGTTCGTTCAATTGGAAGAATGATGAAAGAAGAACTCTCTAAGGTCATTCCTTCTCTTGTTAAGCGGGCAAAACCTTCTGATTTTGTTATTGAAACCAGAAAAGGAATGCAGCAGCTAACAAACAAAATGTTTGAAAATGAAACTTCAGAAACTGGTGAAACAGTAGCTTTGATTGATTATGATAAAGATGCAGAAGTTAAGATAGTTAGTTCTGCCTTATACGAGTTTTCAAATCTTCCAATGGCTCAAATAAGAGAAAAAGTAAATGCAATGGCAACAGAAGAGCGTCTTAAAGTTCTTGAAGAGTACATTGGAAAAAGAACAAATCGTCGCGAAAAACCTATGAGGGCAGCAGAAGCAGCTTACTATACTTTTGATATGTTATCAGATTATGGAGCATACCGTGATTTGCAGCGTCATCGTATGCTTACTCAAATACCACAGGCTTTGACAGTAGCGCATGGCTATGATATTCCGCCTGAGCTGGCTGAAGTCGGTTTTGAGGATAAGTTTCATGAATGCATGAAAGCAGCAGAAGAATTATATCATAAATTGCATGCTAAATATCCGCATGAAGCGCAGTATGTTGTTCCTTTCGCTTACAAAATTCGTTATCTTTTTGTTTTTAATTTGCGTGAAGCTTTCCATCTAATAGAGTTAAGAAGTGTTCCTCAAGGCCACCCTTCTTACAGGTATGTTGCGCAGGAAATGTTCAGGCAGATTAAGAATGTGCATCCTGTTTTCGCGCAATACATGCGTTATGTTTACCTTGATGAGAGAGATTCTTTAGGCAGGCTTAAAGGAGAGCTTAAAACTCAGGAAAAACTTGCCAAGCTTGGCGGGAAGGAGATTGATTTATGAAAGGCAAATTTGTAATGGTTGATGGCCTGGATGGCTCTGGCAAAGGAACAATAGTGGATGGCTTGTCAGAATGGGCTGAACTCAAAGCAATGAATACTTTGGATTTAAGAAAGTACTGCCGTGATAAAAATAATTTCCCGTCAGCTGATGAAATTAACGCTGCAAGTGTAATAGTTTCCTGTGAACCCACGTTTTGCTATGTTGGAAAAGCAATTAGAGAAGAGCTTGTAAGAACAAGCGAGAGGCGATATTCAGCGTGGTCTTTAGCCCAGGCATTTTCTTTGGACCGCGAAATTTTGTACCAGCGTGTTATAATTCCGGCAGTTAAAGCCGGCAAACTAATTTTTCAGGAGCGGGGATTAACAAGTTCTTTAGTTTATCAGCCGGTTCAGGAGCGTATTCAACTTAGTGAGTTGCTTAAGCTTCCTGGAAACAGGCTTGCGATTAACAATGCTCCTTCGTTGCTGTTAATTGCTAAAGTCAGCCCTGAAACAGTTGTTAAGCGCTTGGGTTTAAGAACAAAAAAAGATAACTCTATTTTTGATAATGTTGCTTTCCAGCGTAAGCTTGAGGAGCGCTATTCTTCAGAGTGGCTTCGCAGATTGTTCGAGCAGCACGGCTCAACAGTCCAGTACATTGACACTGATGAGCCAAAAACTCCTGAAGAAACAAAGCAGGAATCAGTTGAAATCGTGGAAAAGTTTTTTGAAGATACTTCTTAAGAATCTAAACGATGTTTTACAAAGTCATTAATGTTTGATGCTTTGCGGGATATTTCTTTTCCTGTTATTGCAGACAGTTTTAGATTTATTACTTTTAACATTATTGTTATCATGGTTATGTTCCAAATAGGTTCTGTGTTTATTTTTTGCAGCACTAACACAGTTCGCTGCAGTGTTTCTCCATTGTAGTCGTCTTGTAATATTTTATTCGCAAGTTCTATGGCTTTGTCATCTTTTATTTGAATTTCAAATGTTTTAAGTTTTGGTATTGTTTCTTCTTTTTTGAATGCTTCTTCCTGTGCTTGTTTATTATCAGCAGAGAATGAAGTCATTTTTCCTGTTTTGCTGTTATAATAGCTCACCAGCCATTCTCTTTTTTGCCCTTCAGAATACATTGAAAACGCGCTGGTTAAGTAAGCATCTTCATTAACGTTTTTCCATCGACTAAAATCATCACTGATTTCTATGCTTCTTATTGTCTCTATTACATCCATATTTTACAGGCTATCTGGATTATATAAAAAGTTTTAGGGTAGAATTGTTTAAACTTTTGTTTTTGGCTGGTGAGTGAACTTCCAGCCGCCCAGAACAATAGCAATTCCAATAACTGCTCCTGTTAATGCAGCGTACATCCACCATGCAGGCAGCCCTCCTTTACTTGGTTCTGGTTCAGTAGCTTCTTCGATTCCTGTGTCTTGCACTGTAGCGCCAGTTATTTCTTCAAATGTTTCTGCTTTTTCTGCTTCTTCTTCTACAACAGCTGCTTTTTGTTTGACTCCTACTACAAAGTAGCTTAGTCCAGAAGATGTTGATGAATAATATGCTTTTTCAGAATCACTTCTTAGGTGTGTTGTTGCTAGTCCGTTCCATGACTTTGCAGTTTCATCGTATCTGTACAAGGCAACGTTTTGTGTTGACAAGCTGTTGGTTGTTAGCCAGTCAAGGGTAACATCAAATTCAATTGTAACAGAGCTTACGTCAGCGTTTTCAATGTTTTTGTGGGTTACTTGAAGGTTTTGGTAACCTGTTATTTCTGGTTCTGTTACTGTGGATGGTAGAGTTTTTAGAGTTCCTACAGTAACCTCTACATTTTCAGCTTCTTTTGAAAGCGTGAATGTTAAAAGCGATACGCTGATTTTTTCACTCTTTACACTGAACAGTTTTTGATCGTCGGCAGCTATTAAATCCCAGAATCTTGTGGCTTTGCTTGCAAATTTGCTTGTTGCATTTCCTCCTCCTCCGCCGCCTCCGCCAACACCGCTTCCTCCTCCTACTGCTGCACCGCCAGCTCCTCCTGTTGCTTCGTTGCATATTTCAAGCCAGAAGTCCCAGTAGCAGCCAGCACCTGTGGTTGCTGCAGCGTAACAGGTTGTTTCAGTTGTGTGCACACCGCAACCACTGGTCGGAGGGTTTGCAAAGAAATTTGAGCCGTTTGCATTGTATCTATAGCTGATGTTTATTTCTTGGGCAATGCCTGTTGTCGAGTCAAGTCTGATTCCGTCAACAACAAATGCTGCATATGTTGAGTTAATTAACAATACTGCAATTCCGTCTTTCACCATGAATAATGGGAATGCTGTAAATCCTGTGTAGAAAGTCTCGCTAAAAGTTGTAAGGCTTCCATTTTGTGGTGCTTTGCGGGTCTTATTGATGTCCATGTTCGGGCCTATCGGTTCAATTCCTGCTGTAACAACAGCTGAAACAGCAGTGATGTTGAAAAGGCCATTTGCATTTGATGTCATGCCGCTTATTGCAATTCCTGTTTGGTTGTCAAAAAAAAAGGTGTCCGGAATCGCTGTTAGCTATTCCGTTTGTGAAATTAATGTATTGCTGGCCAAAAACAGTGATATTCCCAGACTGTGTTTGCTCGTATAATGCAGAAGCAGAAGCCAAAGATATCAAGAAAAACAGTGCAGAAACCAACGCTAGCTTATGCAACTTCAAAAAATAACCCTTTTTGCTAAATTTCTTTTGGTATTACGACTATTTATAACTTTCTATTTTTGAAATTACAACAACAATTATAAATTCGTTTATTCTCCTAATTACTAGTGAGTTTTATGGGTCCTGAAAAGGAAATTGTTGAGTTGTGGTTGAACAGAAAAGGTTTCTTCACTATTAAAGACATTAATGCTGGAAGCCGTGTTATCGACATGGTTGCAATAAAGCAAGATAAAACTTCAAAGATCGCTCACGTTGAAGTTGCCTGCTATGTTTCTGGTTCAATTGCAACTAAAGCTTCTGATTTGATGAGAAAGTTTAACAGCGCTGCTGTTGTTAAGAAAATAAGGCAAACTATTAAAGAGCACATAGGCGCAGAGACAGAATATGAAAAATTTTTGATAACTACTGTTCCTAATATTAATTTGGATGGTGTTAATGTTATAGGTTTTGATAAAGTTCTTTTTGAATTTGTTAATAATCTTGACAAGCAGTATTACAGCAATAATGTAACCAGAACCTTGCAGCTTGTTAAATTTATTTTGATGTCAAACCCTTCTTACATTGCCAAGCTGATAGGTAAAGAGCATGACTACAAAGCTTTCACTTCTTCTGCCCGCGAACAATTTATAAGAGATTTGTTTGAGCAGGATGTTGCTAAGAAAATTTTCAGTAAGAAAAGCAATGAGGAATTAATGATAGAGCTTCTTAAAAACTCGACTTTAAAGAATCCTGAAAGCCTTGCTTCTGCTCTTGACAAAATCCTCACAAAAAGAACTGCGACCAAATTTCTCAATACGCTTCTGAAACAAAAAGGCATCAAAACATCAATAAAGCCAAAGATAAAAAACAAAACACTACAGCAGTTTGTTGAGGTTTAGCGATAATTTTCAAAAGCAAGGTCCAACGCCTTATATATAAGTTCAACGAGATACTCTTCGTCAAATTTCATTCCTGTTTTTTTAAAATAAACATCTTTCATTTGATTTGCAATATCTTCGATACTAGGATCTGATTCAAATGGGTCATATACACCGTCTAAAAAAACAGTGACTATTTTAGTTACATTCGATGTTTTATGAAACGATTTTGCATAAACACGTATCAAGATAGAGTCTAAACATTCTCCACGTTCAGAATCTGAATGCTCAAGGCATTGTACTCTTGCACTCAAATATGGCTTGTCAAGCTCGAATTTGTCAAACATTAAAGAAAGGACATCTAAAGGTTCTGATGGATATGGTGAATCCTGATACATGAGTTCTGCGTCTTGTCCTAAATCATATTTTCTCCATGAGCCTCCAAGTAATTTTTCCAGAAATTCATCCATGAATTTTAGCGTTAAGCTGTGATTTATATTGTTTTGTCTATATCAGTATATACCAAAAACCTATTAAACTCACTTTAACATCCTTATTGCATGAAAACAAAAATAATACTGGACACTAATTTTTTACTTATACCTGTGCAGTTTAATGTGGATATTTTTTCAGAAATAGACAGAATTTGCAATTTTAACTACCAGTTGGTTGTGGTTCCTGAAACAATTAGCGAGTTAAAAAAGATTATCAATAGCAGAAGAAGAAGCGGTAAGGAAAAAAAAGCAGCTAAAATGGCAATTCAATTCATAAAAAAGTTTAAAGTAAGAATTACAGGCAATTATGGAAAAGTATTTAAAAGAGCTGATGAAGCCATAATGGATATTGCTGATAATAAAAGTTTTGTAGCAACTCAAGATAAAGCTTTAAGAAAAATGTTAAAAGGAAGGTGCGGCCTTATCATTTTGAGGCAAAAACAGTATCTGCATATTTGTGAGTGAAAATGTTTTACCGTGTTCAGGTTGAAGACCATGTAAGAGTTCCGCCTACTTCATTTAATCTTCCTAAAGAGGAAGCTATTATAAGTATGCTTGAGAAGCAGTTCGAAGGCTTTATTTCAAAGGATTTAGGGATTGTTATAAGTGTTTCGCAGCTTTTGAATGTTCATGAAGGGGTCATTATACCTGATGATGGCGCTGCTTTTTACAAATGCACGTTCGAATTGCTTACTTTAAAACCAGAGCTTCAGGAAATTGTCAGCGGAAAAGTTCGCGACATAGCAGATTTCGGAGCATTCCTTAATATTGGAGCTATTGATGGCATGATTCATATCTCCCAGACAATGGATGATTTTGTAAGTTTCAGCAAAGAAAAAGTTCTTGTTGGAAAAGCATCAACACGCTCTCTTAAAGTTGGTGATTTGTGCAGAGCAAGAATTATTGCAATAAGCTACAAAGACGTTGCAAATCCAAAATTAGGGCTTACAATGCGCCAGCCAGGACTTGGAAAGCTTGAATGGCTTACTGAAGATGAAAAGCCTAAAGAAGAACCAAAGAAAAAAGAAACTAAAAAAATAAAAAAAGCAAAAAAATAGTGTTTAAAAATGAAACGAGCTTGTAAAGATTGCAAAATTCTTGTTGATGCCGGAGCTTGCCCTCTTTGCAAAAACAGCAATTTTGGAACCAACTGGAATGGACGTATCACAGTTATTAACGCAGAAAAATCCGCAATTGCAAAAAAGCTAACAATATCAAAGAATGGCGATTTTGCAATAAAGGTAAGGTGATTCTCTTGGAAATGAAACTTTCTGACAAAATAGAACAGCCTTTGCTTGCAAGAACAGAACTTCACGGTTTAATAAGTTTTGGCTCTGCAACTCCAAGCAGGTTTGATGTTAGAAAAAAAATTGCAGAGGCTTTAAAGAGCGAAGAGTCTTTGATAACAGTTACTGAAATAAATACTTCTTTTGGCAGCAAATCTGCAAAAGTGAAAGCTAATGTTTACAAGTCAAAAGAAGATATGAACAAGTTTGAATCAAAAACGGTTCTAAGCAGGCATCTTACAAAGGAAGAGAAAGACAAAGCAGAAGCGAAAAAAGAAGAATCCGCTGCTCCAGTTCCTGAAACTCCTGCAGCTCCTGAAAAGAAAGCTGAAGAAAAGCCAGAAGAAAAAAAAGCTGAAGCTAAAGCTGACGATAAAAAGCCAGAAGAGAAAAAAGAAGATAAAGGCGCTAAATAATGGCAAAACAACCAAAGAAACCTAAGAAGCCTAATCAAGTTTGGAAGCTTTACGAAGCAAAAGATAAGCTAACAAGGAAAAATGTTTTTTGTCCTAAGTGCGGTGCTGGATATTTCATGGCAAAACATAAAGAAAGAACAAGCTGCGGAAAATGCGGCTATACTGAAATGTCAAAGAAACAGTAAATTTTTATAAACACCTCTGAATTCTTTTTAATTATGGTTGAAGACATTGAAAAGTGGAGAAAAGCATGCAGCATATCTGCAGTTGCGTTAAATCACGGAATTAATTTGATAAAAAAAGGCGCAAAAGTTATTGAAGTTTGCGATGCTGTTGATCAAAAGATAATTGAATTGGGTGCTAAGCCAGCATTTCCTGCTCAGATATCACTTGACCACACTGCAGCCCATTACTGTTGCCCTTATGACGACAAAACAGTTTTTGAAGCGCAAGTTGCTAAGCTTGATTGTGGCGCTCATATAGACGGTATTCCTGGTGATAATGCTGCTACTGTTGACTTAAGCGGAAATAATTCTGAATTGGTAAAAGCTTCCAGAAATGCTTTGAACGCAGCTATTAAGATAGTAAAGCCTGGTATTAAGCTGTCAGAAATCGGTGAAACAATTCAGTCAGAAATTACTGAATTAGGTTTTTCTCCTGTTAGAAATCTTTCAGGCCATGGAATTGCAAAATTTGAATTGCATACAAAGCCAACTGTTCCTAACTTTAACAACAACGACCCAAACGAACTAACATCTGGGCAGGTAATTGCTATCGAGCCTTTCGCAACTACAGGAGAAGGCATAATTAAAGAAGCAACTAATTCAGAAGTTTTTATGCAGCTTTCCCACAAGCCAGTGAGGGACATGACTGCTCGGCAAATTCTTGCAGAAATTGAGACTTATGAAAGCTTGCCTTTTGCAAAGCGCTGGCTGATAAAAAAGTTTTCTCCTGTTAAAGTTGAACTTGCCTTAAAGCAACTGCAGCAGCTCAACGCAGTAAAAGGCTACCCTCCATTAGTAGAGCAAGCTAGAGGCTTAGTAAGCCAGGCAGAGCACACAATTTTGGTTACTGACTCTGGATACGAGGTATTGACACAAAATCAAAACATTTAAATATAACCTTGATTCTTATTATAATAATCTAAATGATGATTATTATGGCCCTTAAACAATGCTTAAAAACCAATAAAAACGCCAGGAAAGTGTTTGGTAGAAGAGAAATTGAATTAATAGTGAAACAGTTAGAAGGAATTCCTTTAACACAGTCTGAGAGAAACAGAATAAGTAGGGATATTAAGCCAAAGCTAGAGTTTATCAGAGAACTTGCTAAATTTGAGAATGAGTTTAAGTTAGTACGAAATCAGGATAATAAAAAGATAATTGAAAAAGCTGTTGGCGAAATTCTTAATGATGAACTCAGCAATAACGTTAAGGCAGTGCTTCTTTTTGGTTCTTTTGCAGACAATACTTTTACTAAACGTTCTGATATTGATGTTTGCGTTGTTTTTAGGAGTGAACTTTCTTTAAAGGAAGCCACAAAATTCAGAATTAGGGTGTCAGGACAGCTTCCGGAAAAAGTTGATGTTCAGGTTTTCAGTGTTTTGCCGCAAAAGGTAAAAAGAGATGTTGCAAGAAATCATAAAGTTCTCTATCAAACTAGTGATTATGATAACATAAGTTTTTCAATAAATTATTTGAAGGATGAAGACTATTTTATTAGGATGGAGAAAATTTTTGGAGCAGCAGCATGACAAGGATAGCTGATAAGACATCTGAAATTAACGAGTTTTTAGAGCAGCTTAAGGAAATTGTTCCTTCTGATTTAGATGAATATAAATCCAGTATTGAAAAAAAGGCTGCTTGTGAGAGGTATGTTGAAAAAATAGTTGAGGCAGCAACTGATTTGGCTTTTTTGGTGATAAAGAGCAAAAAATTGAGAATACCTGAAGATGACGTTGATGCTTTTAATATCCTCTTGGAAAATAAAATTATTAGCAGCAGTTTGGCAGCTAAACTAAAAGACGCGAAAGGTATGAAAAACATAATCTCGCATCAATACGGAAAAATTGATGACGAGATTGTTTTTGAGTCCATTGAAGAAGAGCTAGAGAAGGATGTAAAGGAATTCCTCAAGGCAGTATCTTCCTAAGAGTTTGCTAAACTGAAATTCCTCAAGTAGTCAGCTTTCTTTCTTATTAACTCACCATAAAATTTTGTTTCATCTTCTAAAAAAAGGCATGCTAACTTGTAAATTTCTCCATAATCGCTTTTTATCCATCTATTTATCGCAGTGTTAAGCGTCTCATTTTGTTGTTCAGATTCTGCCAACTGTAATAATTGCCTTGCACGATTTCCATTTTTTGCCCAATTGTTTGACTCGTGCAACGCGTTCCTTTCACGTTTTATTTTCAATCCTTCTTTCTCATATCTCAAATTTTCTTTTTTCGAGAGATAGTTGCTCGCAACCCTCGCTAATTCAGCAGGACAATCTTCTGAAGCGTCTTGCGTTACCATAATGGCACTTGCAATTTTGTCAATAGTTAGTGCATTCATAAACAAAAAGAGACTTAAAATGCGTTTAAAAACCTTTACTTAAGAATTCGTCTTATTGCCTGTTCAATAGTCAACAATTGTTCTTTCCCGCTGTCCATGTCTCTTAGTTTAACTTTGCCAGCTTTTGCTTCTTTTTTGCCTACAAAAATAACGTATGATATTCCATAAGTGTCTGCGTATTCAATTGCTTTTCCGACTTTTCCGGTGTAATCTGCATCGCAATTTATATTTTCATTTCTCAGCTTTTCAACAATTTCCAAAGCGTTCTTGTCTTCTTTTATTGATATGACAAGTGCTTTTACAACTGTTTTCGCACCCCTTTCCTCGCCTTCAAGCTTAATCGAATCACCAATTACATCCAATCCAAAAGATATGCCTACAGCAGGATATTCTCTATTTTGGGCAAATTGTCCAATCATTCTGTCATACCTTCCCCCTGCAGCAAGCGAAGACTTTATTTCTGAATTTTTAAGAAAAACTTCAAACACAGTTCCAGTATAGTAAGTGAGGCCGCGAGCCAGAGAAACTTCGAACTCAACGTTTTTATTGCCTGAAAACTTAAGAACTTCTTCAATTTCGTCCAAGCCAATGCATTCTTCATTAATTATTTTTTTCAATTGTTCTATTTTCTCTTTATTAGTTCCTTGTATTGAAATATATTCCATTAGCTTTGAAGTAACAGCATCAGATATTCCTTTTCTTGCTAACTCTTTTTCAACTGCTTCTTTTCCAAATTTTTCCAGCTTATCAATGCTAAGAATAACTGTTTCAAACGATTCATCTTTAATACCTGCTTTTTCCAAAACAGCATCAAGGATTTTTCTGTTGTTTACTTTTGTAATAACATTCAGTTCAAGTTTTTCAAATGCAGTTAAAGCTATCTTTACCATTTCAGCATCTGCTGTCATATTGCTGTTTCCAACAACATCAACATCGCATTGAGTAAATTCGCGATATCTTCCCATTTTCAATGGTCCGTCTCTGTAAACATTTCCCACCGCATATCTTTTGTAAGGCATTTTCAAAGTAGGATTAGTTGCTACAAACCTTGCGAGCGGAACTGTTAAGTCATATCTTAAAGCCAAATCGCGTTTTCCCTGGTCACTTAATTTAAAAACTTCTTTCAGTATTTCCTCGCCGCCTGCATATTTAGAAACAAGTGTTTCATACTGTTCAAGCGAAGGTGTTTCCAAAGGATTATACCCGTAAAGCTCAAAAACGCTCTTCAGAGTTCCAACTATCTGTTTCCTCAGGATTGCATCCTCTCCTGAAATATCTCTTGTTCCTCTGGCGTTTTTCATTTCCATGATTACTCTCTTTCCCTTAATTGTTTTATATAGTTTGTGTTGGCAACCACTACCAAATCTATGGGAAATACATCTCTATAAATTTCAAGGCCATAGTTATCCACGGTTGTGCCACTACTTACTATTTCCACACACATATCTGCATCTCCTTTCATCACTAATGCTTCTACTTCGCCGCTAAGTTGTCTTATTGTTATGTTTTCAGTAGTTATACTTTCTTGTTTCAAATACTCTGATACAACAGCTGTGCTTAAATTTCTGGTATTTCTTTCTATTGCAACCTTTATTGAATCCAATGCACTTATTTCTTTTTTAATTAAATTTCTTTTTCCTATAACACATATCATTGGCTGATTATAAAGGCATTGACCGTCTCTCCAAGGTATTTCCCAATAAGATAACTCGGTTTGAGGGTTTGCCAACTGATATTCTGCTAAGTACTCTGTTGTGGTTAAGCCAAAATATGTCCACATTTCCTGATCAACAAGACTTGGTATGTCCTCTGCTCTCATCTCTTGAATATCAAATCCTTTCAAAGAGAGAACAGAATCTATCTGCTTTTTTGCACGTCCATTCTTAGCTACCAATAACCCTTGCGTTTTAGGAAGACTATCAATGCCGATAACCACGCAGGTTTTCTAGTATTATTTCGTCAAGTTTTGTTTTCATATAAAGTCACCTTCAACTCTGAAGTTTAATCTGCTACCATAAGATGCTCTAAGTGATGTATACGCATTCGCTTTAGAAGCCAGCACTTTATCATTAGCATCAAGTGCTGCATTTAAGCCAGATTTTCTTTCTGCTTCTCTGGATAATTGTCTAATGTTTATCTGATACCTTCTTAGCGAATCTAATAACCCTCTCGGTATTTGAGCTTTTACCTCTTCTCCTCGTCCTAATGCTACATTCACTCTAGCAACTAAATCGTCGTATCTATCAGCACCTCTTATTACCCATCCATCAGATTCTGCATCTCTTGACATTTTGTTCCTCCGCAGCCTTAGCTGCATTTGTTAATAGGGCCGTAGCCGGGAATCGAACCCGGTCTATAAGCGCCACAGGCTTACGTGCTACCATTGCACCACTACAGCCATTAAAGAAAGTGTTATTTCTTACAATGAAGACAATCACTCAATATACTGCTAACTATCTCAGAACTAGTACTCGCTATGAAGACAATCACTTAGTGTCATTTTAATCAATACTGGCTAATTCGCACTCCTTTATATGCTTTGCTATATACTCGATATATTAAACAGTAATAACTTTCTTTTTTAACTCAGTTATTTTTTCAAAATCTTTATCAGTGGTTACCAAAACAGCGTTCTTTTCAATGGCTATTGCTGCTGTTAATAGGTCAAACTCTCCGACTTTGTTTCCTTGCTTGTCTTGTTTGTAACTTAATTCTGCATGTATTTTTGCACTTTCTTTAGTGAATGTAAGTAACTTATACTTGTTTAGAAATTTTAAGGCTCGTTCTTTAAAATTGGCTGGTTTGTTTAGGTATCCATAGTAAAACTCTGAAAAATTTAAAGTTGTTGTATAAATAACATTGTTCCCAACTACTAATTCCTTTAAAGCTTCTATCACTGAGGCGTTATTTCTGTCAATACCAACCAGTATGCTGGTATCAAAAACAAGTTTCATTAAAATTTCCTCATTTTAAATCCTTTTCTAAACCTGTTCATACGCGCTACATCTTTGTCTGTTAAAGGACTAGGATTCTTTCTCACAAACTCCAACAAATCCTCCAACCATTCCCGAGAATCATATCTATCTGAATCTTCAACAATAAATCCTAAATATTCTGACATTTCCATCCCTTTTCTAGCTGCCTGTGCTTTGAATCTGTTCCATGTTTCCTCATCTACGCCTTTGATTGCTTTTGTAACCATAAAATCACCCATAGTTTAACTTATTAAACAAGTTTAACTATTTAAACTTTGTGGTATTTTAAAGAATAAGTAGCACTAAGTTAATCATATTTCTAACTGTTATTTCCTTAGCTTTTTGAATTCTTTTTCCAGGTTATTTTCTTCCAATACAGATATGTCTAGCTTATCAAACATATTTTTCCTCTTAAGAAACCCAAACATACAAACCACCCCTTGTGGAATACCTCTGTAAATAGATTATATAAATCTTTCTCTCGACAACTTCTTTCTATGAATAGCTGTATATGTAGTATATAGTACTACTTTAAAAAGACATCCCCATAATCAAAAGCTAAGATGATTGGACAAAAATTAGAAGCTAGCATAATAGAACTACAGAGACTTTACATACCTCAAGGATTTCTTGAACAATACGCTCAATTAGAAAAACTTTCGGTTGAATTAGGAGAGTCTTCGACTAAAGAACTTTCTGGAGGTCTTCTTTTAGTTAACCAGCCTCTTTTAATAGATGGTGTTGAATCTGATGGAGTATATACAATGACTGTAAGCAATCTTGATCCTCGACCTGGTGTTGTTTCTGTAAAATTTTGGGGTTCGCATCCTATTGGCAGAGAAAATGGAGCGTTTATTGTTGATCTTGAAGCTGTTAGTAAATATGATGGACAATTTGTTTGTAATGATACGTGGTCAAAAATAATTTTTCCTGGTTTTCCAGCAAGTGTTTATGCTGAACGTGGTTTGTCTCATTCACAACCAATTCAGGAAGAACCTCAACTTCAGCTTCAAGAAAGACCTGCAGCAACAGCTACTTTAGAACGCCTTATTTAATTACCTAACCTTTTTAAGAAACCCGTTTTTGTTTGATGTGAGAAGGAATTTTTCTCTGCTTTTGTCGATTTTGAAATCCTTTGTTTCATTTGCAAACTTCAATACAGCGTCCATTGGGCCTGGGTCTGGAAATTCAGGCCTTATAGGATGGCGAAGATTAGTGTCTTCACATACCATGTAGCTGCCTTTAGTAACAAATTTTCCGTATGTTCGGAGTTCTTGCATTACATGTTTAGTAGTGTGGTCGTCATCCAGAAAAACCATTACTGTTTGTCCTGGCTTTATCATGCTTTCGACTTTTTTCATTATTTCAGGAGAAATTGCTGAGCCGGTTAAGTAAGTTATGCGTTTGTGTTTTGGAAGCTCTCCATATCTTTTCCAGTCAATTGAGATTATTTTGCCTTTGCCAATCAAATCACACATTGAAGCAAAAAAGAGCGAGCATCCGCCTTTGTGAGTTCCTGTTTCTACGATTACATCAGGCTTTACTTCATGGATTAATTCCTGGAATATCCATGCATCAAAAGGTGTTTGTAATGTTTGTCTTCCCATCCAGAAAGTGTTTTTCTCAACAACTTTTGTATTGAAAAAAATCAAATGGAATGTTCTGATGACATTTTGGTAATTGCGTGCATTAAAGAAAAATTTTGTGTTGATAAAATCTCTGAGGAGCATTATCTGTTTATAGATTGCTTTAAGAACAGTAGCCATTAAAATTTGGAAATAATTGGGTGTTTATAAATTTTACTTCTGCTTTGATTTGACAATTGCTTTTATGTAATTGATGTCTTTCATTGTTAATTCTTTCAAAACAAATAATGCAGCAAGGTATATGATTCCTGCAAAGAACCATGCAATAAGGAGAATAACAGAATTAGGAATGTTGACTTTGCTGAGCGCAAAAGACAACAAAGCTGTAAGAATTAAAACTTTAGCAAACGACTTTATATCAACAACATTCCCAAGTTTTTTGTAAATGTAAATCAATCCCAACAATAAGCCAACTACATTAGCAACAACAAGAGAGATAGCAACTCCTTCAATGCCTCTTGAGAGCAGTAAGTTTCCAAGAACAAAATGGATTGCCATCATAAGAGATGCTATTATTAAAGTAAATGAAGGCTTTCCTATTGCATTTAGTATCATCACAAGCAAATTTATGAAGATAAGCAATCCTATTCCTAAACTTAAGATAGCAAGCGCTGTTCCTGCTCCTACATAATCAGAACCATAGATAAGTCTGATTGCAGGCACAGAAGTTGCTGTTATAAACAAAATAGAAGGAGTTAACATGATTAAAATGTATCTTAGTATTTCTTTGATATTGGTTCTTGTTTCTTTAATTGGCTTGTTTGCGTAAGATTTTGAGACTGTGGTGAGCAAGACAACGCTAACAGCAGAAAATATGCTTATTGGAATTTGCATTGTGCTTTTGGCAGCTCCAAAATAACCTGTTAGCGCGTCATCACCAAGGCCTGCTTTAATGATAAACACTCCCAATTGAGTGAAAAACATCATTAAAAACGCGAAGCCAGTCATAGGAATAAGAAAACCCATAATTCTGCCTATTTTTTCTTTAGTTTCTTTAGCAACTTTATTCAATGGGTTTGCTCTGATAAAAATTAGCGAGAAAAGTATTCCTGCCAATCCAAAAAGAGGAATAGAAGCTAGTGCTCCTGCAACAAAAAAGTAAGAGGTTAGTATTACTACAAGCACTATTTTTGAAATAGCAATAACAATAAGCTTGATTGTTTGCAAGCCAAACTGTTCTCTTCCAATAAAATAACCTGCATACATTGAGCCAATCCCAAAAATAGGAATGATTGGAGTTAGCAATCTGATATTAAACAAAAGACTTGGGTCGTTTAGCAAGTTTGCAATTAGTTCTGCAATGAAAAAATAAAAGATTGCTGAAACAAGCAAAAGCAATGGCAATCCCCATCTTAACAATCCTGCAGTTATTGGACTTGCAAACTTTTTGTCTTCTGCAATTACTTTTGCAATAGCTTTGGAAGTTCCGCTTGTAAGAACAACGTTCATTATTGCAAAAACACCAATGATTGCAAGGTATCTTCCAAAATCTGCAGGTCCTAAAAAGCGGCCAACCCAAACATTAAGAAAGTACGCTGCAACCAATAAGAACAAGTTAGCAATTGTTAAATACGCAGAGTTCTTGACAAACGACATTCCCCAAGCAACCTGAAAGGGATATAAAAAAGTTGTCTAAGAGGGCCGCTGCCGAACCCTAAGAATATCGTTTAATATTGTCTTTACTGGCGTGGCTAATATATAAATATTGCCTTTTCTAACCGTATGGTATGCCTAAGGTTCAACAGATGAAAAATAGCTTAGCGATTGTAATACCTGCTCAAATAGCTCGCATTAAAGGCTGGAGCAAAGGCACAGAGCTTTACCTTAGCATTGATGAGCGGACAGGGAAGATTGTAATGGACAAACAAAAGTTACCTTAACGCCCAATACTATACTTTTGGGACTGCTAAGTCAATATTCACTTAAAGGATACCGTTATTGAAAAATAACTGTTAAGAAGTAGTTGGTGGCTAGTTGGTTTATAAACAACTCTTTCAACCAATAATAACTTGTCAGTAGTAACAAAATGGAAAGATTTATAAAGATAGAGATTTTTTACAATTACGATTAAAATGGCAGAATACACACCAGAAGGACTTCCAGTTGTAACCGAGGCTACTATGCGTTCCTATATTAGAGACTTGACCCGGGACGGTCTTGAAGGAAACAAGCCTTTAATGAATGGTATGCGTGAGACCTTTGAACGAGATAATGAAGAACTTGTGAAATACACGGAAACTGTAGATGAGCTTTTACAAAATAGTGGTGTCCCAAAAGAAATAACTTGGCAAGTTGTTGGATTTATGACTGGAATGTACGAAATAATGCGAAGACAAGCAGAAGCTGATAAGCTAGAAAACCAGCTTGGGTAATTTTCTTGTTCATATCGGTTTTGTCCGATAAGTCAAAGTTGTTCGAAAAGTTTATTTTAAAGCTCTTATACAAATAATCATATGCTTTTTAATACAAGAACTTGTTCTGAAATTAACTTGTCAGAATTATCAAAACATGAACACACAAAAGAGTATAACTGCTCATTACCTCTACTAAGGTCAACATCAAAACTTGCAGCATCTTTTACATCAGAGCAAACATTTGAGCATTGGTCATCTCTGTTCATAAAACTCAAAGGTTCAAGCAGTTCAATTTTTTCAATTGTTGACACAGATTTACTTAATGACTCAAATCTAAAAGAGTCTATCAGTGCATCAAATTCTTCAACATAATCAAACATGCTTTCCGTGGCCATGAAAATCATAGCCACATAAAAATCATCTTCTGTATTTGCGAATACAATCGTTTTTTGGAGTAAAAAAATTTTGTTTATTTCAATGGTCGAATTCATTATAGTTCCCAGATTACCCTCGTTGTTAACAAAAACTGTTCTTTCCGAAACCGAACCGTTAGAATGGCTTAAAGCCGTTTTGCTTATGCCGTCTAAAAATCTATTTTGAATATCATATTCATTAGAAATGCGAGCTTCTTCAGCAAATACTTTTATATTTATGATGTCTTTTTCAGAATTTGGACCATAAGCTTCATAATTATAATCTATATTAAATCCTCCAATTTGTAAATTTCTCACAAGAACATAATCAGGTGGTTCAATAAACGAGTAGAGAAATTCTTGGGAGTAAATTCTCTTATTAGTTGTTAGATTTTGTTCTAAAGCTTCATCTAACGCTAACAGGTTGTTATCAATTTCATCTTGACAGTAACCTTCAAAATCTTGCGAAGAAATACAACACCGCAAACCAACGATTTCTTTTGGATATATGCAAGTTAGTTCTTGGATACTGCCTTGATTATAAATACCAACAAAAAATATTATGATTAAAACTATCACAATAACAAGCAAAATCTTCTTTGGTAATAACAGTTTGTTAACAGTCTTTTCACGTGCTTTTTTTTCTCTTTTACCATAAAAATAACGATAACCAATAAGTAAAACCACTATTCCTAAAACAAAAGGGGCAAAGCCTCCAGCGCTAGTAATAATATCGTCTGTAGCAGTTCCTACAGCAAGGATATACAAACCTTTGCCTAAAAACATAATTACAAGTATTGCCCAGCCAAAATAAAGAATTGGATTTCTCACTATGCCTTTTTCTTTAATCATATATTATCACGTCTAACAGTTATAAAACAGGCCGCTGCCGGGAAATTCGCAATTCTTTTTTTTTAAGGATTGTATCGAACCCGGTCCTAAAGCGCCACAGGCTCACATGCTAGCCAGTACACCACAGCAGCCATAGAAATAGATGGTTACTACTGCTATTTAAAGGTTATACTAACCAACGATTTAACTCATAAGATTTTAGCAGAACTCGCACACATTCTTTTTCTTTTTATTGTCTTTTTTAGTAGCTCCTTTTTTTGCTTTAGCCATCAGCATCACCTCATTATAGTCAGTATACGTTTTTGTATATTGCCCTTTAAATACTTTTCGGAAGTTATAAGCGTCAAATATTTAAATAAGAGTGTTAACCGAAATTGTAATGGCACTTAAATGCGAGCAATGTGACAAAAGCTTTGATTCAAAAGAAAGCTTTGAACAGCATAACCAGGCAAAGCATCAGAAAAATAAAGATGTTGCTGAAACTTCTAAGAAAGGTTTAGGCATAAAAAAGAAGCATGTTGTTTTGACAATTACTTTGGTTACGGTGCTGGCGTTTAGTTTTTGGGTTTATTCTTTTTCTACTGGTCCTGGAAAGTATGATGATTTTGCTAAATGTTTGACTGAAAAAGATACTAAGTTTTATGGTGCTTTTTGGTGTCCTAATTGTGAGCAGCAAAAAGCAGTATTTGGAAAATCAGTTAAGTTTGTTCCTTACATTGAATGTTCTCCGCCAGACCAGAGAGGACAGCTTGAAGTATGCAGAGACGCTGAAATCGAATCATACCCTACCTGGGAGTTTTCAGATGGCTCAAGGCTTACTGGTTTTAGGTCGCTGGAGACGTTAAGTTCAAAGTCAGGGTGTTCATTAGGTGGTGAGTGATGCGATTTTCAACAGTAGAGCTGCAGCATTTGTTTAGAGCTTGGCTGATTATTTCTGTAGCGTTCGCAATTTTGCTTAGCGGTGGTTTTTCTTTTACTGAGCAATTTTTGGTAGCAGTTGTTATGGCTGCAATAACTGTTGGCTTGGGTTTTTTATTGCACGAGTTAGCTCACAAATTTCTAGCACAGCGTTATGGCTGCATTGCTGAGTTCAGGGCTTTTGACACTATGCTGGTGTTTGCTTTAGTTATGTCTTTCTTTGGTTTTATTTTGGCTGCTCCTGGTGCTGTTTTCATACATGGCAATGTTAACACTGCAAGAAACGGCCGTATTTCAGCAGTAGGTCCTTTAGTTAATATCGCTTTGGCTGTTGTTTTTTTCATACTTCTTTTGTTTTTCAACATGGTTTATCCCGAATCAATATTGACAGTTCTTGCTAGATATGGACTGATGATTAACGGCTGGCTTGCTTTGTTTAATATGCTTCCTTTCTGGCAGCTGGACGGCGCTAAAGTTCTAAAGTGGAATAAGAAAATATACGGGTTAATGATTGCAGCTGCAATATTTGCTATGATGCTGCCTGGATTTGCTATAGGAGGTTGATATAAAAAGTGGTAGATGCTATTCAAAGGTTCTCATTAGATGCTTCAGTTTGTTAAGCATAGTCTTGACATTTTTAAGCACATCTGGGAGCAAGTCATTAATTATTTCTTCACGTTGTTCTGCTGTAAGAATTTTAGTAAATTTGTTTTCTAGTCCTATTAGGTAATGGATGTGTTCATGAATTTTAGTTTTATTTGTGTAAGATCCCTTAGTTAGTAATTGTTTTATTTGTTTTAAACTTTCGTTTTCAGCATAATTGGGTTCGTATGGTATTTCATATTTTCTTGCTTTATCTTTAGTCCTGTACATTACGTCATATTCTTCATTCATTTTGACCTCGTACATAACAGCAGTGTATCGAAGATACTTAAAACTTTCCTTAATCTTAGTATTGCTTTGATGTTATCTAACTTTTTGAGTTAAATAATAAGCTTTTTAAACAACCTCTTACTTTCTAGTTTCATGGCATTTAAACTTGTTATATCTGACCCAAAGTCAGGGATAAGTATTCAGAAAGAAGCTGCAGAAGAAGCTTCAAAAAACTTTTTAGGGCTTAAAATAGGCGATAGTGTCAAGGGCGAGCTTATCGACCTTACTGGATACGAATTTACGCTTACAGGCGGTTCTGACTATTGTGGTTTTCCTATGAGAAAAGATGTTCCTGGTGTTGGAAGAAAGAAAATTCTCGCTTTTCAGGGTGTTGGTGTTAAAAAGCTTAAAAAAGGTATTTTGCAGAGAAAAACAGTGTGCGGCAATACAGTTCATCCAAAGACATCTCAAATAAATCTTAAAGTTGTAAAGTTAGGTGCTGAAAATATTTTCTCAGGAGCTGGTAAGAAAGAAGGTAAAGAAGAAAAGAAGGAAGAAAAAGGTAAAGAGGAAGCAAAAGACGTTAAGAAAGATGCAGAAGTTAAAGAAGAAAAGCCAGAAGTTAAGAAAGAAACTCCTGCCCCGCCTGCAAAAGAACCTCAAAAGCAAGAAAAAAAAGCTGATGCTATTCCTGATAAAGCGCAGAAAAAGCCTGAAGTTAACGAAGAAAAACCTGAATCTAAGTAAATAGTAATATTAACCAATTAACTTTATAAACAACTCTTTTTTGCTTTATTCTAACATCATTAGGTGATTGCCATAGCTAAAAAAACTACTGCTGCAGCTAAAAAAGTTGAGAAAGAAAATAAAAGCAGTGGTAAGGCTAAAAAGATTCTTCAGCCAGAGCTTAATCTTGGCATTGTAGGCCATGTTGACCATGGGAAAACAACTTTAGTGCAGGCTTTGTCTGAAAAATGGACTGATACGCATTCTGAAGAGATTAAAAAAGGAATTACAATAAGGCTTGGTTATGCGGATTTTAGTGTCTATAAGTGTTCTGATTGTGAATCTCCTCAGTGTTATTCAGTTAATGAAAGCAGCAGTTGTAAAAAGAAAGGCGAGTTGTTAAGAACGATTAGTATTGTTGACGCTCCAGGGCATGAAAGCTTAATGGCTACTATGCTGTCTGGGACTGCAATTATTGATGGTGCTTTATTGTTGATTGCTGCTAATGAAAACTGTCCTCAACCGCAAACAAGAGAGCATCTTGTTGCGCTTCAAATCATAGGCATTAAGAATGTTGTTGTTGTTCAAAACAAAATAGACCTTGTTAGTAATGCTGTTGCAAAGAAAAATTATCAGCAAATAAAAGCGTTTTTGAAAGGAACACCTTACGCAGCGGCTCCGATAATTCCTATTTCTGCGCAGCATAAAGTTAACATTGATGCATTGCTTCAGGCAATACAGGAAAAAATACCTTCTCCTAAGAGAGATAAAGAACTTAGTCCTTTGCTGTTTGTAGCAAGATCTTTTGATATAAACAAGCCAGGAATTGATTATCAAAAACTTGTTGGAGGAGTTTTAGGCGGAACTTTAAAACAAGGTACTTTGAAAGTTGGAGATGAATTAGAGTTGAAGCCAGGATATAATTCTCAAAAGCGCGGGAAAACTGTTTGGAAGCCTTTATTGACTAAGATAAAAGCTTTGAAAGCAGGTAATGATGATGTTTCTCAAGTTCACCCTGGCGGTTCTGTGGGTGTTTTAACAATGCTTGACCCTGGAATTGTAAAGTCTGATGCTTTTGTTGGAAATGTTGCAGGAATTCCTGGAAAGCTTCCAACTGTTTGGTATGATCTTAATCTTGAAGTTAATTTGCTTGAGCGAGTTGTTGGAGCTAAAGATGACCTTGTGGTTGAGCCTATAAAGATGAATGAAAATCTCATGCTTAATGTGAACTCAGCAGCTACTGTTGGCATTGTTAACGAACTAAAAAAGAATTCGCTTAAATGCAGCTTACGTATTCCTGTCTGCGCAGAAACAGAATCCAGAGTTACTATCTCAAGACTTCTTGGCTCAAGATGGCGATTGATTGGTTATGGGATTATAAAAGAATAAACTAAGATTTAAGCCTTAAAACTGGTTTTTTCTTTTTTACGCTTGCTTCTTTGACTTTTTCAAATGTAAGTTTTTCCACAAATTCCAGTATTTTGTCTTTTTTCTTGTCGTCTACTTTTATTTTTGTAAGAAATTCATTCAGTTTCCTGTTTTTTGTTGGGTCAAACTTTACTTTTTTTCTTCTGGCCATAATCTTTATTTGCAATCAATTGTTTATAAATTTTTATCTTTTAAGCAAAAAGTATTTAAACAAGCTTGCACTTAAAATAAAAATGCCATTCTTCAACTTATTTGCTGAAAATAAGATGTTTCTTGTACTTTTCGGGCTGGCAATCTTTTATTTAGCTTATAAAATGCTCTCTAGAACTTCTAAAACTGAAAAATCTTATAGAGAAAGCATAGACAAAATACTGAATTCTGACGAACATAAAGTAAAAGGAAGATTTGAATAATTTTGTTCTAGGTTTTAATAAAAAAAACAAAATTTTTTAAATATCTCTTTGGAATAAGTATTCATGGAGAGTGAATTAACCAGTGCTAAAAAGCAGTTGGCATCTGCTGCAAAAGTGTTAGATATGGATGGAAAGGTGCTTAAGACTCTTTCTGAGCCGAAAAATGTTCTAAAAGATGATATTCCTGTTAGAATGGGTGCTGGTGATAAAAAATACTTTAATGCTTACAGAATTCAGCACAATGACGCTCTAGGCCCATTTAAAGGAGGGATAAGATTTCATCCTGAAGTGAGTATTGAAGAGGTAAAAGCTTTAGCTATGTGGATGACATGGAAATGCTCTTTGCTTGGTTTGCCTTTTGGAGGAGCTAAAGGAGGGATAATAGTAGATCCAAAAAAATCTTCTTTGCATGAGTTAAGAGATATGAGCAAAGGCTATGTAGACTCGTTTAGCGAATTTATTGGTCCTGATAAGGATATTCCTGCTCCAGATGTGTATACTACTCCAAAAATAATGAGTTGGATGCTTGACCAGTACGAATTATTAGTTAAGCATCACGCGCCAAGCGCTTTTACAGGAAAGCCTGTAGAGCTTGGAGGTATTCAAATACGTGAAGAAGCAACAGGCTTAGGAGGTTTTTTTGTTTGCAATGATGCTACCTCACGCCTTAAATTAAAGCCAAAATCAACAACAGTAGCAATTCAGGGTTTTGGAAATGTTGGTTTTAATATTGCAAGGCTTTTGCATGATGCAGGTTATAAGGTTGTTGCGCTGTCTGACTCTAGGGGTGCTATTTACAATAAGTCAGGCTTTTCTCCTGAAAAAACTATGACTTGTAAATTGGAAAAAGGAACAATAGCTGATTGTTATTCAGTTGGTTCTGTTGTTAGTGATAAAGGCAAGCTAATAACTAATGAGGAACTTTTAGAGCTTGATGTTGATATTTTAATTCCAGCTGCTTTAGGCAATCAAATTACTTTGAAAAACGCTGATAACGTAAAAGCAAAACTTGTTGTTGAAATGGCAAATGGGCCTGTAAGCGCAGGTGCTGACCGTATTTTGAATGAAAAAAAGGCCATGGTAATTCCTGATATTCTTGCAAATTCTGGCGGTGTCACTGCAAGCTATTTTGAATGGGTTCAAAACAATTACGGCTATTACTGGAGTTATACAGAAACGTATGAAAAACTGAAGCAAATGTTGAGTAATGTTTTTGAAACCACTTTTAAAAATTCTAATAAAAACAAGCTAAGCATGAGAGAATCTGCATACCTTTTGGCAGTAGACAGGGTTGCGAAAGCTGTTGAGCTAAGAAGTTAACTTAAGAATTCTTTTACTGTTGTTTGATTTATTCCGAGAATATTTTGTTTTGCCTGCTTTTCTTTAAATCCTTTGTCTAATGATAAGTATACTTGCCTGTCAATGTAGCGCTTATGTATAGGAATGCCTTTTTCCAGCATGTTTGTTAAGTAGCCTCTTACTAAAAAATCGTTTTCATTAATACTTCGCCCTATTTGCTCATAAGTTACAGGCTGTGAAGAAGTGTAAAGTATAAGGAAAACTCTTTTTTCCTTATCGCTAAGTGTTATTTTTATTTCTTCCTCTTCTTCTTTTATCGAAACGCCAGTAAGCCTTGAAACCCATGATTCTACCTGGTCAAGACGTTCTGTTAGCTTGTTAAGTTTTTCATCAATCTTAGAAAGATATTCGTAATTTGCCTGTGTTTCATTAGTATTGTCATTTATGCTTTCACGATGCTCATCGAACTCTTCTTTTATGCCTTTGAGAGCAGCCTCAAATTCTTGTTTTATCTTTTCTATTTCAGATAGATCTGTCTGGAAGAAACTTTTACTCACATTACCACCCAACACTTAATTTGTAGAAGTTGTTTATATAGTTTTCTGTTGTGCAGTGCTATAAATCATTTCGCAGTTTCAAGAACAAGTAATGTTTCTGTTTTTCTAACACCAGGTATGCTTTTTAGTTTTTTCAAAACAAAATCTCCAAGTTCTTCTGCATCATTTACTATTGCTTTTATTAACATGTCGTTAGGGCCTGTAACTGCAACAGCATCCTGAACAAAACGCATTGCAGATATTTTTTTAAGAGCTTCATAATGAAGGTTGTAGTCAACATCTACCAAAATATAAGCGTTAATAGGTTTTCCAAGTTTCGTATAGTCGAGAACTTTTTGTATTATTTCTCATATTTTTAGGAAAAGGTATTTATAGTAACACTCCTCTCCCTAATCCTAAAATGTATATACTTGACAGAAATGTATATACTCACATATTATAAGGACGTTACACACATTCACATCATAATTAAAAAGGTGATTGGAAGTTAGTTCAGCTAAAATAGTTCACAATCATGGGGTTAATTACTTACAACAATGTATTTGAAAATATATCCCGCGTATTTTTAGTATTTAATATGCCCCCTGAATTTTCCGGAAAATTTTCAACTTCTTTGAAAATCCTTCGAAAAAAGCCAATTTATTCGAAAATCCTTCAAAAATATCGCAAATCTTTCAACTTCTCTAAAAATCTTGCGGTTTTATATAGAAATATTCTTAAATTAACAGTTGTTTCTGGTAGCTTAAATGTTTGGAGGCATAAAAATGTGTAAAAAATTTAGCATTTTGTTTTCGTTATTAATGATATTGGTTTTATCAATGTCTTTTTCAGCTTATGCTGACGGGTTAGCGGTTAGTATTCCTGCCAAACCTATTGAAAAAGAATCAGTAACACAGGTTCCAATAGAAATAGAGTCGAATGAAGCAGCATCTAATGATGATTTAATTCAAAAAAGAAGAACTCTTACTGAAGAGGAATTAAAAGAATTAGGTTTTGATATTAATGTTACTGATTTGCTTGATAAAAGAAGCACTCAAACTTCTATTGTTACTTCTGGCGGTAATGACGTAGTTGTTCAAGAAACAACTGCTAAATCAACTGGAAAAATGACTGTGCAGGAAGCGTTGGATGCTGGCTATGATGTACATGTACCTTCATCAGATTCTGTAGCTTCAGATACGCAGGAAGCATCAGAAGAGGCAACAGGAGTAAGTAGTTCTGGACCAAACAGTGAATTGATAGAGGAAACTGAAGAGAATGATGATTCTGTTGAAGTTATTATTGAAGCGCCTTTAGAAGAAGAAAAAGAAGTTCAACCCGAAAACGGCTTTTTTAAAAAAATAGCTGGATTATTTTCAGGAGATAAAAAAGAGGCAGTTGAGGAGGAAGTTCAAGTTATTGAAAAAATCAGTTCAGAAAAACCGGAAGAAAAAGAAAGTGATGAATCATTCATAACTAAGTTTTTCAATTTATTCCGATGATAGCTCACTGGTTTAACAAAAGTTACGTCATATTTGTAAGCCTCATTCTGCTGTTGACTCCATTGAGCTATGCACAACAGCTTTCTGATGTTTTTTCTCCATCAACTGAAAAGTATGGAGAAGAAATAAAAAAATCAGATGTTGTTAATGAAGTCCAGATTCAGGTTTCTGAAGACGGAAAAGTCACTATATTGGATTCTGATGTCTCCACTAAGTCTGTTAACGTTGACAATGTAGATACTGAAGACGTAGAAGTTGAAAACGTAGAAGACGTAATTCCGCAAGCTTATGATAATACGTGTCCAGAAGCGTATGTCAAGAATCTAAACACATGGTATCTTGGGTATGTTGATTATAATGGAGATGATGACTGGCGCAAATGGGATTTGCCTTCTTCTGGAACTTTTACTGTTGATTTAGATGTTCCTTCAAATAAAGACTATGAGCTTGAGGTTTACAGTAGTTGCGGTAATAAAATTTGTTCGCCGTACGATGGAACTGGAACTGATGAGCAATGCGTTGTTAGCGTGAATTCAGGGTGGGTTTATGCAAGAGTTTATGGTTATTCAGGTGCTTACAGTGCAAGTTCAGCTTATTATATCAAAGGTTCATTTGCTGCAAGCAATCAATATGATCTTATTCCTTGGGGTTTTATTGTAACGCCTAGCAGTCCTAATGACCAAGATTCTATCTCTATTTTGTATGAGATTAAGAACGATGGATCAAGCGACATAACAGGTTACTTTAATTATAAGCTTTACATTGATGACGTGCACTATCAAACATGTAATGCAAATAATGGGTTAACTGCAGGATGGTACAGTAGTTGCACTAGAACAGGTATAACTTTGAGCGAAGGTATGCATACGCTCAAAATAATTGTTGATCCATCAAACAATGTTGGTGAAACAAATGAGAACAATAATATTAAAACTCAAAGTTTGACTGTATCTCATGTAGCAAGTTATGATCTTGTTCCTGGCAATATAGATGTTAGTCCTAGTAGCCCTTCTGATAAAGATTCTATTACTTTTTGGTATAAAGCTATTAATACAGGCCCTGATGATATAAATGACCAGTTTCGTATTAAATTTTACATTGATGATGTTCAATATGGAGATTGTAATTATCCTAACGGATTGGATTTTCTGGAAGCAACTTTTTGTGAACGTTCTGGTGTAACACTTGCTCCAGGCACATATACTCTTAAGACTGTAGTTGATACTGGCAATCAAATCGGTGAAGCTGATGAAGGCAATAATGAAGATACTGAAAGTCTTTCAGTAACTCAGACTCCTGTTGATTTAGCACCTTCAAGCTTCGTAATTGATCCAAGCAGTCCTAAAGAAAGCGATTCAATAACAATCTGGTTTACTGTTGTAAACCTTGGGCCTGAAGATGTTACTGATAGTTTTGTAATGGAACTTCGTATTGATAACTCCTATTACGGAGAATGCACTATCGATGATATTGACTTCTTAGAGGCTGTAAGTTGCATAAGAAACAACATAAATCTTAATCAAGGCACTTATACTGTTAAGAACGAAGTTGATTTAAATGACGATATTATTGAAACTAATGAAAATAATAACATAGAGGAAGAACCGCTTACAGTATCATCTTCTTGCCCTTCAGATAAGCCTTACAAATACGATGGTTCTTGCCATGCATGCCCTCAAGACTCTTTAGAATGCGGCGATAACTGTTATGATAAACAAACATCTTGCACTTATGGTGAACCTTCTTGTGGTGCTGATAACTCTGCGTTTTGTTGTAATTCGGAATATCCTTATGCTTGTCCAGCTGGAAACATTTGTTTCCAAAATACAAACTATTGTGATGGAAGACCGATATATAGCTGCCAAGATAAAAAATGGGTTTGCATAGATAGTAGTGCTGTAGGAACTTGCACTGGAAACACTCTTAACTGTTGCCCTTCTGACTATCCTTACTACTGGGCGAGCGATCAAACTTGTCGTGACGGACCTTTTCAACAGGTAAATTGTGATGTTCCTGACGGTTCATCTTCTCAATGTGATTGTGATACAAATTCAGACTGTCCTTCATCACACCCTTATTGTGAACAAAATTATGCTGGGCATGATTCTGGTTATGATGGTTGTCTTTCATCAGAGCCTGAACATTGTGGCGATGGAATATGTTCAAGCAATGAGAATTATAATAGTTGTTCGCAAGACTGTATCGCTCCAGAAGGCAAGATAAATGTTGATGTTTTCTACAGCAATAATAACAATGCAATGAGTGGCGCACATGTTTATTTGGATAGCGTATCAAAAAGTACAACTGACAGTAATGGTAAAAAAGGTTTTGACGCAAATTATGGAAGTCGAAACGTAAAAGTAGAATGCCCTGATAAAACTTACTGCAATGAAAGAACAGTGCATGTTGATGGAACAGAATATGTTAGTTTTGGTTGTAGCTGTTCAGTTCAGGAAAGTGAATTACAGTTAAAAGTAAGAGCTCTACATTCTGCAACAGATGAAGGATATCCGATTTATAACGCATATATTTTTCTTGACCAAGAAAAGATAGGACTTACAGATACAACAGGTAATTTTTACATTTCTAATGTTAACTATGGGTCTCACCAATTAGGCATTGGTATGAAAATAGCTGATGAAGATGGGGGAGAACCTTACGATCATCGTTATTCCGTAGATATTTTTGTTGATGAACAATTTGAAGAACACTATATAAATGTTGACTTGCAATCTCAACAGCAAAGTTTAAGCCAAAACATTAATGGTGTTGATTCAAATACCATAACAGTTACATCTTATGACGAAACTTATGCTCCTGAAGCAATTCCTCTCGTAGTTGTTGCAATAGTTTGGGTAGGCTTCGTAGGTTGGGCTTATGGAGATTATGCTAAATGTGTTGAAGAGACGGATAGTTGGTGGGCTGGTGTAGGGAAAAATATTTGGTACGGTATTAGCTGTAATCCAGCAGGCTTAACTATTGGAAATGCAATTAATAAAGACCATATCGGAAATTGCATAAAAAAATCTTCTACACTTGCGAAAAATACCTGGGAAAAATGTAAATTGGATGCTACATTCTTAGGTGTTTCATTTATACCTGCCATATGGATAGCCAAAGCACTTGGAAAAGTGTTTGTAGTATTAAAAGGCACAGTTTATTCAATTCCTTATGTTGAAAAATTTTTAGGTTATGGTATCAAAGTAATAAAAGAAAGTGATACTTTCATAAAAGTTAGTGATGGTGTAAATACAATTGGATATAAAGTAATTAGCGGAAGTTTAAAGGTTTACGATAACGTTGTTGGAATGATTGTTAAAATAATGAACAATGCAGGTGTTTCAAATAAAATAACTACAGTTGTAGATGATTTATTACGAGCAACAACTCCTTCAGATTTGCCAGGCATTAACACTAAACATATTGGCAATGTAAAAGGAGCGCTTGGAGAAAAAGTATCTATGAAACAAGCAGATATGGTTGGAGAAGAATTAGTTAAAGAAGGAGCTGTTTTTGTAAGACCTGCAGGGAACTCAGGAACAGTTTTCAAAGAAACTAGCAAATATAAACTGGTTTTCAATGATAAAGGAAACCTAGATGTGTGGGAAAAAGCAGGCAACAGATTACTAGGAGATTTCGATGATTTCTATAAGATAAACGATAAATGGATTGTTACAGAAGTAAAAACTATGTCTGCTGGAAATTTGGATATGCAAATTCCACGAAAATGGAGCTGGAAGCCTCTAGGTTGGAAAAACGGAGTTACTGAAAAGGTAATTAACCGTTTAGAAGCAGTTAAAGAGGTTACAGGTCAAACTCCAGAATTTATTCTTATGATTCCAAAAGGAGAAGCTGCAGCGTCAAAGCAACTTCCCAATCTTTTGAAAAAAGTTCGTAATGCAGGTTTTAAAGCAGAGACTGCAGAGCTTAAAGCTACTAATGAAGCATTTGATATTGCAGCACGTCGAATAAAAATCGAAGCGGAAACTGGAGGATAATGAAAATGAGTTATGAAACAGACTTTATGTTGTTTTTTGAAGAGGATTATTCGGGAAAACTAGATGGTTTTTTGAATGTTCTTAGAAAGATGCTAGGAGATAAAGTTGATATAGGAAAAGCTACAAAATATGGTGCTGAAGTATTCATTAAATCATATTTTTATGGAGTTAAAGAGTATGGCTATATGCCTTTTATTTTAAGTGTAGGCTCTGATGAGGCAAGAAAAACTTCTTGGTTGGTATTTTCTACAGATGTAATGGATGATGATCCTGAAAGTCCTAACCAGAAATTGTTTTACGACATTTTTTTCGCATCTTGTAAAGAACTTAAACCTGTTTTTGGCACTGCTGAACCAACAGAACAAAATACAGATAGAGAAAATACACGACCGTGCACTGACCAAGCAGAGTATTATAAAAACCCCTACCTGTTTTGCATTGAACCTCCTCTTTTTGGTAGTGGTGACTTTAACCCTGCGCAATTCTCACATGATTTTTTTCATAGAACCGACATAGTTGCCAAATTAGCTGAAATTGAGAAAGTGATGAGCAGAAGTGAGTTAGTCGCCATATTAAAGAAACATTCTGAACAAATGGTTGAAAGCGATGATGGCGGTATAGGTGTTTTTAAAAAGAGTTGGCAAGCAGTTTACCCACGCTATTTTGTTCGTAAAGAAATTAGAAAGCGCGGTTTGGAACTTGAAGAAGGACTGGCAGAAAAATATGCGGAAGAATCAGGAGTAAACTGATAACAATCAATAAATTAAAATGAATAAATGGAAAATTACAGAACGTGCATCCATCGCCTTACTCATAACTCTGTCTCTGTTGTTAGCTGTTTCTTTCCTTCCAATTGGCGAGAGTGATAAACCTAGCGTTTCTTTGGATGCTTATAATGCTGTTGCTTATGATGAAAAAGTGTCTCCTGAAGTTAAGAAGCAAATTATCGAGAGTGTTGTTGAAAAGAAGGAAAAAATTACTGTTCTTGTAAGGTCTACTGTTGATGTTGAGTCTGAAATTAAAAAATCAAAAGGAAAGATAAAAAACACTGCTGAAATTGCTGAACTGAAATTTGTTGAAGTTGAAATATCTGTTGATAAAATATCTAATCTTGCAGATGAAGAAGAAATTGTTAAAATTTATCCTAATTATGAGTATTATCCTTTGCTTGTTGATAGTGTTCCGTTAATTAATGCAAACACTTTTTGGGATGCTGGTTACAAAGGAAATGGAGTAAAAGTTGCTGTTATTGATTCTGGTATTGATAAAAATCATCCAATGCTTTCTGGAAAAGTTGTTGCTGAAAGAGATTTCTCAAGTTCAGGTAGTGCTAATGACATAAGCAGTCATGGAACTCATGTTGCTGGTATAATAGCCGGAACTACTGCGAACGGTGGTTCTTATTCAGGTGTTGCTCCAGAAGTGAAATTGCTTAATGCAAAAGTAATAGCAGATAGCACTGGTTTCGGAAGCACTTCATGGATAATTTCTGCTATTGATTGGGCTATTGATCCTGATAATAATCCTGGAACAGATGATGGTGCCGATATCATTAGTATGAGCTTAGGCGTTAACAAGCTTATTGACGTAGCTTTGAACGATGCCATAAAAGGTGCAGTTGATAACGGCGTTGTTGTGGTTGTTTCAAGCGGTAATTGTGGTAACGGTTGCCCTTCCGGTAAATGCGGTTCTTATAGAGGCATTACCAGCCCTGGAAGTTCTCCAGACGCTATAAGTGTAGGGGCTGTTGACAAAAATAAGCAAGTGGCTTGTTTTTCAAGCGGTGGCAGCATTGATGATGTTGGAATCAAGCCAGATATTACCGCGCCTGGAGTTGATATAATTAGTTCTATTCCAAATTCTAATTACATATCTAAAAGTGGAACTTCAATGGCAGCTCCGCATGTTTCAGGAGCAGTTGCTTTGCTTCTTCAAAGAAAACCTGAACTTACTCCTGCAGATGTAAAACATGTTCTTGAAAGCACAAGTGTTGATTTGGGTTCTTCAGGAAAGGATACAAGTTATGGCGCTGGTATGCTTGATCTTAGTGGTGCTTTGAATTTTTATTCAAACATTGAATTTACAGTGAACTCGGCAAGTCAGATAAACAAAGATGATACGCAAACTTTAGAAGTTCAAATATTTGACAACATCCCAATAGTTAAAGTTGTTGGAAAAATAACAAAACCTGACAATAGTCAAGTGAGCTTTACATTAAATAAAGTGGATACGAATCATTATTCATATGTTTATTCGGATACATCAGCTCTTGGATCTTATTCTTTTGATATTGATATAACTTATCAACCTTCACTTCAAAGTTCTGATGGCTCTGATGCTCCTTTAGAAAAGACTGCATTTTACTCAAATGATTTTAGAGTTGTTCTTCCTGCTGGAGATTTTGGAAACGTTGAAGCTATAAATATAAATGAGCAACAGTCACTTAGCAATAACCTTGTTGGAAGTTTGAATTTCAGAAACACAGCAACCACTCCCCTTGATATCTCGATAATTTTGCAATTGATTAAAAACAACTCAGAAGAATTTGCCCAAGAAATAAGACTGCCCTCTGTTAATGTTGCTGCAGATTCAACTTCAACAATAAATGTAGATAGTGAGCTGGAAGTTCTTCCAGGCAATTACACTATTAGGATTTTAACAGATTACGGTGTTGGAAGTTTAATTAATGAGACCAACATTACTGTTATTGATGATTTGGCTCCTGAGATTGTGGAGGTTAAGTACACTCAGCAAATTATGAAGAAAAATCCACAAGTCTTTTTTGTTAAACTTAAAGAGTCTGGAGAATTACTTAAAATAAGTTTGGATACACAAACATATGTTGCTCCTTGTCCAGCATCAGGAGCAGATCTTTGTATTGCCATATCTCCTACAACCATAGACGTTAATTACACTGTAGAAACCTTTTCTGAACTCGGTGTTGAAACAGACTTTGCAATCACCATATATGATGATTTTTTCCAGTTTGGAGATAAATTTGAAACGAAGTTTAATGCTTGCGACGAATACGATAATTGTGTAACTAGTGATTTCTTCCGATTTGATGCACTTGACTGTAGTGGGAAAGATGTTCTTGTTGCAAAAACATATGACGATGTATCAGTTTTTGAAGAAGCAACCAGCAGCAATGTTTGTTTGTCTGTACTTAACAGAAGTGTTAGTGGAACTCCTCCAAACAATTATTTGGAAAATTTCGATGCTGTTATTTGGACAACTGGAACAGATTTAGCTAACATTGACGAAAATGATGCTGCAGCATTAATTGATTATTATGATAAAAAAGGAAAAGTGATTGTTGAAGGAAGTGATGTCGCATTTAAGCATCAGAACAATGAATTAATGCAAACAGTACTTCATTCTGAACTAGGAACTGATTTAGGATTTAGTGTTACATCAACCACTGAATTAGAACAGTTAAAGGTAAATATAACAAGAAGTCATCCGTTAATAAGTGGATTGCAAAATCTATTATTATTCAACGAAACTTTAAACCCATTCCCTGATTCAATTCGTGCTTATAATGGAAGTGTTGAACTTGCTGAATGGACTGGTTTGGATACGACTGGCTCTGCTATCGTAGCTTATGAAGATGAGCAGAAGAAATCATTGTTCTTGCCATTTAGCATTAACGCTTTAGAAGAAACAGAAAGAAGCACTTTGGCTTCAAATTCTTTAAATTGGTTGCTGGAAGAAAATTCTGTTGACATAACACCTTCAAAAATTGAATATAAAAATTCTGCTGAAGATACAGTGTCCACGGATGGTTTTTGTATTATGATGTGCGTTGCTAAATGGCAACTAGAAGACGGTGTTTGCAGTTTTAACGAATGTGGAAGTGCTTGCGACACTAGTGCTTTTGATACTGAAGAAGAATGCGAAGCAGAAGCTCAACAAAACTCTTTAACTATTCCTATTGAAAATCAGCCTTTCAATATGTTTACTTTCATTGAAAGCACAGAGCAGTTGCAAACAACTCCTGCTATTGAAATACTTGTAGATGGAATTGAAGTAACTGCTGTTTCAGACCTTGTTAATGAAAACGAATACTCTTACTTGTCAACGCTTACTTTGAATAAAGGGCTGCACACAGTTCAAGTAATTGCAAATAATGATTTTTCTATAAGTGAAAATAATTATCTTAATAATCTTGCTGAATATGATTTAATAGTTTACCCAAGTGAGTCAGATCTTTTGATTTCTGGCATGTCTTACAAATATGATGAGAACTTAGCAGCTATTGTTTTAGATGTTAATGTTTCCAATATGGGTGGAACAACAGTAACATCTTTGTTTAAAGTTTACATTGATGATGTAGAAACATCTCAGAAAAATTTTGATCTTGGCATAGGAAAAGAGAAGACGATTAATCTCGAATTACCTTCAGATAAAGGAACATACAATTTAAAAATTGTTGCAGATCCAGATAATGCCATAGTAGAATTTAATGAATCCAATAACGAATTGCAAGAGCAGATTTATTTATGCAGTAAAGAAAAGATTCTTGTGGTAAATGATAATGATGCGGAATTTTATTCAACTGAAAATCCTAGCAGTGCGAACGAATTTATCGATGTTTTGAAAACAGAAGGATATTGCGTTGATACGTGGGACGAAACACAACAAGGCCCGCCTTCTCTGGATCATTTAGAGACTTTCCCATTAGTGATATGGAGCGCTGGCGATTATTTTGATAATGTACTTAGCAACGAAGATAAATCATTGCTTTCTGGCTACAGTCAAAGATTGCTTATAGAAGGAAGCGATTTAGCAATGGATCTTGGAGATGATGTTCTGCTTGAAACATTAAGCGGCAGTGTATTTGGTCAGGATATGCTTATAGAAACTACAACGCTTACTTTAAACGAGCATTTTATTGTTGATGGAATAACTTCAATAACAATAGACAAAGACAAATCTCCTTATCCTGATGAAGTTGAAGCAGTAACTGGAGATGTAGTTGCTAATTGGGAAAACGGAGCTGCTGCAATAACAACTAATTCTGTTGTTGATAAAAAAACAGTTTATTATGGATTCTCTGTTGATGCTGTAACTGATAATGATGTTCGCAAAGATCTTATCCTTAACACAGTTGAATGGCTAACTATACTTAACAAAGCACCAGAGATTCTAAAAATTTCAGGCGATTTTGTTGTTAATGAAAACGAAATGGTCAATATACGCGTTGAAGCTTCTGATGATGGGGACAATGATTTGACTGTTACCTTAAATGATACTAGATTTAAAACTTCTGATGGATTAGTGGATGGCGTGGGTGAATGTGGAGGAATTATGGGCAAACAATGTGAAGATGGGCTTATGTGTGTAGTTCCTGAAAATTGCATTGATTGTTTTGGTGTTTGTAATGTTAACAGCGATTCAATAGTTAACTTCTTTGAATGGCAAACAACTAACACAGATGCAGGCACATATCTTGTTAATGCTACTGTATCTGATGGCAGGTTAAACACCTCTGAAGTAGTTGAAATTATTGTTAATGAAGCTTTAAATAGCCCGCCAATTGTAAGTTTAGAAGGAGTTGACACAGACGCTATAGCTATAACACTGAACGAAGGTGAAACAAAAACTTTCAGTATTATTGCTTCAGATCCTGATGGAGATCTTTTGACATACAAATGGCTTCTTGATGGCGTGATTGTTTCAACAACAACAGAATTTGCTTTCAGTCCAAAATACAATGAAAGTGGCACATACAATCTTACAATAATAGTTAGTGATGGCGAAGCAGAAACTAGTCTTGAATTTACTGTAATTGTTCTTGATACATTAGCTTGTGAAGTTGGTCAAACAAAATTATGTGCATTACAGGATGGTGTATGTACTGATTCTGTTGAAGTTTGCACTTCAGATGGAGAATGGCTTGGTTGCACAGAAGCAGTATACATTAGCCATAACAATGCATATGAAGTCAATGAAAACACGTGTGATGCTTTAGATAATAACTGTGATGGGACTGTTGACGAAGACTTTGATGATTACGAAGGAGATGGTGTTGCTGACTGTGTAGATGATGATTGGGATAATGATGGTGTTGATGATGATGAGGACGATCTTATTGGAAATGATGATGACATAGAATTTAAAGGTGATGATAAGGATATTAGAATAAAGATTAGAAATGATTTAGATGGAATAGGTATGAAAAGAGTAAAAATTAACAACAGCAATAAACGCCTTATTGAATTCAGTCATAATTTCAGCAAAAAAAGAGTTTACTTAAAGAATTTAACAATAGACAAACAAAAAAATGATGATTCAGATGGTTTCACATTAGTTAAAGGATTGGATTTAGGAGGAGGTAAAAAATCAGTTTACGTTGACCGATTAAGTTCAGGTTCAAATGCGGTTTGCGTAAAAGACGCTGAAGTTTCTTCAATCACAGAAGTTAGTTCTGATTGTACTGGTGAACATGAAAATTTGTTGAACTGTGAGTTAAATCTTTTGTCAACAATTGATGAGGATTCTTTGTCTTGTTACCTGCAAGAGCATGATCAATTCATTATTACAGGGCTTAGCCACTCTGTTGCGTTGGAACAATGCACAGATTTTGACGGAGATACATACTTACCTCTGGGATGTACTGGTGGATTAGATTGCAATGATGAGGATGGTTTGATTAATCCAGATGTGATTGAAATTTGCAATCAGATAGATGACAATTGTAATGGTTTGATTGATGAAAATAGAGTTTGCAACACTCCTCCTGTCATGGATTTTATTGGAAATAAAAGTGTTGATGAAACCAACCAATTAAGTTTCACAGTATCTGCTACTGATAACGAAGGAGATTTGCTATTTTATAATGCAACTGGATTGCCAGAAGGAGCAACCTATGATAACAGCACTGCTACATTTGACTGGACTCCTACATTTGCACAATCAGGAACATACTATTTTACATTCAATGTTTCTGATGGCTTAGTATATGATTATGAGCAAGTAAACATTACAGTAGTTAACGTTAACCGGCCGCCTGTTATAACGTCTCATACTGCTGGTTTGATTATGAATGAAGGCGGTTCGCAAGAGTTTACTGTTGTTGCTTCTGATCTAGATAATGAAGAATTGAGTTATAGTTGGAAAATTAATGATGTTGAAACTTCAACAACAAGCACGTTTACATATTCTCCTAGTTTTGATGATGCTGGCGAACATACAATCTCAATTGAAGTATCTGATGGCGATTTAACAGATTCAAAACAAGTTACAGTTTTAGTACTTAATGTAAACAGGCCATCTGTAATTACAGCTGTTATGGTTGAGCCTGCTGGTTTAATCATGAATGAAGAAGAAACCAAAACATTCTTCTCATCTGTAAGTGATGATGAAGGAGAAGCTATTAGTGTTGCTTGGAGTGTGAATGATGAACCAGTTGAAATTGGACCAACTTTTGAATTTAATCCTACTTACGAAGATAGTGGAGAATACCTTATTGAGGTTGAAGTTAGCGACGGAGAATTCATAGATTCGCAAGAGTTTACAGTGGTTGTTAATAATGTAAATAGAGTTCCTCTCTGGAATGTTATGCCTCAAGGCCCATCTATATTAGAAGACTCTTCATTAGTTTATGATACTATTGCAATCGATCTTGATGGAGATTCATTAAGTTATTCTGTAAACGACGAATCTTTCAGTATAGATTCTGAAGGAACACTTTCTTGGATACCTCCTGAAAATTATAATGGCGTAACAACAGTTACGCTAACTGCTGATGATGGAGAAGATAGCACTGACAATGAAATTTCAGTTACTGTTACACCAGTTAACGATCCTCCAGTCATAGATGAATATTTCCCAAAACAAGTTGATGTAGGCGGAGATGGATTTGGCGTTCAGTCACTTAATGATATGGATTATATCAATATCAAAGAAAGTCAGAAACAACAGTTTACAGTAACAGCATCTGACGTTGATGATGAAACCTTAACAATTAATTGGTATGTTGACGGAGAACGAAGAGTATCTTCTGATTCCTACCTTCACAAAACACATTTCCGTTCAACAGGCACTTATGATATTAAAGTTGAAGTCTCTGACTCTGAATATACTGTAAGTAAAGAGTGGGAACTTACTGTTTCAAATGTGAACATAGCGCCAAAAATTAACGGCATTTTTGCTACATCCTCAACGCCTCTAATCGAAGATCAAACCATAAATTTTTCTGTAAATGCTTATGATTTTGACCAGGATATTATTACATACAAGTGGTATGTTGATACCGAACTTACCTCTGATGAATCAACAATGGAATATTATTTTGACTATCTTTCCAACGGAGAACATAACATTACAGTTGTAGTCTCGGATGGAGAATTAGAGCGAACTTACAATCGTCGTTTACTTATAAGAAACATTAACAGACCTCCGGAAATTGAATCTGTACTTCCTGAAGGTCCAGTTAGCCTTGATGAAGGTGAAAGCATTGAGTTTTCTGCAGTAGTTAATGATTCTGATGAGGACGATGAAGCAAGGTATCGTTGGTTGCTGGATGGACGAACTGTCGGGTTAGAAAGCTCTTACATTTACACTCCTGATTTTAATTCAAGAGGTAAACACCATATGAAGCTTATCGTTAGCGATGAGCACGGTTTGAAAGATTACGTGGTGGTAGAAATAGAAGTTGGCAATGTTAACCAAGCGCCCAAAATATTGTACGGTCCACAGAATTTCACAATCAGAGAAGGCGTGAGTAGAAACTTGACTATTAATGCCATTCACCCAGATGACGCTTCCATTTATTACAACTGGTACGTGGATGACGGATGGGTATCAAGTAAAGATGTTTTCGAATACTCTCCGGATTATGATTCATCTGGAACTCATGAATTCTACATTAATGTTAGCGACAGGTTTGGTAAAAGCGCTTCACACAACTTTAATGTGGAAGTCTTAAACACCAATAGAGCGCCTATTCTTGAGCCTTTAGAAGAAATAATTGTAACAGAAGGCGAGCCAGTTACGATTGTTGCTGCTGCAACAGATCCAGATAATGAAAACGAAGATAATAGTGATGATAATGAGTTAACGTTTTCTATCAGTAACTCCTGGTTTGTTCAGGATGAAAACAAGTTCAGCATACAAGGATTGCGTGCTGGCGAATACACAATAAACATCAGAGTCTTTGATGGACAACTATCAGACCATCAAAACGTGAACATTATCGTTGAATAAAAGAATTAACTAACCTCACACCCAACAGCATCGAAAACAGTCAATACCATGTTCACAAGCTTTCCTTTGAATAAAACAGGTTTCTCAATACTTATGACGTTCTCACCGCAAGTTATGCCCACATTAGCCTGAACTGGTGTAAAAGCAGCTCCAGTGCAGCAAAGAATTTGTTCATCCCCATAATCTATGATTCCAGGAACTTTAGAATCACAAGCAGAAGCTGTTGCTGGACTGATATAAGAGCAAGCACCTTTATTATTACAATCTGCATGACACAAACCATCAGACATGGTGCAATCATTATTGCAGCCTTCAGCTGGCTTGTATATAATAAAATTCTTCTGAGGGCACTCATCATTATGGATAACTAATCCAAAAGCCAATCCAGTTTCATAATCTGCATGCGTTATAGTAACATCATAAGGAGAACCATCATCAGGGTCTGCAAATTCAATCTCATAAAATCCAGAAGCATCAGTCAAGTCAAAACCTTTCCCAACAACAGTTACTCTCGCATTTTCAACATTATCGCCGGTGATGTTTGTGATAACGCCTGAAATTTTACCAGAACCTGCTGGAAGACCTGGGCAACTTGGTGATCCGCCAACATCTTCACAAAGAACTGTATCCGCATTGCATGAAAGTGGGTCAAAACAAAAAGTCCCTCCACAACAAGCTTGTCCTTCTGCACCGCAAGCTTCGTCAAAATATTGGCAGCAGGTTATGTTTCCATATTGAACTCCGCTGCTTTCTCCGCAATCACCTGCATGCGCGTTGGTTCTTGTGCTTTGGCTGAATACGCATTCTTCGTCTCCTGCACAACTTCCAGCTTCTATTGTTCTGCATGTAACTGTTCCAGGATCTGCGCTTAAGCATACAAATTGGTCATAAGTTGTTTCTCCAGGAACTTCAGCATGCCCGTCAGTTGCACTGGATAATGCAGTTACTTGAACATCAGGAGCAGCACAGCTATTATCTAAAACAGAAGCTTCTCCTTCAGTAAAACTACAGCAAATTTCCCAGTTATAATTTTCAAGGCCTGCAAGTTCTCCATGAGCATTAGTGTCAGAATTAAGCCTGAAAAGTTCTAAATCAGCGCATCCTGCACTAGTTATATCACAAACTAATTTTCCATTAACAAAAATTGTAGAAAGTGCAAACAAGACAGATATTACAACTAAAAAAAGTATGAATTTCCCACCTCTTTTCATTTGTATAAGCTCTTTGCAAGTTCTCGTATTTAAATATTGCTGTAATTTATGGATTAAAATGCGAATTCATAATTCGTTGATGTGTTCCGTTCTCTGAAGTTCTGCTTTGAAGTATTGGCTTATACCAGTCTGCTATTGCTTGAGTGTATTCTGGCCCTACGTATTGAGGGTCTACTGCCTTGTAAAAGTCTTTTAGTTTCTGTAAATTGGCTAAACTAAATTCGCCATTTGTTTCAAGCTCTAATTTTAATCCTTCAAGATAATCTTGCGCATTGCAACCCCCAACAAATCAACAGCTGCCAAGGGCGTAATTATTGACGCGTTTGCAGCTCCTACCCCGAATATGCTTTGCATAGTTCTTCCTATATGAGCTAGAATGACAAAAAGGCTTTATAAATCTTTCTCTATTCATTACTAAGAAAGAGTGAATGTTTATATTTTATATATTTGTCATTAGAATTCAGTTACACGCACTTATTTAACCACTTTTCCAACAACATAAGTTGAAGGCACTATGCCGTATTGTCTGCTGTCTATGCTCTTTGCAGGGTTGTCTCCGAGAAGGATTATTGTGTTTTCAGGTAGTTTGTAATCATAGAATTCAAGTTGTTTTAACAGAAGAGTGTCTGCAAAAATCGGGTTGTTCGGGTCTATTTCCTCAGATTCTGTTGCGTAAACGCGTCTTATAAAACGTTCATTAGCAGTTTCAAATTCAATTAAAACAAAACTTTCTTTAAAAATGTCAGCAGATTTTGCAATAAACACAATATCTCCTTCATTGAATGTTGGTTCCATTGATCTGCCAATTACTTGCATTGCAGTAACTTCTCCATAGCTTTTCGATAAATTGAGAAGTATTCCTTCCTCTGTAGTTGAGTAATAAAGGCCATAGGTGTAATAAGCTCCTGCTGCTAATGAAAGTATAACAACAACTACTGCAGCTACTTCTATGATTTTTTTTCTTTGGTCTTTTTGTTCAAGAGTTTGTTCATAAGGTGTTTCAATTTCATCCACTAAATTTATAACATCTTTAGAATATCCATCTGTTTTAAGCTGTCTTTTTATTTCTTTCTTGCTAATTCCATCATCGATTTGTTCTTGAATCCAATCGTAAATCTTTGACATATCGTGCTTGTTGAAGTACGAATATATAATACTTACTTAATTACAAAGAATTAAAAGGTTGGATTAAAACACAATTGCATTATGATAACAAAATCTAAACTGGCGATTCAGTTGTCTAAACTGAAAGTATTCTCTAAGCCTGAACTGCATTCAGAACAGTATACTACAGATTCTGAAATAGCTGCAGATTTTTTATGGCTAGCTTACATGAATGGAGATATAAAAAACAAGAAAATAGCAGATCTCGGATGCGGCACAGGAATTTTAGGCATTGGTTGTTTGCTTCTCGACGCTAAAAAAATTTATTTTGTGGATAATGATGAAGAAGCTTTAGCAACTGCTGCGGTTAACATTGGTGATTTAAACATAAAAAGCGATAGTTATGAAATAATCAATAATGATGTCAATGAAATTAAATTAAAAGCAGATGTTGTTATTCAAAATCCTCCTTTTGGAACTAAACAAAAGCATGCAGATAAGCAGTTTCTTCTGAAAGCGTTTGAAACTGCTAACATAATTTATTCCATCCATAAAGTAACATCAATAGATTTCATTGATAAGCTCAGCAAGTCAAAAAATTTCGAAATAACTCATCTATTGCGCTATAATTTGCCAATAAAGCACACTCACAGTTTCCACAAGAGAAAAATTCATAGAATTGAAGTTGCGTGCTTCAGAATAGTAAAGTCATGACTTTTTGTCTTTTGCATGTTTTTTCATAAGAGAATACTGAATTGCCATTGTTAGCCTTCCAATCACTACTCCTGCTACAAAAATAATAATGTACAGGAAATACGTTGATGTTGGCATAATGTTTAGATTACAGAAACGTTTATAAATGTGTTGCTACTGCTATTTTTTTATGGAATTAAACGTTCTTGAGGAATCGCCAAAACAGCTTATAGCTGAGGTTAAAGGAGCAGATCACACACTTTTGAATGCTTTAAAAACAGAGTTGTGGACTAATAAGCATGTGAAAACTGCAACTTATTCAATAGACCATCCTCTTGTCGGAGTTCCAAAAATAGTAATTGAAACAGACGGAGAAAAACCAAGAAAAGCATTGTCAGATGCTGCTTCTAAGCTTGCTGATTCTGCCAGCAAATTAAGAAAAGAATTTAAGAAAGTTAAGTAGAAAATAAAAAAGCATATAAACTGTTATCTCCATAATTCTGTGTATGCCTGCATTTTCAAAAAAGCTGGGTAATGAACTTTTGCATATAGCTCGTGAAACTGTGAATGCTGCTTTCTCCAATAGAAATCTACACTTAAAACCAGATGTCCGAAAGAAATTATCTGAGGAAATAGGTGTGTTTGTGAACATTTACAAGAAAAAAGAGTTGAGAGGCAGTTTCGGCTACCCTCCTGGGACTTTTAAGCTTGCTGACGGAATTAAAAGAGCTGCTCGCGGTGCTGCTTTTATGGACCCAAGATTTCGCAATTTAACAAAAGCAGAATTTACTAATGTAAGATTTGAAGTTGTTCTGATAAAAGAAGTTAAAGAATTAAAAGTAAAAAAACCAGAAGAATATTTTAAAAAAATAAATCCTAAAAAGCATGGGTTAATGATACGGTACGGCCCTTTTAAGGCTATGCAGCTCCCTATATTTGCCATGCGCAGAGGTTTCACTTCAAGGGATTACCTTGAGAAAACCATTGAAAAATCAGGCCTTGCGCCTGAAGAATGGAAAAACTCTAATCTTAAGGTGTATACATTTACAACTATGATGTTTTCAGAATAAGTTGTCAAAGTTTTTATCAAAAACTTCGTAATATTTATTTTCTCGATTTCTAAGCCATGATTTAATTTGCATCAGTACAACTTCAAAAGGCAAACTTTTATTTTTTGTGCGTATATTAATAGAAGTTTCGCCATTTGGAAATCTTACACCTTGAACAGCCAATAAAAATGATCCAATTATTTCAGGGTTTTTTGGAGCGTCGTTTTCTTTGTTTTCTGTCATCGTATTTCCAACCAAATTCTTTATATATCCAGCTAGGGTCTTCGATATCGTCTTTTCCACTGTATTTTACTTTACCGAGCCCAACCCATTTTTCCAATCCTGTTACAATCATTCCACGTACCATGGTGCAAATTGTGTTGTTGTTCTATTTAAACCTTTTAGTTTTTTAATAGCTAAGTTTCTTGGTTGTATCTTTTTCTTTCTTCTTTTCTCAGTCTCTTGAAGTCTTTAATTGAATTTTCGCGAAGTCGTTCTACGTATTCATGGTTGTCTGTTATCTGTATTGAATCTCTTAAATTTTCTGACATGTTTTTTGAAGACCTCGTTGCAGTTTCTCTTGGTTGGTTTTTCGCTTCTATTTGATCTCCGCTTATCCTTATGCGTTCAAAAGCAGAGGTTACTAATTGTTGGCTTGTAAATATGCTCTCCGATAGGACTCCCATTGCTTGGTTTGCTGTTTCAATACTGTTTCGTCCTTCATCAAATGCAGAAAGCACTGTGTAAGCTATTGCTTGCTGTTCTCCAAGTTTTTTTAGGCTTGCGGTTGCTCGGTCATGTTTTTGCACACATTGGAGAACTACCAATTGTTCATATTTCAATCTTTCTACGTTCTCATGGTTGTATCTTATATCATCTTCTAGACTCTCAATTGAACTCCTAACAGAAGCCCCAGCTAATAATAGATCCCCTTCATTTAACACCTTTTGCGCATATGTATTATTTGTGCCATTTACTGTAGCTTCATCTTGTTCTAAATCTTCTTCAGCTGCATCAATACCTTCTAATTTACGTTCTAAACGAGAATAATTTTCCAGTTTTTTCCCTAAAGTAGATCCTGTTTCTTGTCTGTAGCCTTCTAAGACTTGATATGAGTTCCACATTTCTTTTCTGGTTTTTTTGACAGCTTTGACTAAAAGATTAGTTAGAGCTCTTTGGTTTACTATTAACTGCGGGACGTCGTTTTGGTATAAAGTAGCGTCTACACTGCTGAAATAACGCGATGCCCCTAAAAATATTGCGCGTTTTGCAGTAAAATAAGCAGATTGCACCTCATTCTGGTTTGTAGCAAATCTTTCTTCCAGATGTTTTTGCAAATCAACAACTTGTCTTAAGATTTCTTCTGGATTTTTAATTACATCAGCTGGTAATGTATCATTTACATCACCTAATTTTGCTTCGAGACGTTCAATAGATCGTTCATACGCTGTTTTCTTTTTAGTTTTCTGTTCTTCCATTTGACACGCCTCTGTAATTTTCAATCATTGTTTCAAGTTCATTGGATAAGATTGATTTTCTTGTTTCAATTTGCAAATCGTTCCAGTTTTCATCAACTAATTTTGATTTAGTCTCAACATCCATGCTTCTCCAATGGTAATCTGAATCTCCAACTAAAGGTCCAAATGGGCCATCTACAATCGGCAAAGTAACTTTTATTAGCCCGTCATCATAGTTGTAGAAATACTCTGAATTTCCGTTTTCATTTACTGGAGTGTCTAATGCCCCGTATTTTGGGTTTGCAAAGCCTGATTCAATTTGCAGGTCTGATTTATTGAAAGGCAAAGCACCTCCTACTGTTGCGTATAATATGCCTGCGGCAGCTGCGCCAAATAATGTTCTTGTTATTACGGTTGCTAAACTCATTTTCAATCACCTCAAAGAATTAGTGGTAAAACAGTTTAATACATCTTTACCAAGAAAATCCGCAAGATTTTCAGAGAAGTTGAAAATTCTAACAAACAATCCGGAAATCTTCCGGAAAAACAGGCTTTTTTCGAAGGATTTTCAAAGAAACCGGAAATCCTTTAGGATTTATCGATAAATGTGAACTTTTTTTCATCACGGGTGTGCTTGAAGATTATGCCTAATCCGGTTCCAAACAGAATAGGGCCTATGATAAAAAACGATGCGAAGATTAAGGCAATGCCGTAAAGACTATGGTGAAAATGGAATCTTTTAACTCTTATTATTGGCTTTTTCTTTGTTTTGTTAGCAATAACATCGTGGCCAAGGACATAAAATATGGTAAAAATAAGTCCCATCATAAAACCAAGAATTAATTCAATCATTAACATGCTATAAAACGAACATTACTTATTTAAAAAGATTTCGTTCAGTTTAGAACGCCTTCTGTTTTAAGCTCTTCTGTTATGTAGAAAACATTTTTCGTTCCTTTTAATTGCTCATTAAATTTGAGAAATTGTCGAATGTTTTTGAATATTGCTTCAACAAATAGATTGGCAGAACCGTTTAAAATTTGCAAATTATTAACATGAATGTTTTTGCTTAGTTTTTCAAGTAAATTATCAATTTTTTTTTCTTCAGAATCCATCATGAATCCAGTTCTTATCGAAAATCCTGCAGTTTCAAAGTCAATTGAAGTGTAATATCTTGTAATGATTTCTTTTCTTATTAATTTTTTTTCTGCTTCAAAAACAGTTGTCTGTGGTCGTTTTAATTTGCGTGATATTTCTGATAAATGTTCATGAGAATTTTTTCGCATTTTTTTTATCAAAGCTATTTCCAGGTTATTTTTGTTTTTTCTGCTTGAAATCATAAAATAAGTTAATGAAAAAACTCCTTAATAAAACTATGCCTGAAAAATCCGCAAGATTTTCGGGTTTTTATGACAAAATTTAAGAACCGCGTGGTTAAATAACAGTTATGGCAGAAGATTCGTTTAAGGAAGAAGTTGTTGCAATACTTGTAAAATCCATTTCAAACAAAGAATTTGATAAAAGCAAAGTTTCTGAGCTGATAGAAGTGCCTCAGCAGGAATTTGGCGATTATGCTTTTCCGTGCTTTGTTCTGGCAAGAATATACAAAAAGTCACCGCAAGAGATAGCAAATGATTTGGCAGATAAGATAAAACCAGGTAAAAAAGTAACAAAAGTGCAAGCCACTGGCCCGTACCTTAACTTTTTTGTGGATAAAGAGGAAGTTGCCGAGTCAACAGTTGCTGATATTCTGAATAAAAAAGAAGCGTATGGAAGCAGTAAAAATGGAAAGAAAACAGTAATGGTTGAGTTTTTTCACGCTAACACGCACAAGGCAGTTCACATTGGCCACATAAGAAATATTTGTCTTGGAGAATCAATCAGTCGAACATTAGAGTTTACAGGGAACAAAGTAGTGAGAGTAAATTATCAGGGAGATATTGGGCCGCACGTTGCTAAATGTTTGTGGGGCATGATTAACATCAAAAAATTTGGAAAACCGCCATCAGCTAACAGATTGAGATGGCTTGCTGATGTTTACGTTAATGCAAACAAAACAATTGAAGGAAACGAAAAGTTAGAAGCAGAAGTTAAACAGCTTCTACTAAAGATATACAACAAGGATAAAGAATTAAATAAATTATGGAATGAAACCAGGCAATGGTGTCTTGATGAATTTGAGGAAATGTATAAAGATTTTGGAGTGAAGTATAAAGAGTTGTATTTTGAAAGCGGGATGGAATTCCCAGCTAGAGATATTTCAAAACAACTTCTTAAAAAAGGCATTGCTAAAGAAAGTGATGGAGCGGTGATAATTGATTTAAAGTCGCATAAGTTAGGAATTTTTGTCCTTGTTACGCAGGATGGAACCGCGCTTTACTCTTCAAAAGATATTGCTTTGGCGCAAAAGAAAATGTCTAAGTACAGTCTTGATAAGTCAATTCACGTTGTTGGAAAAGAACAGGAGTTGCATTTCAAGCAGTTGTTTAAAACGTTAGAGATTATGGGTGGTAAGGAAAAAGAGTTTGCAGGAAAGTCTTATCATTTAATTTACGGTTTAGTTATGCTTCCTACTGGAAAGATGTCTTCTAGATCTGGCAGTGTTGTGTTTTATGATGAATTGAAAGATGAATTGTTGTCATTAGCAACTGCTGAAGTGAAAAAACGTCATAAAGACTGGAATCAGAAACAAGTGGATGAAACTGCAAAAAAAATAGCCTTTGCAGCTCTTAAACTTGGTATGATTTACAGAGATAATGAAAAGCAACTTGTTTTTGATTGGGAACAGGCAATGAATTTTGAAGGTGAAACAGGGCCTTACATACAGTATGCTCACGCAAGAATTTGCTCGATACTTGAAAAGTATGGGAAAAAAGTAGCTACTACTGCTGATTTTTCTCTGCTCAAAGAAAAAGAAGAGCAACTTCTAATAAGATTGCTATCTCAATTCCCAGCAACAGTGGAAGCTGCTGCTAGCAATTACAAGCCTCTTCTTATTGCACGTTATCTTCTTGATTTGTCGCAGGCATTCAATAACTTCTACCACCAGCACCCTATCTTAAAAGCAGAGGAAGATGTAAAGAAAGCAAGATTACTGTTAATTACAGCAGTTAAACAAGTTCTTAAGAATGGCCTAAACTTACTAGCAATAGAAGCTCCTGAAAAAATGTGAAGGTTTAAATACGTTATTTAATCTCTTTTTGATTCATAATCTCTGATTTAAGCAAATCAATAAATCTCCAGGCAATCTTGGAAGAAGAAACAGTTATATTTACAGATTTAAGTGCACAGACTATGTTTATGGGAGGCAATAGCTTCAGCCATTTATTGAGAGCAACTAACATTGATAATCTTGACATAGAAATTCTTCGCCAATTAGTAGCAGGTTCAAATGAATTTAGTGAATGGTTTGCTAATCCAAATGTTTACGCATCAGGTAAAGTTCTTAAGGAGGCTCGAGATTTTAAGCCTACTTTAAGAGGACGCAAGAAACTTGCAAAAAGCATACTCTCAAAAAATGGGTCAAGACACGTTCAAACTAATGAATATTCTGACCAAATACAAAAACGTGACCTTTTAATGGAAATTAATAGATCCTATGCTGACTTGTGCAGCAGTATTTCATCTGCCAAGGTAACAGAAGATTCTTTATTTTACATTCCTGCTCAAGCCATGGTTCTTGCAGTAGCAGATGATGCAAATTCAAAAATTGATTTCAGGCCGAATCATTCTGTTGGACCAACAAATGTCTTGTACAGAAGAATGAGTCGGAAAAATTTTCAGAATAAATCAAAAAAGAAACAAGATCTTCATACAGATGAAGGCCTTATTGCTTTAGCATTAACAAGGGTTATGCATGATGACGTTCCTGCTTCAATATTTACAGGGGATTCTGACATAACACGAATTACTACAGATGTCATTAAATATCTTACGTATATTGGCTCTGATGCAGATTCAGTTCTAAATAGATTAGAACAAACACCAATTAGGATATACTTCACGTATGAAAGAGGAAGAGTTAGATTTGATCTAGACACAGCAGAAGCAGTACCAAGAATACAGTCATATGGCAAAAGAAAACTCCCAGAAAAGGTATCTGAATGTCTTAAGCAAAATTTGGAATACACAGAGAGTTTACTTGCTGCGTAATCTAAAAATCTATTCTTAAACGATACCTATCAAAAGCTTTGCTTTTGTAGGTCCGGAAAAGTTTTACTTTTCCGATATTTATTTAAATCACAGTAACATATCATAATCCATGGCTAAGGAAAACAAATTCAAGTCAACAAAAGAACTGAACGTGCCTTCTAAGATTATTGAGCAGGTTATTGGCCAGGAAAGTGCTGTCAAGATCATTAGGAAAGCTGCGAGACAGCGACGCCACGTTTTGCTTATTGGTGATCCTGGAACTGGCAAGAGCTTGCTTGGTCTTGGCCTGGCTGAGCTTCTTCCAAAAGAAAAGCTTGTTGATATTGCTTCTTTTGCAAATCCAAATGATGAGAACCAGCCATTAATGAGAGTTATTCCTGCAGGCCATGGAAGAAACATGGTTGCGCAAGCTAAAATGGAAGCAGGAGGTTTTTTTAAGCACCAAAACATCTTAATGTTTGTTCTTCTTATCTTAGCTCTTATTACTCCATGGTGGGCTTTTAATCATTACTCAAAAATTGGAGGGCCTTTGCTTGGCGGCCTTATGTTCCTTGCTTTTTTCATAGGAGGCATAGTGTTCTTAGCTTCGTTTGTTTTGTTCCTTAACTTCAGCAGAAGAGCAGAAGGCCGCGGCAGAGTTCCTAAAATTGTTGTTGATAACTTCCATAAAAACCAGGCTCCGTTTTTTGACGCTACAGGAGCGCATGCAGGAGCTTTGCTAGGCGATGTACTTCATGATCCCTTCCAAAGCGGAGGCTTAGGAACACCAGCTCACGAGCGTGTTGTTGCTGGCATGATTCATAAAGCGAACATGGGTGTGTTGTTTATTGATGAAATCGCTACTTTAGAGCCTGCAACTCAACAGGAGTTGTTAACTGCTTTGCAGGAAGGCAAATTCGCTATTACAGGCCAGTCTGAGCGAAGTGCTGGTGCTATGGTTCGCACAGAGCCTGTGCCGTGCAATTTTGTTTTGGTCGCTGCTGGCAATGCTGAGACTGTAAGCCACATGCACCCTGCGCTTAGAAGCAGAATAAGAGGTTATGGTTATGAAGTGTACATGAAAGACACCATGCCTGACATTCCTGAAAACCGGGAAAAAGTTGCTAGGTTTGTTGCGCAGGAAGTTGTTAAGGACAAGAAGATTCCTCACTTTTCTTACGAAGCTGTGCAGACAATCATTACTGAAGGGAAAAAGCGTGCTAACCGAAAAGGGCATTTGAGCTTGCTTTTCAGGGATTTAGGCGGTCTTATAAGAGCTGCTGGTGATTTGGCAATCGAAGAAAAATCTTTGTTAGTGGAGAAAAAACATGTTTTAAATGCCCGCGCTATAGCTCGCACTTTGGAACAGCAAATAGCTGATAAGATAATTGAGCATCGCAAAGAGTATGAGGTTATAATTACTGAAGGCAAAAAAGTTGGCAGGGTTAATGGGTTGGCTGTTCTTGGTTCAGGTTCAGCTTATTCTGGTATAATATTGCCTATTGAAGCAGAAGTTACTCCTGGCGGTGAGCAGCGTGAAATTGTTGCTACCGGAAAGCTTGGAGAAATTGCTAAGGAAGCTGTGAAGAACGTTTCTGCCATAATCAAAAAATATTTTGGCGAGGACATAAGAAAAAAGCATGACTTATATGTCCAGTTCCTTCAAACTTATGAAGGTGTTGAAGGGGATTCAGCAAGCATTGCTGTTGCAACCGCAATAATTTCTGCACTCAAAAATGTTCCAATAAAACAGGATTATGCTATGACAGGCAGCTTGTCAGTGAGAGGAGAGGTATTGCCTATCGGAGGAGTTTCCAGCAAAGTAGAAGCTGCTTTGGAAGCTGGCATAAAGAAGGTGCTGGTTCCAAAGACTAACATAAAAGATATAATACTTGACGCAAACAAAAGAGCAAAAATACAGATAATTCCAGTGGATAAAATCGGAGACGTTCTAAGAGAAGCGCTAGATTGGACAGGAAAGGAAAGAATTCTCAAGAAAATAGTGGCTGCTTAAACTGCAGCTAATTCTAAAGCCAGTGTTCTAAGTGTTTCACCATGTCCAGAATAAGTATCTTCACCTTCAGGCAATGTTAGACCAACAGATCTTCCATAAGTTGCTTCTAAAGGATTACCCCTAACAATTCTAAAATCTCCATATCCGAATCTTGAAAGTATTCTATGCCCTTTTTCTAAATAAAAAACAGCTTCAGCTGCGAGTATTCTGACTGCTTCTGTTTTTTGTATTACCCCCTTCCAGCCATGGTTTCTATATGTTCCATGCCTGCAAGATTTTGGAACTGTTGCCTACGCACAAACAAATCATCTATAGTTATCCCTGTTTCCAGCATCAAACTTCTAGCACTGTCACTCTGAAAGTCTTCAATAGTTCTTATTTCTGGCTCTATTAGATCGTCTCTAAGTGACATATTGTAAAAGGAGTTTTTATTAGGTATTTAAGAGTTTTTATCGTTTTCATCCCGAAGTGGTAATAAAAGTTTAAATAGTTGAGGTTTCATAAGGTGTTAAAACAGGGGTTTTAGACTTAAAACAGTTAAACAACGGGGTGATATTTAATGCCAATAGGTTATTTAGAAAGTACAGGACAAGCTTTATTAGATCCACTGACGCAATTGTGGAACAGACTAGTGGAAATTATTCCAGGGTTTCTAGCTGCAGCTGTTGTAGTAGTTGTCGGATATGTTATTGCTTCAGCTTTTGGACTGATATTCCACAGATTTTTGGAAGCTACAAAGGTAGACGCTCACCTTAAAAAGGCAGGGCTCTCTCATTCTATAGGTTTTATTAATCTTTCCCATCTCGGTGGGGCGTTGCTAAAATGGTATATCTTTGCATTGTTTTTAGTGCAAGCAGCAGGATTCTTAAGACTAGGAATCCTCTCTGACCAACTGTCAAACCTAGCAAACTGGCTACCTAACTTATTTGCAGCTGCAATAATAATGTTAGCAGGCCTTGTCCTTTCAGACATGGTGGCTGACAGGATGCTGCACGCTAAAAGAAAAGGCGTTCGAGTCCTTAGCAGCATTGTAAGATGGTTTTCCATAATTTTCGTAGCTTTAATAGCTATAGAAAAGATAGGGATTGACGTCAGCTTTGCAACAAACACAATACTCTTGCTGATTGCAGGAGCAGCTTTGGGAATTGCAATTGCCTTCGGCATAGGCTTTGGCTTTGCAATGAAAGACGAAGCAAAAAGCGTGTTAAAAGGTCTTAAGAAGAACTGGTAAAACAGTTCTTTTTTTCTTTATTTTTTTATAATTTCACCGCAAACTATTTATAATCCTAATTGAATTATCAACCATGGAAATAATTCTTAGGAAAAAGCCAAAGAATCCTACAATAATGCAGGGTTTTCCTGGCATTGGAATGGTCGGGGCTATTGCAGCTGAGTTTCTCATACAGCATCTTGATACTGAGCTTATTGGAAAAATATTAGTGGATAAAACTCCTCCGTTGGTTGCAGTTCACGACGGCAAATTAATAGAGCCGTTCAGCATCTATTACAATAAAAAATACAATCTTATCATAATACATTCAATCATAGCAACTCCGGGAGCAGAATGGCAGCTGGCAGATGCTGTTGTTGCACTTGCAAATGACTTAAATGCAAAAGAAATCATAAGCCTTGAAGGTATTGGCTCTACAACTCCAGGCAATAGCATTAAAACGTTATACTTCACTCGCTCTAAAACGATGGAAAGGCTCTTGAAAAAAGCAAAGCTCGAGCCTTTAAATGAAGGCATAATCATGGGCCAAACATCTGCATTGCTAGTTAAGGCAGACATCACTCCTGTTTCATGCATCTTTGCAGAAACGCACAGCAACTTGCCAGACAGCAAAGCTGCTGCTGAAATAATTAAAGTGCTTGACAGTATTCTGGGCTTAAAAATAGATTATAAACCGCTTCTAAAGGTAGCTGCACAGTTCGAGGAGAAATTTAAAGATATAATAGTGCAAAGCGAGAAAGCGAAGGACTTGCAGTCAAAGAAGCAGATGAGTTATGTTGGCTAATTTGTAAAAGGATTTATAGCGTTTGGCTTCGTCATCCACATGTATCTTTACTTTCACCATTATTTATTTACAACTAACATTGCAATATTAAAATCTTTCTATAAGATTTTTGAAAAAAACTTAAGTCATCTTTCACCTCTCACTTTCTAACCTGGTGCCTAAAAACATTTTCAGGGTTTGGCTTTATTTTATCAAAAAATTTGGGAAAAAATAGCAAAAAAAATTGTAATATCAATAGTATTATAAATATTAAGAAATTATTAAAAATATTAGTTATGATTAATAATAAAAGAATTAATAAATTATTAAAAGTTTTATTATATACTAAAACAGATAAGTATTTATATAACCTCTTACACCACTAACAAGTAATTAAATTAACGTAATTGATTAAAATGGAAGAAAATTTCAAGAAGAAAACATTGAACTCGTTCACTTTAATGCGGGACGATATGGACCGCTTTACAGAGAGTATGAACGATTGGATTCTATTCCTAAACAGCGAACTAAAAGAAGCTAAATCGACGGTAAATGAGCTTCAAAAGCGAATTTCTGAGCTTGAAATGGAAAAACGCTTAAGATTTTAGTTGTTCATATTAAACTTTTTAAAGAAACACGATTTACGTACCACTATGCTGCGAAATGGTTCTAAATCTCTTGAAGATAAAGTAGAAACTTCTAGCAGATTTAAACGTTACTGGAATAGTTATCATAACTCCAGATATATCAAATCAGAGTATGGTACAACAATTTCTACAGCAGCAGTAAAAGCAAGCATGGCAATTGCCATAGGAGCTTATGGCATTTGGGTTAGCGACGGTAATAATGAAGCAGTAAGAGATATTGTGATAGCCAGCAATGTAAAAGCTGTCATCGAAAGCAGCATAATTACAGCAAAATCAATGACAGAGAACGGACGCGAATTTAAAAGAGTGTTTGGAACTTTTTTACTCTCTGATGCTGCATTGATAGGCTTGTTTGCCGGAATAACATTGGGCATAGAAGCGGTTGTAAACGCTTTTGGAGAGAAAATGCCACAACCAGCAGTCCCGGTAATTGGAGCAGTGGTAGGCGCTGCAGGACTCCCGTATTTAAGTTCAATGTACCACAGCATAACAAAAAAACACTTAAGCATTATTGACGCACTAAAACAAGTTCCAGGCGATTACGTAAATTACGTTAAAGAGACTGCAACTAGCATCTCCAGTAAAATCACAGATTTATCGAGGACAACATATCGAGGAATACGAAACGCATTCAGCAATGATTGATAAGTTGTAAGCAAGTTGGGATAAAATTGAATTACTTCTTCACAAATTCAACATTCGACATTCCTTCAAACTCTTTATCACCAGTCAAGAATCTCAGTTTACTAATTTTAGTGTAAACATACCCAACGCAATCAAAAAAAGAAAGATTTTTTTCCTTGTTTTGTCGTCTAAATTTAACTGCTTCTATAAGTATTTCTTTGTTTACAAATTTTGAGTTAGGACTTATTTTCTTGAACCAATAATCTGCGGTTTGTTCATTAAAGTCTCGCATCATAATGTTATAAAATTCTGCAAGAGTTATATCTGTAGTTACAAATTCACGTTTGTTATAATGGGTAAATTTTGGGTTATCTTTTGCTAGCTCCACTAAAGCATAAGTATCTAAGCATAACATTGTTAGAATCTCACATGTATTTGCTCTCCATTTCTTTTCTGGATTCTCTGAGAATTTGTTCAGTTGATTTCTTAAATGGCAATGCACCAGACAGCTCTTCCAACACTGTTTTTTTCTTGTTTTTCTTCTTTATATCCACGAGAACTTCATCTTCTGCATTGATACCTTTTTCTTTAGCAACATCTTTAGGTATTATCAAGCCTATAGAATTCCCCCATTGCTTTGTTTTGCAGGCAATCATGTATAACTAAAAAGTATAACTAATATTTAAGCTTTATCCTTATATTTCTTAAGGTAAGTTTTAAGTAAGATTGGGTATACTGGAGTTTTATGTGTAGCAATCTACTTTGATTCAACACTGCTAATACAATCTTCTACATCACCCATACCAACATTGTATACTTTACCAGCAAATCTTTCTTCTATTTCATTGCACAGAGTGATATCTCCGCGTTTGGCAGCAATTCCTTGCAGACAGCGAGCTTCGTAATATTCAAAATCTGCGTCAATAAGCGAACGACATACTTCTAGATCATTACGCTCGATTGCATACTTCGACACGCAACTCCAACCATGTGTTTCCGGAAGATTTGCGCAAATAGACGGGTCATTCTTTTCCACAGCAAGTCGCTCATAACAGAGTTCATTACCAGGTTCATCACCAGGTCCACAACCGGTAAGCACCTTTGCGGGCACATCACTCGCCAAGTCAACGAAGCCTGCTCCAAAAAGGATTGCGAAGATAAATCCAATGATAATTGCGCTTGCAGAGCCCCACAATCCACCAAGTTGTCTATTCTTGAAATAGTCCACTAATCCTTTAAGTCCAAAAAGAATAGCAATTATCGCAAATAGAACACCTATAGACCCATTATTAAAGAAAGCACTATGGAGATTGAAGCGCTAATCATGCCAAATAAAGCAAATTTATTTGAAGTCAAATTCATAAGTATTGCTATGGACTATGATCTTTTTAAATCTTTCCAATAAAAGACCTGGTCAAACCGAAGGATTTACACCTTTTCTGAAGGTTTTACGGGAAAACAACGAAAAAGGGCGTATAAGAAGTATTAACTGTATGTTTTTTTCGATTAGTAGAACTACTTGTTTATTTCATCAATTTCATCCGGAGTTAAAGACACGATATTTGATTGCTGCCAAGCCATAAAGTTCATTACTGCTTCATCCGCATCAGGATTTGCAGCATATCTTTCTCTAACATCTTTTAAACCTCCCAACAACCTTACTTCAATGCCTTCCTCACGTAACGCAGTAACATCTTTACTAACTTGTTCCAAATCAGTGCATCTTCCCGGCAAGTTAGTCATTTGCTCGCTACTGTAGAGAACTACACGTTCAGGATTCTGCCAAACAACAACATCAATCTGCGTTACACCTTTCGCTCTTGCTTCCGTAAGAACATCATACATAGATTATGGGTATTAGCCTCGATTTTTAAACTTTTGCCAAAAACAGCTAAAAAGAAACAAAATCTCAATAAATAGATTTGTGAAGGAAAAATTTAGAGTTTAATGATAGCTTACTGTGAGGTGAGTCTCGAATTGTTCCGGTTTTTGGTTGAATGTAACGTCTTGAAGATTAGGCTCTCCAGACCAAACAGCAATACCTCCAGAAATAATGCCTGGATTGTGACGGGCGTCAAACGGTCTTGTTGCTAGTTCAACTGAGCCTGACGTAACAGCAATATCAGGGAAGAATCCTGCAAGAGTCTCTCCTAAGTAAAACAAACCACTTAGATCATAACAAGCGAGATACGGCCCTTCCGGGAGTTTTCTAGCCTCAAATGTATGTCTGCGCATTTTTCGAGTATGTTTATTATAAGTAACTGCAGCCATATTTAAGACAGCAGAAGTGTCTGGCTTTACGTTAATGCCTGAAAACATGATTTTTTCAAGTTGAGGGTAGCCTAGCTTTTCTATATCTACAACCAAATGTCCTTCGGCTCGTCTGAAATTATCGTGCAGTTCAGCCTGCCATGGATGAGTGTTCAAAGCCAGCATTTTTGTCCTGCCTTCAAGGTCTGTTTTGTCAACGTCAGAAACTCCTGAACTAGTAAGGTAAAGAGTTGAGTCCGGAATTGCACGTGTGTATTTAATACCATCACGCGTATTTGTAACTACTGAAGCAAATGAAATGCCTTCAGAATTTTGCCTATCAGCAATGGTTGGATTTGGGGGGTATAACTTTATGTCAAAAGGCTTATTGTCCGCGCTAACAACACTAACTACTAACTTTGTTTCGCTTCCTGGAATCTGCGTTAGACCAGGAACAACCATAAACGTGCCGTACTCGCTTGGATTTATTTCTTTTGCGCTTAATTCAAAGTAGGGAAAGCACGTTTTTCCTTCGCTGTCCTTTATGTTCATGCCAACAGAAGCCCGTACTTTTTGGTTCATTGGAGGTATTATAAGTGCCATGTGTAAGTTTGAGCCCCATTTAGAGTCTAAAACTTGCGGGTTCCAGTCAAACACCGCAGTGTAACTGTAAGCATCTTCAATTAAAGTGGACTCGCTACGATTATTTACTAAGTCCATAAGCCCTTCTTCGTTCAATGCAGAAGCTGTTTTCTCGTCAATTGATGCGCCATTGCCCTCGTCTGTAGGTATAGCAGCAAACAGTTCATTGGCTCCTACATAAGGCGTGAACAATGCTGCGCTTGCAGACAAAGCTACAAGTACTTTAGCTGCTGGGTGCTTGACAATTTTTGCAAGGTAATTCATTTTTCTTCAACAAAACGTTGTTCGTTAACGTTTTTTAAAGGTATCTACAGGCAGGCATTGATTCAGAAAGTGAATGTAGGAATTACTACGGAATATATTCTTCGCGTGTAACACTTCTACCGCCAATTTTACCGTCGGTTATAGGAATTTCTGTAGCAGATGGAACTAAATCTGTTAATTCTCTTTGCAAATTCTTTGGCTCTATATTAGTATTTTTGTCATTAGGTCTTGCATAAATTTTGCGGTATAAAGAAATATCAATACCAAGTTCATTAGCAACTTGTTTAATCTTACGTTCAAACACGCTGTTCGGATTACGGGGTTTGGCAGAAAGATAAGCTCTAAACTCTTCCTCGTTAAAATAAGACCAAAAGTCACGATTTAAATAGTCCATTGTTCTACGGATAACGCTATCACGACGAAAATTCAATAGTTGTTCCACAGATATACTTGTTACTAAAGCATCAAATTCATTTGGTTTAACAAGAACAGTTATGTCTGCTGCAACATTTGCGTATTCAGGATTGTCTCCATAAGTGGCAACACCAAATAGCTCTACACCTGCATAAGACTTAATTTTAGTAACCACATTTTGTTTTTTTGAAATTGGATGTTGGATTTCAACAGCTAGTTCAGCAAGAATTTCATTGACTTTAGTACTTGATACGCCAGGAGGGAGTGTATGATGCATAGGAAAAACTTCTTCAAGTTGTTCTCGTGTAAGGTAATTTGAAATATTACGGCCAAGCGCAGTCATTGCTGTGCGAATATGGCTATTACGACGGAGACCGACCTTCTCTGCTACAGACATGTGGTTCATCAATGCATCAAATTCAGCTTCTCCGATAAGAAGATTTATATCACTAGTACCAGCACCTACACGCGCTTTAAATAAAGGCGTTCCTTCATGTTTCCTGATTTTATATCTATCTGCCATAAAGCATAGTGTAACTAACCAAATTATTTAAAACTTTCTATTGTAACCACTATCAAGAAACAAAAGATTATTTAGGGCTTTAAATAGTTTTAGAGCTCTGAACCCCCCTCTAAAAGAATAGTTAAGTTTATATACTAGTTCTTCTATAAATACACAAAAACTAAACAAGAGGTGTATGATAATGCCAGGAGTAGAACAAGCAGAAAAGGTTGCTGATTGGTTGGTTATAGTAGGAGCGTTAAACGCTGGTCTCGCCGGTGTAGGAAGCTTCATAGGAACTGACCTTAACGTCATCAACATAGCTTTAGGCAGTATTTCAGACGGTCTCGTCGCAAACGTTGTCTATGTGCTAATTGGTGCAAGCGCTTTATGGGTGCTTAAAGGCAAGCTTGGAAAGTAAATTTTTTTCTTTTTTTAGTTTTTTTTATTTATTCTTATTTTTATAGTAAAAATTATATAGTGAAATGTTCGCATAAGAGCATGCTTGACAAACTCGTTACAGAGATAAAATTGCGCGGCTTTAGCGAGAGAACTGTTAAAGCATATGTAACACACAACACTAAATTTCTGGAATTCATCAAAAAAGAAGCTAAGTTTGTCGTCGAAGAAGACATCAAATCATACATGGCTTATTTGATTTCTGATAGAAAAGTTTCTCCGAAAACAGCTGCATTGGTTAAAGCTGCCTTGAAGTTCTATTACGACGAAGTATTAAAGATGAACATAGTGAATCTTAAGACGCCAAAAGCAGAAAAGCATTTGCCTATAGTTCTGACAAAAGACGAGGTAAAAAGACTAATAGAAAGCGCAAAAACAGCCAAATCCAAGCTTATTATCATGATGCTTTACTCTTCTGGATTACGACTCTCAGAATGCCTTAATTTACGCACAAATGACCTCGAATTAGAGGAAAAAATAGGCTGGGTTAGAAAAGGCAAAGGAAACAAAGACAGACTAATAATACTCTCAGATAGCCTCATAAAGGCTTTAAAAGAGTATAAACATGATTTAAGCAACAATAATCACATATTAACCAACAAAAAAGGTTCTCAACTAACAGCCAGGAACATACAGAAAATTGTTGCAAGAGCGGCAAAAAAAGCAGAAATTCGGAAAAAAGTAAGCCCGCATACCCTTCGCCATTCGTTTGCAACACACCTTCTTGAATCAGGCACAGATATAAGAAAAATACAGGAATTATTAGGGCATTCCAACCTTCAAACAACACAAATTTACACTAGAGTCTCGACGGAAGAACTTAAAAAAGTAAAGAGCCCGTTAGATAATTTGTAATAAAATACTTTGAAAAATCAAAATAAATTATTATTAAAAGATTTGATTTTTTATCAAATTATGTAGGAATAATTGTATTAAAAAATACGATAATTTCTTAAATGTTTTAATATCTATTTCGCTTAAATCTTTTAAGTGTTTTTTGTTAAAAATCAGTTGATATCTTTTCAATATCGAATATAATTAATATCGAAATTGGAAAAAATGTATGCAAAAAAACAGTCAAAAAAGTTTTAGGCACCAGGATGGAAAGTGAGGGTTATTTGGCCAGCCATATAGGACTGAATCTTGTTACGCAAAATAAAACGAAAGATTTTATCTCTGAACAAACAAATAATGCTTTTGTTCTGTTGTTATTTCTTCTAGAACTCTTTTTATTATTGCTTTTTCAGGGTCTGGAAGCAGCTTAACTCGCTTCTTAAAGTCTGCAAAGCTTTCAAACGGCTTGCCTTTGCGTTCGTCCAGTATTTCCCACATTCTTTTCTTTCCCATGCCAGGAATCAGCTCTATTGAATGCATTCTTGTGCTTAATGGCTGTGCTTTGTTAAAAAATTCTAAAAAACGTTGTTCATTTTTCTTAACAAGCTCTGTGATTACAAATTCAAGCTCTGCTTTTGCAGTTGAAGTTAGTTTATCTGGCAAAAGCTTGCCATTGATGTGGTGAATTTGATCGCGTTTTCCTTCTCCTATGTAAACTTCTTCATTTGGCTGTAGTTTAATTTCTTTTTTTGGAACAAGTTCAAGGAGTATTAAATGTTCTTTTCCCAAAGCCTGCACTATTGGAGTGCTAACTTGGCCTTGCCTGCTTTCAAAGGGATATCCGTTCGGCAAGAAGTCTAGAACTATCGCGTTCTCTTCTCGGCTTTTCCTCTGTTCTTGTTCTGGTTGTTCCATTTTTTCAGTTTCAACTAATTCTAACAGCATTTTTACCCCAATAGAGACTAATAAAGCCTTGATTTATTTAAAAGTTGTGTATATTGGAAAGCATTAAATACATTTCGGATTTTTCATTTCTATGGATATTAGTCTGGATATAAGAAAAACTGTAGACGAAAACGCTGTTTCTTATTTTGAAAAATCAAAGAAAGCAAAGAAAAAACTGTTAGGAGCTGAGAAAGCTGTTGAAAAAACAAAATCACAGTTGCAACTATTGTTAAAAAAACAAAAAATGGAAGAAAGTGAAGTTAAAGAAAAAGTAATTCGCGAGAAAAAGTGGTATGAAAAGTTCAGATGGTTTATTTCAAGTGAAAATTTTCTTTGTGTTGGTGGAAGAGATGCAACTACTAATGAAATTGTTGTAAAGAAGCATACTGAAAAAGGAGATGTTGTTTTTCATACTCAAATGCAGGGCTCTCCGTTTTTCGTGGTTAAAGCAGAAGGAAAGAAGATTGGGGAAAAAACAGTGGAAGAAACAGCCATTGCAGTAGCTTCCTTTTCAAGAGCTTGGAAGCTTGGAGTTACCCACACTGAAGTTTTCTATGTTAAGCCTGAACAGTTGTCTAAGACCGCTAAACCAGGAGAATTTGTTCCAAGAGGCGGTTTTATTATTTTGGGAAAAACTACTAACATGGTTGCTGAATTAAAATTAGCAGTAGGAATTACAAAAGACAAACTGGTTATGTGCGGCCCTGTTTCTGCTGTTAAAAAGCATTGCAGCAAATACATTGAAATTTCTCAAGGAAATGAAAAAACATCTGCTGTTGCAAAGAAAATCAAACACAAAATCGGAGGAGAGATTGACGACATAATAAGAGTTCTTCCAAGCGGCGGTTGTAAAATTACTCAATCTTAACTTTCTGAGAAAGGGATTGTCCTGGCATGCCTGTTTCAAATTTAACTCGTAATGCTCCGCTGTTGCCGTGAGCAGAAGTTATTTTTCCTTTAATTTCTTTTTTTGCAGGGCTTGCCCATACTACTGTTTTGCCGACCAGTTCAGCAGCTTTTTCTTTCTTATCAATGCCTTTAACATGAACTATCATCTGGCTGGTATGAACAGTATGTCTTCCACGCCTAAAGCTTGATATTGCGCCTTCCATAAGATATTGAAGTTTTGAAGCTATTTAAATAATTATCGGGCTATAAGTAGAAAATAATGACAGGAACCATCAAACAACTCATCAAATTATGCCTGGCAATGTTCTTTGTTATCGTAAACATGCCGATTGCAGTTCCTGTAATTAATATCAACAATCCTGTAAAGTGAGAAAAATAAAGGGTCATCAAGGCTATAAACAGAATTATTGCAAATGAAATTTTTGTGTAATCAATTTTGTAGATGTTTCTTGCAAATATTTTAGCTATTATTGTTGTTAATAAAAAAACAAAACCACAAACAGCCATTGCTGCTGTTATCAGGAAAACAAAGTCTAATGCATTAATATTAACTATTTCAGACATTATTGCTATTGAGCCGTTTCTTGCCTTATTTATCGCGAAAAGCGTTATAAGGCCAAACAGCATGGACGAAGTGCTTACAGCACCTAAAGTGACGAGATAAGCTCTTTTTCCTGCATTTCCAATCAAATCTCTGGCTAACATTGCTGCCTGAGCAGGCCCTAAAGCAGGAAAGATTCCAATTAACCCGCCAGAGAAAGCTCCTGCAAAAACAGATTTTGTCATAATTCTTTTTTTTATTTCTTTAACATCCATAACTTGAACAGGAACAGCTGAATATTTCAAAGTGCTTGCAATCAATGTGCTTATTCCGAAAAGTCCTGCAAGCAAAGGAAGCAACGGCTGGTTAATGTTAGGAATGTTTAAGGTTAAAAAGCCTAAACTTCCAGCTAAAGTAATCACCACAAAAGTCCATGCTCTTTTTTCAAAACTTTTTTTCCGCAAAACATTATAAAAAACAAGACCAAGCAACATTATACCTATATGCGGCCTCACAAAAGTAAAAATGTGCTTAACTGCAATTAATATTAAAGGCAAGAAAACAATGACAGAAATTATTCCAAAAAATCCTCCAATCGAAGACAAAACAACAGCCTCGTATCCTTTACCTTCCAGCAAAAGCTTATGGCCTGGAAGGACAGCAAGTGCAGTTGCATCGCTTGGAGCTCCTAAAAAGATTGACGGAACAAAATCAAGGAAAACATGCGTAATAGACATTGCAATTATTGCTACTGCCAAAGAAATTGGAGAAAAGTAATTTAAAAGTAAAGATGAAAATAACAATACTCCTGCTGCAGCTAAGTTAATATGAATCCCTGGAATTAAGCCTGTGAAAGTTCCTAAGATAATGCCAGCTGCGATTGCGATTAAAATTTCAAATATCATGACAATAACGCGCCGGCCCGGGGAATTCCCACCAAACGGAAAAACCAAAAAGTTTTTGAACCCCGAAGTCTTTTCAGACACTGGGTTCTTAAACCAGCGGCCATACCTATTGGCCAAGGCCGGCACGTTTTCTTTTATTATTTTCATTCTTAATATGCTTTAGCCAGAAAAACCCGCAAGATTTTCAGAGAAGTTGAAAATTCTAACAAGAAAGTTGAAAGATTTTCAACGGCTTTTTAAACTCTCCAGAAGATTTTCAGCATTACCGAAAATTTCTTTGTTTTTTTGCAGCCATATTTATTAAAGCAAGTTTCTTTAAGATAAGAATGAACGAAACTTCGCTAGTCAAACTATCTCTTTCATTAAGTTTTTTTGGATTGTTTTTGTTATTCGTAATTTCTCTTTTTGTTGAAGCTGAAGAAGTAAAAATAAGTGAATTAAGTAACGTTGAAAAAAACGATGTGAAAATAAGCGGACAAATTATTGCAATAAAAAAGTTTGATAATTTAGCAATAGTTGAAATTGCAGAGCTTAAAAGCGTTGATGTTATTGTTTTCGACAAGAAAATGCTTGATTTTAAGGTTGGAAATAACATTATTGTTACTGGAGAAGTTAAAGACTATAAAGGTAAGAAAGAAATTATTGCTGAGAGAATAAGGAAAGAATAATATAGAAGTTATAACATCATATTGGTTAGATTAAAATGGTTGAAACATTCTACGATAAAAATGAAGATGTATTGAACATACAGTTAAAAGACTCTGATTATTGGAAAAGTGTAGAATTACCAAATGGAATAGTTGTAGACATGTCAAAACTCTGCAAGAGTTCTGATCATGATCAAAAACCATTAGTGGTTTTTGACATAGCAAAAGATGGAGAAATTGCAGCAATAGAAATAATTAAAGCCAGCAAAATCTTTGTTGGAGATTTGAAAAAAGTTATTGAAACAGCTGCAGTTGCAGCGAATTAAACCTCATCAGTTCTCCAATACGGTTTTATAGCAGAATCTTCTACCCTTGTTCTTTTTCCGTTATTATATTCTAACAGCCCAAGCACCGCAATCATAGCCCCATTATCAACGAGAAATTGCCTTTCAGGAACAAATAGTTTCGCGCCTCTTTCCTTGCACATTATTCTGCACATTTCCTGCAATCTTAGATTAGAAGCAACTCCGCCTCCTAACAACAATTCTTTCTTTCCTGTATGCGCCATTGCTCGTTCAGCAGCTTCTACAAGCATTGCGAATACAGTTTCCTGCAAGCTGTAACACAAATCTGTTTTGCTATGCTTACCAGTGCGATGTTTTTCAGTAACATTTGTAAGAATCCCGCCAAAGCTAACATCCATTCCTTTGATTACGTAAGGAATTTCAACATATCTTTTCCCTTTAGCCGCCATTTCCATTATTTTTGGACCTGCAGGAAAACCAAAACCGATTTCACGTCCAAAAACATCAAGCATATTGCCAATTCCAATGTCCAAAGTTTCTCCAAAAATCCTGTACTTGCCTTCTTCAAACGCAATTACCTGCGTGTTAGCGCCTGAAACGTAAAGAAGAACAGGGTCTTTTGCATCTGTCAAAAGTTTTCCTATTTCCAAATGTCCAATGCAATGATTTACGCCTATTAATGGTATTTTGTGTAGCAATGACAAAGTTTTGGCAGTCATTGCTCCCACTCTAAGCGTATGTCCAATACCAGGACCCTGAGCAAAAGAAATTAAATCAACATCTTTCATTTTAACTTTAGCAGTTTCTAAAGCTTCACTAATAGCTTCATCGCAAACTTCAACATGGTGGTCTGCAGCTTCGTTCGGTATTATGCCACCTTTCTTTGTTATAACCGGTTTCAACACATTAGCTAGAATCTTGCCTTTATCAGTAGCTATTCCTATCCCAAAAGTGTGGGCTGTGCTTTCGATTCCTAAGCATATCATGAATAAAAAGAATTAGCACGAATCTTTTAAACCTTACTAAAATCAACATATTTAAATAAGCAGTAACAGTGACAAACAACGTGCCGGGATCGCATAACCTGGTAGTGCGTCGGTCTTGAACTGAACATTACAAGGGAACCGATGGCTTTACGCCTTCTGGGTTCAAAAACAAGTTTGGAAGTCCCAGTCCCGGCGTTTACACTTAAATTCTGTCCTCAAGATTTGCTATCCAAGGCTTGCTTGCCTCAATATCAATTCCGTCTTTTAACCATTCAGAAGGTTTTGTCCATGCCAAAACTTCATTATAAACATGCTCTCTTTTAGCTCGTTCTTCATCATCAGGAAGATCTCGAGAAGCAATCATAGGACTAGTATCTGATTCTTTATAAAAAGCAATGAGATCTTGAACATACATTGATAAATCATGGGTATAGCTTCCTTCAACAATCCCTGTAGCCAAAGTTCCTAACGCTTTTTGATGATCTCCTATTAACAGGTTAGTTACATCTTGCCTACTACCAAGACGGCCTCTGTGTAACTCGCCATCAAGATTTTTATTAACATTATATATTGAATGCAAATGTAGTGGAACTCCTTCATAAAGAAGAAATCTGCGAACACTATCGTCAGTGACAGGCTTCACAGTACCAAAATCAAGAATAATTAAACCACCAATGCTCTCTAAACTAGGATCAATAACTCTAATATCAGCACCTTTATGATCGTCTGGTTTAACCATGCTAGTATGTGCCATTATGTTTGCCATGGTTCTAACATATAACGCGCGTGATTTAATCCTAAAAGCAGAATCATCCACATTGTTAAATTCATAACCTTCAACTTTTTCCATTCTGATCGGAGAGTACTGATTCTCTGGAGACCCTGTTGAATAAAGTTTAGGCACGCCTACCACTCCTGCTCGCGTTGTTTTTGCAAGAAATCCCGCTTCAGCCTTAAACGCGTCAGCAGAAAGTTCTCTTAAGCTAGGTCGTAGAGGCATCCTAGTTTTAACAGCTAGCTCCACCACACTTCCGTTCGGAAGAGTGCCTGTTTCAAAACTAACATTACTTGTTATTCCTGAAGGCATTGTACCAAAAAAAGAAAAACATGCACTATTTAAATCCTTTTGTTTTACCTACTATTAAGTGGCATAAATTTCCATAATATCATATCAAGAATATTCCGTCTCGGCGTTTATTTTTCCGAAAAGTTTAAATAGTAACGGTATACCTAAAGTATACCATGGATATTACAACTGTAAAACTTCACAAAGGAACAAAAACTGCGTTGGACCAAATAAGAAGTGAAAGAGAAAGTTATGATGAGGTTATCAGAAAATTGATAGAAAGAACAAGGAACAAGAATCTGAAAAAAGAACTTGTTGAAGGTTATCAGAAGATTGGTAAAGAAGAACTCGATATTCTACATGAGTGGGAAGCAGCTTCTAGAGAGCTTTGAAAATGGCAGAAGTAAAAAGAGGGGATATTTGGTTAGTAAACTTAGACCCAACTATCGGCCATGAAATAAAGAAATCCAGGCCTGGCGTAATAATTCAAAACGATTTGGGAAATAAGTACAGTCAGGTAACAATAGTAGCTCCTGTAACATCTCAAAAAACCGAAAAAGTATATCCTTTTGAAGTTCTGCTTATGAATAGAATCAGTGGATTAGATAAGAGTTCAAAAGTTTTGCTAAATCAAATAAGAGCTATTGACAAAAAAAGGCTTGTAAAGAGATTAGGGAAAGTTGATGAGGAAATTCTGAATAGAATAAATGAAGCGATAAAAATCAGTTTAGGTTTAGTAAAAGCTTAAAGTCTCAGTTCTGGCGTTTATTTTTCCAAAAACCTTTAAATAACAACGTCTTAGCTTTGATTTTATGAACGTTCAGGAATTACAGAAGTTAACTGAATCTATGGATGGGTGGCTTACGGCTCGTGAAGGCGAGTTTCTGTACAATGCAGCTAAGAATTGCCCTAAAGGCACTGTAATCGTGGAGATTGGAAGCTGGAAAGGCAAGTCAACTGTATGGCTTGGCAACGGTTCTAAAGAAGGAAATAGCGTAAGAATTTATGCTATTGACCCCCATACTGGCTCTTCAGAGCATAAGAAAAAGTTTGGGAAAGTTTGGACTTTTGAAGAGTTTAAGAGAAATGTTAAGAAAGCAAAAGTAGATGATATTGTAACTCCGCTAGTAAAAACTTCTGAAGCTGCTTCCCGCAATTGGAACAAAAAAATTGGTTTTCTTTGGATTGATGGAGCGCATGAATATGAGATGGTGTTGCTGGATTACAAAATTTGGGAGCCGCACCTTGTTGACGGTGGTGTAATCGCTTTCCATGACAGCCAGGATAAAGGGCCAAAAAAAGTTGTTAACAGATATTTGTATTTTGGGAATAAGTTTAAAGGTACCGGTTTTATTGAAGGCATAACTTATGCAAAAAAAACTGCTGGAGTCAGCATGGGAGAAAAATTATGGAATTTTTACGTATTATTCCTAACTACAATTTATTCTTTTGTTGGAAAACTGCCTATTCCAAAACCTGTTAAAATAATAGGTAATAAAGTAGTTAAATTGTTGCAGTGAAGTTGATTCAGCAAATTCAACAATAACGTTTATAAACCGTTATTTCTTCCTTTAAAGCTATGAATAAGATCAATTTATTGTTGATATTTATTGTTGTATTTATTGCTGCTTGTGCAGGTGTTAAAGAGCCTGCTTTTAATGATACTTGCAGTTCTGTAAACAGGACAGCTGAAAGAAACATTTGTTATGTTGATTTGGCTGTTTCTCTTAACCTCACAGATCCTTGCGATCTCATAGGTGCTGAGAAGTTAAAAGCAACTTGTTATGCTGAAGCAAGTATTGAAGCAGTTGATAAGCTTGGATGTGAAAAAATTGAGGATGCTCAGGTTAGAAGCTACTGTCTTGCTAAAGTCGCGGTAGCAAGGGCTGAACTTCCAATTTGTGAGAATGTTGACGATCAGGATTGGAAAGACACTTGTTATTTTGACATGGCAGAAGTCACAAATAAGAGCGAAATTTGCAGCAAAATATCTCTTAACTTGTTTCATGATGACTGTTATGATATCTTGGCAAAAAAGATCAATAATGGAGCAAATTGCGCTTTTATTAAAGACATAAGCACTAAGAATCGCTGCTTTTTGGCTGTTGCTGTTTCTAGCAAAGATGCTGATCTCTGCAATGAAATAAACCTTCAAGAGTTTGGATGGAGCTGCTTCAACAGAGTTGCTAAAGCAAAAAGAGACGCTGAAGTTTGCGAGCTAATTAGTTCTCAATCAGTAGTAGAAGGATGCAGGCAATCAGTTAACGAGTATATTGCTGAATCTATTAATTCTAATTAGTTGCCTTTAATTGAGTTAACTAACTTTGAATGATTTCTGACGGGACGCTATTTGTATTATTGTTGCCGCCAATGCTATTATAACAGGGCCGATTATTATCCCAACAACTCCTAAGGCAGCTAGTCCGCTTATTACTCCGAGAAGAACTAAAGCAGGATGTAAATTTGCTCTTCCTCCTATAATTCTTGGCTTTAAAATATTGTCAACACTGCTTATGAGAAAGAATCCATATAGCAAAAGTCCAAGACCTCGTAAAAGTACTGTTCCTTCTCCAGAACTATAGCCTGCTACTACCAAAAACAATGACGCAGGCAGCCACACAACAAAAGCTCCTAAGAAAGGAATAAGAGATGTGAACATGGTCACAATACCCCATATAAGCGGGGAAGGAACACCGAATAAGAAAAAGCCGATGGATGTTAAAATTCCCTGTAAAACAGCCACAATAACATTGCCGTAAACAACCGCGTATGTAACTTCATTAAATCTTTTAAGGATTACATTTTGGTTTACAGCCTTAAGCGGTATTATTGACTTGGCATAGGCAACAAGTTTTCTGCCATCTTTAAGAAGGTAATATGTTAAAAAGATTGCAATAAATATATTTGCCATTGTTTTTGGCAATGAAATCAAGTAATTCGTAAGTGTGTTGAAAATTGTGGCAGTTGCTTTTCCTAACGAGTCTGATATAAAATTAGTGAATGAAGGTTCACTTAAGCCTATTGACCTTAAAAAACCGCATAAAAAGTTTCCATCACAGCTAATAGTACTCGCGCCTGAAGCTAAATATTGCTTGGCAATAAGGTAACCGGCAAATATTTCTTTTGATAAAGCGTTTATTGCAAAAACAGCAGGGACTGTAAGTATCAAAACAATAACAGACACAGTTATAAGCGCAGAGACTGACTTTTTACCAAGCCTGTCATTTAGCCATTTGTATAAAGGATAACTAACATAGCTCATAACAATCGCAGTCAAAATGGTTGATATGAATGGCTTCAATATTGTGAGAGCTAGAAAAGTAAGAAAGATTACTATCGCGTAAATTGGCTTTATTTCAAATCTAATTTCAACACACCTTGCACCTTTAAATGGGCCTGCCCAGATTCTCGCTAAAATTCGAACTGGGGATATCTTCCAAGTCAAGGAAGCATCATAGCCACTAGATCACAGGCCCTTTGCTACCCTTCAGAAGTCGCATTCTTAGTATTTAAGCTTTGCGTATTACACTATACAAAAAGGTTATTTTTCTGCCAAAGAATATATTGTTTTTAAAGCCACAATCACAGTTGCTGGAACTACGAAAGTAAGGATTGACATTAAGACACTCTCAAGATACTGACCGATGAAACTAACCTGGCCCAAAACAGCTCCGCCGAGCGCAGAAACTATCACTAAAGCAACTGTAGCTAAGAGAAACGCATTGGTTTCTTTCATTGTTATATTCAAAAATCCAACAATTATACCAAGCAGTATCAACAAAGACGTCAAAGTACTGCTGGCTGCAGCAGGAGAAACCAAGCCTGTTATTACAGCTATTAAAGAACCAAAAATAAAAGATAAACTCCCTAAAGAGTTATTTGATAATTTTTTCACTAATAACGCCTCTTTTTATCAAATTTATTCATTCTGCAATATTTAAATCTTATGGAAATGTTGCAAATTAGTTTAGAACTAGAAACATTTGTTGTCTTATCTTGTGAAGCTTGCTCATAAGCTCTTTAAGCTCTGTAAGATGTTGCCTGACACCCCAATTTAACAAACCAACATTCGTCTCACCAGCGTTTATTAACGAAAGCTTTTTTCTTATTGACTCAAGAAGGAGAACATGGTTATCAACTGTGAACAATTCTCTATAAGCATTTTTTGTCAGAAAAGACTTTATAGCTGTTATTGCTGTAAGGTCATACTCATTCAAAACGTAAGCCTGCTGTTTTGAAAACTTCTCAATCTCATCCATAACATTACACCCCCTTTGCATTTCATCTTCAAGATAATAAAAAGAATTAAGAAAGTAATAACTCTCGAAGATAAATAAATTGTTCTTATATTTTATAAAGATTATAAAAGCAGGTCTATTTCTTTTTGTAACCAAATACTTTGTTGTATTTGTTATGGTCTATTATCTCAAAAACAACACTTATAACTCTCACTTCATCACCAACAACATAGTAAAGCATTCTCCAAAATTGAGAAAGTTCCATTCTGAACAAATTAGGCAGATGTTCAAATTCTTTTGGCCAAAGTTTGTGTTGAACATTATCTCCAGCAAAAGGTTTTGTTTTAAGTGTATCAAGAGCGTGGTGGATGCTTTTCAGCAATTGTCTATCTTGTTTAGGCGGCGTTTTTCCCTGAGCTTCAAAAACATGAACATTTTCTTCTAATTCAGTCAGAGCAACATTTGCTGTTCCAACAACCTGCACAACTTTTTGCTTATCTTTCAAGTCCATGTTCTGCCTTTACTTAGAATTCCTGCTACATCTTCCTTTGGCATGAAAAACCACACCACGCCATCTGGAGTAAATTCTACTTTGCCACTCTTTTGAAGGTATGAAAGAATTATTTTTAGAGTGTTATGATTCACTTTTCTTGGCAATTTGCGTTTAAGCTCTGCAACACTAATAACTTGCTTTGTTTTTTTTATAGTGTCTTCTACCATAAGAACAGTATCCAACGTTGGACTGTGAAGCATTTTTGGTTGTTTAAGATGCGGCATAGTTATCAACTTGTAACTAATAGATACAAATATATAAACTTTTCTATTTTGAGAGAATTGTAAAAAGCCTCTGGCGAGAATTGAACTCGCGACCCCTACCTGTTTGTTCTGTATACCAAGGTAGTGCTCTACCACTGAGCCACAGAGGCGTATAAAAGACAGTTTTAGAATTGTTTTTAAATATTGCTATGCATAAGCCAATTATGAAGATATTTTTACTAGTTTTAGCAGTAATGCTTGCAGGATGCACTATAGCAGAAGAAAACACAGGAACAGTTACGATTAACAATCTCGAGTTCAAAGTTGAACTTCCTCAAACACCTGCTGAATTCCAGCAAGGCTTGATGTTCCGAGAAAGCTTGGATGATGACAAAGGAATGCTTTTCGTTTACTCAGATTCTGCTCCCAGAAGCTTCTGGATGAAAAACACACTAATACCATTAGACATTATTTCCATAGACGAGAACTTTGTTATCAAAAAAATACATTATGCTGTTCCTTGCAAAGAAGACTCATGTCTTACTTACAATTCTGGCGCTCCTGTTAAGTATGTCCTGGAACTAAGAGGCAACTTAACCATAGAAAACAACATAAAGGAAGGGGATGTTGCGCTAATCAAATGAAAAACGTAAAAGAATTGCATAAAGGAGATCATATCGTGCACAGGGAAGAGCCGCACAGAGTTCTTAAAAAAGAAATTATTGCAGTTGGCACGCACTCTCACACTAAAGTCAAAATCTTAGCGCAAGGAATTTTTAATGGGGTTACTGAAACACTTAACTTTGCACCGCACAGTAATGTTGAAGATGTAGATATTATAAGAAAAAAAGGCCAAATAATCGCAACCCAGCCGCAAAACTTGCAGGTAATGGATTTAGTTAGCTATGAAACACTGCAGGCTGCTGCAAATGATGAATTGCTAGAACAGTTAAATGAAGGCGATGAAATTACTTTTGTAGAATTTGAAGGCAATGCACAAGTTCTTGAGAAAAGATAAAATGCGGGGGAGGAGATTCGAACTCCTGAACACACTAAGTGACAGGATATCTTTTACAAGACTTAAGTCCTGCGCATTTGACCAGACTTTGCTACCCCCGCATAAGACTAAGTAAAGTAATGATTGGTTTTTAAAGTTATCCACTAAAAAAGCAACTATCAGAAAATCATAACTTAGTCATTTCTGGGACTGTCATTGGGCCAAATTCGTACTTGTACAGGTTCAAGAATGATTTGATTGCAGTGTGAAGCTGGTGAACGTTCTCAACAAGCAATTCTTCAAATTGTGTTGAGTATGTTCTGTATATAAATTTGTCAAACAATGAGCGCATAAAAAAATAGAATGGTTTTGATTCCCATCTGTCTTCGTAATCAGTGTCTAAATAACCGTCAAAAATCATGTCTATTTTTGCCTGATTCATTTTAACTCGTTGGCCGTCTTTCTCCACCACAACTTCTTTGAACTTATGCATTCTTATCTCAAGTCTTATAACATGCCTTGCGTAATCAGAAATTTTTTTCCACGGCATGAGAACAAGCTCTATATATTTTCCTTCAGCTCTTACCTGTTCTTCATTTCTAAGCTCTCTTTTATCAAACGCTTTTTCCCTGAGCCAGTTATCAATCAGCTTGTAAAGTTCGTGAGCATTAAAAAGCCCATCATACTTAAGCCGCATATGGTCAATAACAAGTCTTCTTTCTGCCATTTTTGTTCACGTTTTATTTTGATTCGTACATATTCCCTTTTGCTTCAAATTTCATAAAATCCTTTATTGCTCCATGGAATTTCTGCATTTCATAATAAAGCGTATCCCAATAGACCGATTCCAGCTCACGTTTCATAAACCAATTTCTAAAAAGGTTAAGCAATCTTAATTCCACTGCGCTAGCAGCCCATCTTGGTCTGCCAAAAATGTCTGAGTAAGGCGCAAGTATATCCCCGCTTATTTCAAGGGTCATTCTTGCATTTGTCATTTTCTTTTTCTTTCCATTAACAACAGTATCTATGTCATAATCACCATAACTGTGATAATATATTGTGATTACTTCCATAACAAAACCAGATTTTTCCCGTTCAGCAGTTATGTTTATTTGAAGTTCAGGCGGCTTGGATTTGTAAAGGTTTTCGTAAACTTTAAAACGCCTCTGCCTGAGCCAATTTGCCATAAACTTATAGAGCCCATCCAAATCATAAAGACCTCTGAATTTTATTCTCGCAGGGTACAAGGAGCCAACACTTTCTTTATGGGCTGGCGCTTTTGGAGTGTGAATAGGAATTGGATCTTTTTCATTAACCAACTCTTCCTCTTTTTTCTTAAATCTTTCAAATAGATTTTTTAGTCCATCAGCCATAACTGAAAATTGGCTTCAAGCGTATATAAACGTTTCGATAATTTAATAAAATAAAAGCAATTACACTTGCTTGTGGATGAACCAAATAAATGTCCAGTGTGCGGCAGTCGCGTGAGGCAAGTTCACTGCACTTACCTCTGTCCAAATTGCGGTTATCAAACAGACTGTTCTGACTTGTAAACAAAAATGGAAAATGAAATTTCAGACGCAATAAAAGACCAGGAATTTAAGAAATCTACTATTGAAATTATAAAAAAACAACACAACCATAATGACGGCTCTGAAGTAATTCTCACTCCAATTGACAAAGAAAGCGATATTGAACGTAAAATAATCGAAGAAGAGGAATGGAAGCTAAAAACACAACAAGCAAATAATGCCAATAATGAAAACAACGATAATGTCAACAATGTCAGTAACAAAAAACCAATAGAACAAGTTGAACAAAACAGTGAACCAACAGAAAAAAAGCCAAAAACAATTACAGCCAGCTGCAACTGCGGCCAGTTATTCTCAGCAACCTCTTCCAATGAGGAAAGCCTTGCTCAGGGAAAGGTTGAAATAAAGACTTACGATGCTTCAGGCTCACAAGGCAACACTTACACTGCATCAGGAAACAAAAGCAACAAACAAGACTATGCAGTAAACGGAAGCAATAACGAAGATTACGCAAAGCAGTAAAATTTATTAACAACATCAACATCGCTTTCTCATGGTTAAAATCTCTGATGCAAAGATTCCAAAGCCAAAAGCAACTCTTGGCGAAGAAATAGAGGATATAGACGCATCTGCATCTTATGACAAGGATGAGTTTAATTACGATCCAAAAGGATATTTTCTCATTCGCATTATTCCTGAGAAAAAAAAGATAGAAGTCGGGCATTGCAAACAAAACAATGTAATTCTTAAGAAATGGTCAGGAAACACTGCAAAAGAATTGTGCCAAGCAATCATTAAATCAGACGCTATCTCACGCTCAGATCATGCCGCATATCTCGGAAGAGAAACATTAAAAGCAGAAGTAGCGTTAAAACTCGGCATAGAATACGTGCAAGATAGTGATTTGGAACTGAAATAAAAAATTAGTTATTAACTAAAATCTCAACGTCTTTTCCGAATATTCCTTTTAAGTCTTCAAAGATTTTTTCCTTGATGAAAACTTTCGGAGGTATTTCCATCTTTGCAAGGACTTTCTCAAGCTCATCAAGTGAAGAGCGGTGAATGCCTGTTATTGAGCCTGAGTTGCTTAGCCTTCCTCTTGATATTTCTTTTTCTTCATGGTCAACATCATGGATTATAAACACGTCATTTCCTATCAGCATTACTTCTCCATATCTGTTGCCGTGCTTAACTCTTATTTTGGCTTTTTCAAGCTCTTTTCCGCGCTTTCGTTGTATGTGCTCAATAAGGAATCTTGTGAGCTCGCTTGAATCTTTCTTAATGCGGTCAACTTCTGCTTTTGTTAGCTTTCCAGTATCATAATCTTTTTTAGCTTTTAAAATGCTGTTAAGAATTCTGAGGAATTTTGCAGGTATTTTTCCTTTGCTTATCAATTCATCTTCAAATATGCCTATAAGTTCAACATCACTAACTTTTTCTATTCCCTCAAGCCTGAGAACATCTCTTATTATCGTGATAACATGGTCATAAGTTTTAACAACGCTTTCTTCTTCCTTAGATTTCTGCAAATCTTTGAAAAGCTTATCAAGTCTCTTTAAGTACTTCTCTGAATCTGCAAGAAGTTTGTCAGCTTCAGCTCCTGACAATTCTTTTCTGTCGCCATGCTCAAGATCTTTTCTCATTTGTATGTTTCTTTCAAGTATCTTAACATATTCTTCTTCAATTAACTTCTCTTTTTTTACAAAAAGTTCTCTCATAACTTCAGGAGTTTCTTTTGGAGTTGGCGGAGGAACACCATAAAGCATTATAGCTGCCTGCGTCGGAGTAAGTATTGCCCAGAACGTGTCTTCCATTCCAATTTCTTTAAGCTTAAGCTTAACCCTGCTTATTAGCTGGTCGCCAGAGCTCATGTAAAGGTCAATAGCTTCGTTGCTTGGCTTTATTCTGCCCATCTGCAGAAGTTGTTTCCATGGCATGAAAGTCCCTCTGTCATACAAAGGCACGCCATCTCTCAGGAAAGTAAATATTATCGGGTTTGCTTCCTTAACACTATCCCAGAAATCTGTAAGAATGTAAACTTGCACATTCAGCTTGTTTTTTATGCCTGTAGCTTCTCCTGCTTCTATGCCCATTCCTATGATTATTGCTCTTAACTTATCCTTAAGCTCTGCCCTAGTCATGCGCTTAACATCAGTGTCGTCAACAACAATAAAAACATCTATGTCTGATTTAGAAGTTGCTTTTCCCTGAACTAATGAGCCTGCAAGAACATAACTAACAATGTATTTCTCAAACTTCTTCATTACCATTTCTTTATGTATTTCAGATATCTTGATAGCTGCAAGCATTCCGGTGTCATAAAATGGAGCAGAGTATGCTATTAACCTAAGCAAATCATATTTCCCGTCATAACAGCTTTGCCATAATTCTGACAAAACTATTGTTTGAGGAATAATCTTTTTGTCAGTATCTTTTGCCATCTGAATTATGATAGTAGAAAGTTTTGTTTTCAACTCCTGCTTAGCCATCTTTTTGCTGTCACTGTCATCAACTAAAACAACAATATTTATCGCATCTTTAAGCGGAGGTTCTACTGCTCCTGGAACTCCTGATGCAATTGGTGCTCCCAGCATTCCTGCAGGAACTCTAGCAGGAGGGGGCATTTGCGGCATTTGAGATTTGAGTGTAACATGCTGTGCTGGTTGCTGCATAGCAGCTTTTTGCATCTCTGGAGGCAATGCTGCAATCTGCTGGTCTGTAAGCTTTGGAGGAAGCAAAGCAATACCAATCACGTATTTGTCAAATTTCTTAAGAATCTGGTCTTTGAACTTGTCAAGACTTTTTTTTATTTCTTTAAGCTTAGCCTGAGCATCTTTTGGAAGGTTAGCAGCTATCTTTGAGAACTCGTCCTGAGTATTATTGGCAGTCTTGCCTGGTTCAGGAGCAATATAATCTTTAGCAGCCTTTTTTTTAACCATTTCCCCAACAACGTGATATGAACAGGTTATTTATAAACCTTTGCAGAAAAAAAAGTGTTATTTGTAACCACATAATAGTAGTCAACTACCGAAAGGTTTAAATAGTAGAGGAAGAAAGAATAGAAAGAATAAAAAAGCCATAAAGGTGATAAAAAATGCCAGATAATGCTGAAAGTCATTTGGAAGAAGTTCTATCTACTGTAACCGCTGATGAAGAAGAAGCTTTTGAAGAACACATTAAATACAGATCTCAAACTAACAGAATAAATATGAAAACAGAGTCTTTTCTGGCAAACGAAGGCGGCACTGAAAAAATGTTTGACGATGTATATCATTCTGCTTATAAATCTGCTTCAAGCAAGAGATTGAGAGGCAAAACCGACGATAAAAGTATTGCAGATTCCTTAGAACTTGTGGTCATAGAGTCATTAAAAAAGATGCCAAACCACATAGAAACATACTTATGGAAGAATTTTGAAGCTATGAAGAATAGTAATGGTTTTGAAAGCGATAATGAACGATTGCAACACCTTGTAAAACTTGCTTCTGATTATCTTGGAGCAACCCAAAGAGATGTTGCTGCTTTACTATCTGCACTAAGATCTGGAGATAAGCTTCTATGGAACGAAGGAATGCGTACGTTTACAACTAACCTAAAGGACCGAATCATTGACAGCTATATAACCAAAAAAGGAGAAGACGTATCACGGGATAAAGAACATAAATTCAAAGCTTATATGATTCGGGAAATGAGAGATGAACAAGGCGTAACTCCTGATAACCTGGCGAAAGAATTATCCCCAATAGTTTCCTATGAAGCTACATTAAGGAGAACTGAAGGGCTTCCAACCGATGCAAGTTCAACTGAATATGCTGTTCGAGGCTTGAGAATGTATGAACAGAAAAAAACAAGAGAAAGAGCTAGAAGATAGTAGCATAAAAACCAAAACCCATAAATACTTCTAGGGTTTATATTTGCTTATTCTATGTAATTGTTGCAGCTACCGCTGCTGAGAGGAACAATGGCCAAGAAAACAGTCAAGGTAACATTGCCAGATGGCAGTGCCAAGCAGTTTCCTTCTGGAGTTACTGCAAAGAAAGTAGCTGAATCTATTGGAAAAAGGCTTGCTGCTGATGCAGTTGTTGCAGAAGTTAATGGAGAGCTTGTTGATTTGTCTGCTGCAATTACTAAAGATGCTGAATTTAAAGTGCATACGTTCAGCAGCGATAAAGGAAAACAAGTGTTCTGGCACAGTGCAGCGCATCTATTGGCGCAGGCAGTTATTCGTTTATATCCAAAATCAAGGTTAACTATAGGTCCTGCAATAGAAACCGGCTTTTATTATGATATAGCTCACGATCCGTTTCATCCTTCTGACTTAACAAAGATAGAGGAAGAGATGAAAAAGATAGTTGCTGCAAATTACCCTGTTAAACGCATGGAACTATCAATTGCAGAAGCTAAAAAAAAGTTCAGAGACAACAAGTACAAACTTGAAATAATCAAAGAAGAAGCAAAAAGCAAGAAAATAACTGCTTACAAGCAAGGAGAATTTGTTGACCTCTGCAAAGGCCCTCATGCGCCTTCTACTGGAAGCATAAAAGCGTTCAAGCTAACCAAAATTTCCTCTGCTTACTGGAGAGGCGACCAAAAGAATGATGAACTCCAGCGAATTTACGGTGTTTCTTTTCCTGATAAAAAAGAGCTTAATAGCTACTTGAAAAACCTTGAGCTTGCTGAAAAGAACGACCATCGCAGGATTGGGCAGCAGCTTGAACTGTTCATGTTTCACGACTGGAGTCCTGGAAGCCCTTTCTTCCTTCCAAAAGGAACTGTAATTTACAATGTACTGCAGGAGTTTATAAGGAATGAATACGTGAAACGCGGATATACAGAAGTAATAACTCCGCAATTATTCAACAAAAAAATATGGGAGCTCTCAGGCCATTGGGAACATTACAAAGAAAACATGTTTATTCTTAACGTGGACGATACAGAGTTCAGCTTAAAGCCAATGAACTGCCCAAGCCATGTTTTAATATTCAAATCAAAAGCAAGAAGCTACAGAGAGCTTCCAATGAAGCTTGCAGATTTTTGTTACCTGCACCGCAACGAGCTTAGAGGCGTTCTTTCTGGATTAACAAGAGTCAGAAAGTTTTCTCAGGATGACGCGCATATTTTCTGCACACAGGAACAAGTTAGCGATGAACTAAATAAAATGGTTGACTTTGCAATGTACATTTATTCAGATGTTTTTAAGCTTCCATTCTCTGCAAAATTTTCCACAAGACCTGAAAAGTTCATGGGAGAGAAAAAGCTTTGGGATGCTGCAGAAGCTTCTCTTGAAAACGTTTTGAAACAGAAAAAAATCAAATATGAAATAGATCCAGGAGAAGGCGCGTTTTACGGACCAAAAATTGACATCGCTGTAAAGGATGCGTTAGGAAGAGAACACCAGCTTGTAACAATACAGCTTGACTTCCAAATGCCAAAGCGAATGGGTGCTGAATATGAAGGAAACGATGGAAAAAAACATACTGCAGTTATGCTTCACCGCGCTTTGATAGGAAGCTTTGAACGATTTATGGGAATATTAATCGAGCATTACGCAGGAAAATTCCCCATCTGGCTAAATCCTGTACAAGTGAAAATTCTTACAGTTGCTGACCGATTTAACAGCTATGCAGAAAAAGTAGCAGACAAGTACAGAAACAGCGGAATAAGAGTTGAGCTGGACAACAGAGCAGAATCTATTTCATACAAGGTACGGGAAGCAGAGCTTGCAAAAGTCAACTACATCCTTGTAGTTGGAGAAAAAGAGCTCAAATCCAACACAGTTACAGCCAGAACCAGAGATAATAAGATACTGGGCGCTATCAAAACAGATGTTTTCTTGGATAGATTGCAGACGGAAATATCAAAAAAGAAGTAAAAGTAGCTTCTAAAATCGTTAGGTTTAAATACTAGTCTCCAGCACACAAATAACACTTTAGGGGAAAAATAATGGGACAACAAGAAGTTAGCGATTTTTTGAAAAAGTACAAAATTAAGTGGTTTACTTCTAAAGAGATTGCCAAAAATTTGAAGGTTTCTACAGGTTCTGTAATAAACAACTTGTCCAAGCTTAGAAAGTCAAAGCAAGTGCTTTTCAAGCCAACAGGCCGTGCCAATCAGTACATGTACAAGTACAAAAAGTAGTAGTTCTCAGAATTTATTTTGACAAACAATAAAAATAGCAGTAATAACACTAATATAATGGCATATTATTCAAGAGTAGGGCCAGGAAGCATAATAGCAACAATATTATTCGTTCCTCTTCTTATTTTCATGATTATATTCATCCCTGCCTTGATAATTGTTATTCTATTCATAGCTGTAACTGTTGGAATAGCTGCAATCCTTGCTGCAAAAGTTAAAAATATAGGCAAGAAAACCAGCAATGATAAAACTGCCAAGGTCAAAAAAGGAAAAGTTATTGACGCTGAATACAAGATTAAGTAGTATACGCGCCGGCCCGGGGATATCCAACCTAACGGTAAAACCGAAAAGTATTTGAACTCCGAAATCCTACTAGGACACCAAGGTCTTAACTTGGCGGCAAACCTGATTAGCCAAGGCCGGCACGTTTTCTTTTATATTTTAATTATTAATATGTTTTAACCATAAAAATCCGCAAGATTTCCGGAGAAATTGAAAATACCTACAACTATTTCGGAAATCTTTCAATTGGTTTATAAAGCTTAGAAAGGATTTTCAAGATGTTTGAAATATTTTCAGAAAAATTTACTTTGAAGCGTTTTCTATGAAATCAACCATAATCTTATGGAAAGGCTCTAAACTGGAAATAACCAAGTATTCCTCATCAGAATGCGCTCCACCACCCAAAGGCTTAAACATAAAAGCAGGTATTTTCTTCTCAGAAAAAAATCTTGCGTCAGTTGCGCCATGCTCATAAGAAATCTTTATTTTTCTTTTCAGAATCTTTTCAGCTGAAATTTTTAATTTATTAACATAAACATCGTTATCATCAGTCTCTAACATGAGTGCAGAAGCTACTTTTTCAATTTGAACACTTTCAACATTTCCAAGCTTTTTCATTATCTCTTCTTCACTGTCTTTTTCAGTATACCTTATATCCAAGTAAAGTTCTGCATAATCAGGAACCTTGTTCAATACATCTCCTCCTGCAATTTTTGTTAGAGTTGAAGTTGTTTTCCATTCAGCTTTTGTAAGCTTTGGAAACAATTTTTTTATTTTATCATAAGCTTCAATAAGCTTCTCAATTGCGTTAATCCCGCCCCAATAATGAGAGCTATGAACAGCTTTTCCAACTGCAGAAATTTTAACCTGCAAAACACCTTTATGCTTAGTGACAATGTTAAAGTCATCTCCAGCATCGCAAACTATAGCAAGATTAGCGCTATAGCCAAGCTCTGAAAGCAAATACTCAACACCATTAGAACTATGCACTTCTTCATCAGAAGTCAGCATTAGCCCTATATTTGGTTTTTTCTCATACTTGCTAAAATGCTTCATTAGATTCATTAAAGCAGCAACCTGCCCTTTACAATCAGAACTGCCTCTGCCATACAGATTATCATTTTCTATTTTAGGCTCAAACAAATGAGTTGATGCTGGCACAACATCAAAATGAGCATTAAGAAAAATATCTGGCTTTTTAGTATCTTTAAAAGTAACAACAATGGAAACTTTCTCATTCTTAACGTGCTTCTTTATTATCATCTCTTTATCTTCAAGATACTTGATTATGTAATCAGCGCATTTCCTTATTTCAACAGGATTATCTGCAGTTGTCTTGAACCTTATCAAATCAGAGATAAGCTTAATTAATTCGTCCATAAAAAAAGGATTGAAGGCTAATTTATTAATATTTGCATAATTATTTAAAATAAACTTGAGTTACTTTTCTTAATGGACGTAATGAAAATTTTGAAAGAAAACAGCAAAGAAGTTAATTCTGAACTTAGAAAATTTCTTCCTAAGCACCATGATATAAAAGCCATCAATGAAGTTTTAACTAAGCCAACATGGGACTTGCTGAACAGAGGAGGCAAGCAATGGAGGCCTTTGCTAATGTTTCTTTCATGCAGTTCAGTTGGAGGCAACCCAAAATCAATAGCTAAGTTTTCTGTTATCCCAGAACTCATACATAATGGAACATTAATAGCAGATGATGTTGAGGATAATTCTATCACAAGAAGAAACAAAGCAACTATTCACCGAAAATACGGAGTCGATGTTGCAGTAAACTTAAGCAGCATGCTTTATTACTTGCCATTATCAATAATAAAAAATTCAAAACTTGACAATGAAATAAAAATAAAAATTTACGAACTGGTTAATGAAGAGCTGCTTAAAATGCATTTTGGCCAAGGAACTGACATCTATTGGCATAAAACATTATGCCAAGTTTCTGAAAACCAATATTTTGCAATGTGTGCCAATAAAGCCGGAACACTTGCCAGGCTTTCTGCAAAGCTCGGAGCAATTCTTGGAAACGGAACTGACAAACAGGTATTTGCTTTGGGCAAATTTGCAGAAGCTATTGGAGTAGCATTTCAAATTCAGGATGACGTACTTAATTTAAGAGGCGGATTAGGCAAAGCTATTGGAGAGGACATAACAGAAAGCAAAATGAGCCTGCCTGTCATCAGAACATTGTCTATAGCAAACAGCAATGACAAAAAGGAATTAATTGAAATATTAAAAAAACACACAAGCAATAAAAATGAGATAAGTTACGCAATTGGCGTAATTAACAAATATCGCAGTTTAGAATATTCAAGAGATGTTGCTGATAAAATAATTAAAAAATCATGGAGTGAGTTGGAGCCAGAACTATTCTCTTCTGAAGCAAAAAATAAGCTAAATCAACTTGCCAAATTTATGGTAGAAAGAGAAATTTAACGTCCAAAACGTCTTTCGCGTTCCTTAAATTCTTCTAAGCAGTTAACCAAATCTTCTTTTTCAAATTCTGGCCACATGCGGTTTATGAAGAACAATTCTGCATAAGATGAAAGATATAACAGAAAACCACTAAGCCTTTGTTCGCCACCAGTTCTTATAATCAAATCTGGCTCACTAGTTGTATACAAATAATTCTTAAAAGTTTCTTCATTGATTTCATCTGCCTTTATTTTTCCTTTGTCTAAATCAGAAACCATTTCTCTTGCAGCATCTACTATCTCTTCTCTTCCTCCATAAGCCATGCAGAAATTAATCACATAATCAGAATAATTTTTAGTCGCATCCATTAATTCATGCATTGACTTAGCTACAGCTTCAGGAAACATATCTATCCTGCCAAGAAAATTAATCTTAATTTTCTTTTCATGAATTTGTTTATCGTTCTTTGATTCTTCAAAAGCTTCTCTAAAAAGTTTCATGATGTAATCAAACTCTTGTTTTGGTCTGTTAAAGTTATCTACAGAGAAAGCGTAAAGAGTTACTTCAGTCACTCCCAGTTCAGTGCACCATTCTAGAAGTTTTTTAACTTTTTCTTTGCCAAACTCATGCCCTTTCCACGGCTTTGCCATTAAGCGCTTGGCAAACCTTCTATTTCCATCGAGGATAATTGCAACATGATTTGCTTCGGTCATAGTTCTAAAAGTTGCAATAACTTGTTTATAAAGGTTATTAATTTTGATTTGATAAATAAAATAACAGCAATCAAAGTATAGAATAACTTTAAATAATGTTTAAATTAGCAGTTTAGCATGGTAAAAATAGCTCCTTCAATACTTTCAGCTGATTTTTCAAAGTTAGCTGAAGAAATAAAAAAAGTGGAAAAGCACGTTGACATGATTCACATTGATATTATGGACGGCCATTTTGTTCCTAACATAACTTTTGGACCGCCGGTAGTTTCTACAATAAGAAAAATCACAAAGCTTACGCTTGACGCGCATTTAATGATTGAAAAACCCGACAAGTTCATAGAAGAATTTGCAGAGGCCGGAGCTGACATAATGTCAGTCCATGTTGAAGCTGTAGAAGACTTAGATTCCACAATCAGGAAAATAAAAGATAACAATGTTAAAGCTGCAGTGGTCTTAAACCCAGCAACACCTCTTTCCAGAATTGAGAACGTGTTAGAAGAAGTTGATATGGTTCTGCTAATGACAGTTAACCCCGGTTTTGGCGGCCAAAAGTTTATTGAATCTGTACTGCCAAAGATACGTGAACTGCGCGAAATCATAGACAACAAAAAACTTAAAATACAAATAGAAGTAGACGGCGGTATAAATGCTGAAACAGCTAAACTAGCAACTTCAGCAGGAGCTGACATTCTAGTGGCAGGGTCTTTCATCTACGATAACAAGAATCCTTTAGAAGCAATAAAACTGCTAAAAACATAAAAAAATAAAGAAAAAAAGGGAGAGTTTATCTTCCGCGAGCCATCTTTGCTCTTGAAACGTCTCCTTTCTTGTCAATAAAGTAAAGGTATCCTTTTGCTTTCTTTACTCCAACTTTTGCGACAACTTGTTGTTTTTGTTTTCCTTTTCTCTTTCCGCCTCTAACCATCTTTGCACGTCCAACGTCGCCTTTCTTAGTCACGAAATATAGATATCCATCGTCTTTTTTAACTCCTACTTTTGCAACTTTTTCAGCCATTTTTATTCCCCCTTTGTAATTTTTTGTCAGCATAACGACTTTCTCGTCGTGACAATTCCTTCTTAAGATATCTGGTATTTAAATCTTTTTATTTTACAGACGACAAATAATACACTGTTTCAAAAGTTTCGCAACCTTTTCGAAACTTAATTTTTCCTCCCTTAATAAGTTAAGGGGAGGAGAAATTAATTCTAGAGAAACAAGGTCGTGCTAACTAAGAATATTATTTCTTCTTTGCTGCAAACAATTCGTCAGCTTTTTCAAAATATTTTTTTATTCGCTGAATTATATTAGGAAGAATAAAAGTTTCTATTTTTTCTGAAAAAAGTTGTTGGAGCGGCATAAACTCGCTAACTCTATAGCCTGTTTTAATTTTCTCAATAAGTAAAAGGTTTCTCAATCGTTTAATTTGCCTTCTTATGTTAGAAGAAGCAATACCAAGCATCGGAACTTTATGGAGTTTTCTGTTTTGAATAACTTTTTTTTCAATTTCAGCCACGCTCAGCAACTTGCGCCTTTTTTTACTTTTAAGAAGAACATGAAAAACATCAACAACAACATCTCTTGAGTCTCCGGGTTGCAATAAACCAAGAGCAAGGCAGAGTTTTTTTACAAGCTCGCGTTCTTTAATAGTTTGAGGCAACTCATATTTTCTCAATATTATTTCAGCAAGCGGTTGTTCTGCTACTATTTTCATTATTAAAACTTTTAATAATCTAGTTTATATATTTTTGCATAATTTTGAAGAAACTTTTTTAAGCAAGTCAATAACAACAATCAGTATGTTTAAAGAAATAAAAGACCTGGAAATAAATAACAAAATGAAAGTGGCTGAACTTGTAAGACAATTCAAAGATTCTGGTTATCAAGCTCAGAACATCGGTATTGCTGCAGAGATTCTTTCTGAAGCAAAAAAAAATAAAGCGTTTACATTTCTAAGCTTTACTTCAAACATGGCTGCTTCTGGATTAAGAGGTATTTTTATTGATTTAGTCAAAAGAAAAAAAATTGATGTGATAGTAACTACTTCAGGCACTATTGACGAAGACATTATTCGGAGCACTATGCCTTATCTTCAGGGAAGTTTTGAATCAAATGACGAAGAACTGGGTAAAAAAGGAGTAAATCGAATGGGGAATATTTTTGTTCCTAATGATCGCTACGAATATTTAGAAAAAACTGCTACAAAAATCATAGAAGATATTTACAATTCAAAAAAAGAACTGACAACAACAGAATTACTTGAAGAAGCAGGAAAAAGAGTTAGTGATAATTCCGTGCTTCACTGGGCAGCCAAAAATAAAATTCCAATTTTCTGTCCAGGAATCACTGACGGTGCGTTTGGAATGCAGCTTGCTTTTTTCCAGCAAAAGCATCCTGATTTTAAAATAGATGTTGTAAAAGATTTTTCAAAAATAATTGAATTAGGAATGGCTGCTGAAAAAACTTTGGGAATAGTTCTCGGCGGTGGAATCGCAAAGCACCACACTATAATCTCAAACATACTCAAAGGCTTGGATTATGCAGTTTACATAAACAGTTCTTCTCCTTATCACGGCTCTCTCTCAGGAGCCACAACATCTGAAGCAAAATCGTGGGGAAAAGTAAAAGAAAATTCTAAAGCAGTAACAATTTATGGCGATGCATCAATTGTTTTTCCATTGTTAACTGCTTCAGTGGAAGAATTTTTTTCTTGAAAAAATAAAAAAACAGATAAGTTTAAATAGGAGAAGTTTCATAATTCAAAACACAAATATCAAAGCTAAAAGCTATGAATTCACAAGATAAATTTTTTCAAGGAAAAAAAGAGAAAAAAATGCTGATTCTGAATAAAAAAAATAATGTAATAAAAAACAAAACGTGCTAAAACTAAAATGTTCGGCCCCCATCTCACACTTGACCTTTACGGATGCGATAAAGAAACATTAGCTGATGCAGAATTCGTTAAAAATATCTTAAAAAAGATGCCAGAAGCGCTAGGCATGAACATATTCTCAGACCCACAAGTAACAGATGTTCCGTCCCAAGGACAAGACTCATTTGATCAGGGAGGAGTTACCGGATTTGTGATTTTAGTTGAAAGCCACATGGCAATTCACACATTTCCGGAAAACGGATACGTATCTTTTGACATATTCTCATGCAAAGAATTTGACACAAAATATGCTGCAGACATTCTAATGAAAAAGCTTGGCGCAAAAAAAGTAGAAACAAACGTCCTAAAGCGCGGAAGAGAATTTGTAAAGCATTACCCAAGAAGCGTTGAAAAAGCCGCAGAGATAGCATTCAGAGAAAGAAGCCAAGCAAAGGAAGCTTAACTCTCTTAAACTTTAAATACTAGCTAAAAACACGTTTTCTTATGGCTGTAAAGAACCCGCATTTTTATTTTCCGTTTAATTTCGGAGCTTTGCCTCACGAACTGGCAGACTATGACAAATCAAAAGTAGTAATATTTCCTGTTCCTTATGACGGAACAACTTCTTACAAGCCAGGAACAAGAGACGGACCTCATGCAATAATTGACGCTTCTCGCGTTGTAGAATTTTACGACGAGGAAGCTAAAAAGAATTTTTCTGAAATTGGAATATGCACTCTGGATGAACTCGAGATATTAGATGATGCAAAAAAAACTATTGATAGGGTTTATGAAGCAACTAAAAAATTACTGGAAGATAACAAAAAGTTTGTAATGCTTGGCGGCGAGCATTCTCTCACTAGCGGAGCTGTAAGAGCTTTTAAGGAAAAGTTTAGCGACTTAAGTGTGTTGCATATTGATGCTCATGCAGACATGGCTGACTTGAATGGAGACAGCAAGTGGGATCATGGATGTGTTGCTCGTCGAGTGCATGAAATGTGCCTTGTTGTTTTAGCTGGCATTAGAAGCTTGGATGAAGAGCAGGCAAAGTTTATTGAAAAAGAAAACATACCAACTTATTTTGCGCACGAAACATTAAGCAGCAATGATGACAGCTGGATGGATGACGCAATAAGCAAGCTAAGTAAAAATGTTTACCTTACAATTGATTTAGATGCTTTAGACCCGTCTATAATGCCTTCAGTAGGAACTCCAGTTCCAGGAGGCTTTCAATGGTTTACATTGCTAAAGTTTTTAAGAAAACTAAAAGAAAAAAATGTTGTAGGATTTGACGTCATGGAATTCATGCCCATCCCAGGAATGCACTCTCCTGACTTTACTGCTGCTAAATTAGTTTACAAATTAATAGGCGAGTTCTATTGCAAGTAAAACGTAAAACTATAAAAAAGGGGTAAAACAGTAATTTAAAAGCTTATGAAACAATTTTCATTAGAAGATAAAGAAAGATTTGACAAGGTTTATGCTTTGTTGGAGTTTCCTTTGGGAGAGCATAGCTTTAATTGGATTTATCTGTGGGATTTTTGCTATAAAGATATTGAATGGGCTGAAATAAATGAAAATCTTTGTTTATTTCTGACTTTTGAAGGAAACCGCTACATTTGGGGTCCTGTTCTGCCAGGCAACAAGCTAAAAGATACGTTAAGAAAATGCTTTAGCCTGTGTGAAAATTACAATGTAAACAATAAAATCAGCAAAAAGTCTGCAGTGATGTATATTCCTGAAGAGTTAAGAGAAATTTATGATTCCCTTGAAGGTTTTGAATTAAAAGAACAAAACCAGGATTATATTTACAAAGTAAAAGACATCATTGAACTAAGAGGAGAAAAATACAAAGATAAAAGAAATAAAAAAAACTTCTTCATGAAAAATTATAAGTTTAAGATTGAAGAATTTTCTGCAAACAAACATAAAGAAAGCTGCATTGATTTACTGCAGAGATGGAAAAAGCAAAAAAATATTTCAGCTGAAGATAAAGAAAAATTTGAATCAGATGTTGATGCTAACAAAAAAGTACTGGAATATGCAGAAACGTTTGGAATAAAAGGAATTGTTGTTCTGATAGATGATAAAGTTGAAGGGTTTATTTTCGGAGAAAAAACCAATGAAATACTTTGCATTATGTTTTTCAGCAAAACCAATCTTAAAATAAAAGGACTTTCGCAATTTATTTATAGTGAGTTTCTCAAGAAGTTTTTTAATGATTGTGAGTTAGTTAATGATATGGAAGATTGGGATGTTGATTACTTAGCAAATTCAAAACAGTCTTACAAACCTCATATGATTAAAAAAAGTTACATGTTGGTGCCTAGTGATTGAGATTATAAACGATGTTGAAGGCAATCGAAAGCTTATTGAAGAAACAATAAAACTTTATGGAAGCGACCCAGAGCAAAATTACGGCTATTTTATTTCTCATCAGGCTGATGATCCTAAGGGGGATCAGTGCGTTTATATACGTGCAGGGAAATACGGTATTCTAACAACTCTGGATAAAGAATCCAAGTATTGGATAATGATTGGCCAGCCAATAGCTCCAAAAAAAGAACAGGCTGAGTTGTTTAAGGAAGTTCTTGATTATCTTACTCAAAAGAAACTATTCGATAAGTTTGTTGCTGAATTCGAAAAGGAAGAAAAAAAGACAGTTGATGAGTTAATCAGCAAATCGTACAAAGTTCATGCTCCTAGCTGCACCCTTTACTGGCCAATCTATGATTTGAATACATGGAATGGCGATGAGTTAAAGGGTGGTGACTGGAAAAAATTAAGATACATGACAAACAACATAACGAAAAAGCACAAAGTCAAAATTGTTGATTCTGTAAGAGTAGATAAGGACGAACTCAAAAAAGTTGTTAATAAATGGAAAGAACAAAGGAAATTGACCGGCTTTGGCATTAACAGAAAAGATTCTAATTTTACTGACGCTGACCAATACATTAAACTAATTGATATGGAATTCACAGGATGCAAATTTGCAAAAACAGTAATGATAAATGACAAAGCAGCAAGTATAACTGCTGGCTGGGAAGTTCCTAACAAAACTGGCGCTTATTATTCAGGCATAGGAATCTACGATTACACCATAGAATACATTGGTGAATACGTTAACTGGAGCGATTTGGTTATGTTGAAGAAAGCAGGTTACAAAGAAGTTGATTTCGGAGGAAGCCCAAAACCGCTGCTTCAGTTCAAGGAAAAATTCAAACCATCAAAGATTTATACAACGCATATTTATACTGTTTCTAGGAAATAAAATTCATTTAACAAAGAAAACTTCTATTTTAACGCCCTTGATTGTGTGCACTTTTACAAGCTCGTAATCAGCACTTTGCTGAGGCGCATTATCAATCACAAACTCTTTTGCGCCTACTTTTTCTTTTATTTGCTCTCTAAAAGGCTGCAGCTTAGTTGTTGTTTCTGGATCTATTTTCACATACATGTCTATAACATCTGTTTTATTCAATCCTTTTTCTTTTCTGGATTGCTGAATTAATCTCATAAGTTCTCTTGCAAATCCTTCTGTTTCCATTTCAGGAGTTAGCTCTTTGTCAACATAGACTGCGCCCTGGCTAAAACTTGCAAAATCATACTTTTCAGGAAGTTCTGTGGTGAATATGAAATGTTCTTTTTCCAGCTTGTATTTTTTTCCATCAAGTTCCATTTCAAAACTTTCTCCTTTGTTGACTTTTTCAAGAATAGCGTCCTGGCTTTTCATAGAAATATGAGCGATTATTGCGGGTGTTGCCTCTCCGTAAAGAGGCCCAAGCTTTGAATAGTCAGGTTTTAAGCGCACTTTAGCCTCTTTAAATTCTGACTGCACAGTTATTTTTTTAACATTAGTTTGACTTGATATAAGACCAGAAAATTCATCAATAACACCAGCAACATTTTCATCTTTGCTTACAACAACAGCTTCTTTTATAGGCCATCTAATACCTCTGGATATTTTTTCTCTCAAAGAAAGTACTGATTGAGCTATGTTTCTAGCAACTTCCATTTTACTCTCAAGCTCTGCGTCAATTTTTTCAACTTCAGGCCATTTTTCCAGATGAACGCTTTTTTCTTCATCCTTAACAAGATTAACATATACAAATTCAGATAAGTATGGTGCAAAAGGAGCAAGTAATTTTGTTACGGTAAGAATTACGTAATTTAATGTATCGCTAACTGCATCGTCATTTCTTCCTCTAACCAAACGAACATACCATCTAGAAAAATCCTCCAGTACAAATAGTTTTATTTCTTCAAAACATCTGTGAAAGTTATTTGCAGCAAATTCTGAAGAAAATGTTTTAACCAGGGAGTTTGTTCTTGAAATAATCCATTGGTCTTCTATTTTAAGCTTGGAAACATCATCGCTTTTATAAGCAAACATTTCATTAGCAAAAACGCAGACATTCCAAAAGGTTGTGATGAAAGGCATCACATTTTCTTTTACAAGGTCGTAGCCAAAGCGTTTTGTATTATCAGCAGAAGAGCTGCAAAATTGAAGCCTAACTGCATCTACTCCAATTGTATCAAACACTTCAAAAGGGTTAAGGATATTTCCTTTGCTTTTGCTCATTTTTGCGCCTGTTTCATCAACAATAAGGCCGCTAACAACAACAGACTTGTATGCTATTGAATCAAAAAGCAAGGTTCCAAGAACATGCATTGTGTAAAACCAGCCTCTGGTCTGGTCAACGCCTTCAGTAATAAAAGAGTATGGAAATAGCTTCTCAAACAAGTCTTTATTTTCAAATGGGTAATGCAATTGCGCAAATGTTGCAGAGCCAGAATCATACCAAGTGTCTATAACATAAGGGACACGTTCCATTTTTTTGCCGCAACTGCAGTCCAGTTTTATTTCATCAACGTATGGCTTATGCAAGTCCACATTTTCCAGTTCTTTATCAGAAGCAGCTTCCAGCTCTTCCATGCTTCCTATAGCAGTTTCTGCACCACAGATTTTACATGCCCAGATAGGCAAAGGAGTTCCCCAGAACTTGTTTCTGCTCAAAGCCCAGTCTTTTACATTGTTAAGCCAGTCACCAAACCTTCCTTCCTTAATATGGTCTGGATACCAATTTATTTTTTGGTTGTTTTCCAAAAGCTTGTTTTTGTATGCGCTTACTTTAACAAACCATGATTTCAAAGCATAATACAAGAGAGGGGTATCGCAACGCCAACAAAATGGATAGCTATGCGTATATTTTTCCTTGCGAAAAAGGTTGTTATCTTTTTCAATTCGCTCAATAATTGCAGCATCTGCATCTTTAACAAATTGCCCTTCAAAATCAGAAACTTCTTTAGTGAATTTGCCGCTTACATCAACTGGCTGGACAAAAGCCATTCCTGCTTTTTTTATAGTTTCATAATCTTCTTCTCCAAAAGCAGGGGCTTGGTGCACTATGCCAGTACCTTCCTCAGTGTTTACATATGATGCTGAAATTATTTTCCATGCTGGCTTATCAAGCTTCCCAACAAAATAATCAAACAACGGCAAGTACTCTTTTCCCACTAAAGTATCGCCTGTAAATTCTTCTATTATCACAGGATTTTCAAAATATCTGCTGACAGCATCTTTTGCAACTATATACTGCACTCCATTTTCCTCAACAACTGCATAAACAATGTCTTTACCCACTGCTAATCCTATGTTGCTTGGAGTTGTCCACGGAGTAGTTGTCCATGCAAGAAGATACCGGTCTTCATCTTTAAGCTTGAACTTAGTAGTAATACTGTCTTCTGTAACATCATTATACCCCAAAGCAACTTCGTGGCTGCTTAAAGGAGTCTCGCATCTAGGACAGTAAGGGACTACTTTATGATCTTCATACAGAAGTTTTTTGCTGTAAAGCTCTTTCAAACTCCACCAAACACTTTCAATGTACTCATTAGTTAGAGTAACATAAGGGTTTTCCAGGTCAATCCAAAAAGCCATTCGCTTAGTTAAGTTATCCCAGTCTTTAATAAAAGTAAAAACATCTTTTCTGCACAATTCATTGAATTTTCCAATGCCATAATCAAGAACTTGTTTCTTTGTTGTTAATCCAAGCTTTTTTTCAACCTGCACTTCAACAGGCAATCCATGACAGTCCCATCCGCCTTTTCTTGGAACAGAAAAGCCTTTCATATAGTTAAAGCGGCAAACCAAATCTTTGAAGAATCTGCTTTGGACGTGATGCAGTCCTGGAGGAGCATTTGCAGTAGGCGGCCCTTCCAGAAAAGAATAAAGCTTTTTGCTTGTATCAAGCTTTATTGTATTCTCTGCTATCTTTTCCTTATCCCAGAAAGCACTAACATCTGCTTCTATTCTCTTAAAATCATAAGTTCTTGGAAAATCTGGCATGAGAAGAAGCAGTTAAAAGCGATTTATATAGTTTGTGATGTAAGGATTTATCTCAGAACTTCCCCGCAGCCTGTGCAGATGTGGGAGAGCAGTTTCTTATCAAATTTAGTGTTACTGCCATAGCTAAGAACAGATTTGCAATTATTGCACCTTTGCAAATAGCTTTCAAGCCCTGCACTCACAAAATTGAGAACCATTAAATTCATATTCATCAAACAAGATATATAAGTCTTTTTATATAGATTTTAAATCAAATACTACAGCATATACTCTATATATCAAAAGTTCTCAAAGAAGCAGTTAATTGCCTCTTGCAATGCTTATTATAGTAGAAATACCCCACCAAAGCAAAGGAATTGCAAGCAGCAAAGCTATCCAGTTAGTAAGGTCTTTAAAGTCAATTATAAAGAAAGATTTAATATCCATAATAAACAGTCCAGTGATAAGTATTTAAAAAGGTATGCTACTATTAACCAGTAAGAAAGAAAGATATATATATTTGCAGTGGTTTTTCCGTCTTGGGAATCAATATCCAAGATGAAAAGGACAGTTCAGTATGCTGAAGCAAGGCGAATATTAAGAAAGGTACCTAACACAGATATGTTCTGGCTTTGCACAAATGAAAACCTAAAAAGCCTTTCTGAACTTGCTTTATCTCTGGAAAAAGTCAATGATGACATCTTCAGATATCACGTAAATCGGGACAAAAACGACTTTGAAGTCTGGATAAGAGAAGTTATTAAAGATAAGGAACTTGCCCGCGAGATAGCCCGAGTTAAAACAAAAGAAACTCTTATAAGGAAGATTAATGAAAGAGTATCTTCAATAAAAAGGATTGTTAAACTTCACAGAACATTATTAGAAAAGAAAAGAGCAAAAAAGAGTAAAACAAAAAAGAAAGCGAAAAGAACCCAGAAAAAAAGAAAAGTGAAGAAAGCTTCTAAAAAGAGAAAAACTGCTAAACGTAAAGCAAAAAAAGCTGTTCGAAAGGCAAAACACAAAAAAAGAACAAAAATTTCTAGGAAAAGAAGGCGTTAGCTCCAAATCATCATAAGATAGCAAGCTTTTTATAATACCCTCTGCCTTCATTCACATTCATGACAAAAAATACAGGCACTGCAAGGACTAAAACAAGGAACATTCTTAAAGTTCCTAAAAAGTTAAAGGGAAAGCTAAACATTGGAAAGTTTTTCCAGAAACTGAAAGAAGGAGACCGAGTAGTTTTCAAAGCTTCCCCAAGCATTCAAAAAGGGATGTATCACCAAAGATTTCACGGAAAAAGCGGTCAAATTGTTAGAATTAGAGGTAAATCTTATGAAGTTAACGTAAAAGATAAAAATAAGTTAAAAAAAGTCATTGTAAATCCTGTTCATTTAGCAAAGGTAAAAAATGGAACCAAAAACAATTAGCCAAACACCAATTTCTATGACTGAGCTTAAGTCGGAAATAGAACGCATTAAGAAACGAGAAAAAGAGCCTAGCGTAAGAGTAACAAAAATGGAAGACTACATAAACGCCATACCTTTATTGTCTGGAGCTAAAGAAAAAGAGCTCATTGAAGCAATAAGAAAACTGGATGTTCCAAGAATGAAAGACGAATTTATTTTCAAAATTGTAGAAATTCTTCCAAAAACATTGGAAGAGCTAAAAATGGTTCTTCAGGGATACGTAATAAGCGTAACCAACGATAACATGAAAAAAATCGTGGAAACCGTAAATTCTATTATGAAGAAAAAGTGAGTTATTTTACAAACTCCACATTAGGCATGCCTTTAAATTCTTTATCTCCAGTAAGGAACACAAGGTTGTTTTCGCAAGCATAAATGTAGCCAATACAGTCTGTCATTGACAGATCTTTTTTCTTATTTTTGAGTCGGAATTTACTTGCTTGTTTAACTAATTCAAAATTGAAATCAGCCAAGTGCCTCAATAGTTGCTGTGCGTCCGTATCTGCATTATTCGCAATAACTTTTCTTAAAAGATAATAGTGAAATTCAAAAAGATTAAGTTCTGTTAAAAAGAAATCAACGCCAGCATATTTTGCATATACTTCATTGCCTTCATAAATTTCTATCAACGCATAAGTATCAAAGAAATATTTATTAGTCTTTGTAAAGTGTTCTTCTGAATTCATCTTTCCATTCCTGTGCTGTTTTTCTTTCTCCTTTGCCTTTTCCTTTGCCAAAAAGCTTCTTCAAAACATCACTTTTGCCAGGAGTTTTTAAGTCGATTATAACTTTGTCTTCTGCGCGTATCCCTAATCTGTCAACAAAGTCTTTAGGTATAACTACTCCTAACGAACTTCCCCATTTTTTAGCTTTAGCAACAACTTCCATTGTAGTTAGATTAAATATAACTAATATAAAAAGGTTGTGGTTAAAATTTCATAGAAATCATATGCTTTGCGCAACAGTTATTGTTATAAAAGCTATTGTTCCCATTATTAACGAGTGTTTTAATCCAGAAGTTAAGTCTCCTTCTGCAAGTTTTCCAAGGACAACTCCTGCGAAAAATCCCTGAATTAAGGCTAAAAATAGGAAAACACCCTTAATGCTCACAACCCATACTGTAAAAGACTTAAAAAAGTTTAAAGGAGATGAAAAATCAAGAGATGCATCAAGATTTAAGTTTCCTGAACTTGTTTCTGTGATTCCAAGCCCAGAATCTTGCGCATCGCCAAAGTTTGCCATGTAAGGTATAAGCAAATTCTGAATCAGAATCATTATACCCAGAAAAACAAAGAAGATTATGTAGCTTTGCATCACTTGCGCATGTATGCTGGATTTTCTCTCTTCTTTTATTTTTTTAATTTCAATCAGCGAATCTGTTATCGAAGTAAGAACATCCTCTATGTTTCCTCCTGCCTGCTCTGCCTGAATCATAGTGGCTATAGCTCTTCTTATCACAGGATTTTCTGTCTCTTTTCCAAAGTTTACAAATGCTTTATGGAAAGGCATAGCCCATTCAAGTTGATTGGAAAATTTTTTAACAAAAGGCATCAAAGACCCGTAATCAGTGTCAGAAACCTGGATAACTGCTTGCGAAGCAGGCATTCCTGATTTAATAGCTCCTGTAAGGTTCCTAACAAAATCAGGAAACCTTGTTTCAAGCTCTTTTTGCCTTTTATTTTCAGCAAACACATCAAGCCAGAAAGGCAGCCATGCAACCGTAACAGCAACAGCTATCATTGGAACAAACAATATTTCCCCAAAAAAGAAGAAAAAATCAATAGCTAGGATAAACAAGCCTATACCAATTGTAACCTGGTTTTTCCTGCTAAATTTTAGCTTTACCATAAAGAGCCTCTTTTTTACCAGTTTATTTTGTTTTTTTAGCTATTTAATAGTTTTCGTTATGGTTAAGTTTATGATTAACTATAAATATTAGCAGTAAAAAACGTTATAATATGACTCAAACAGTGTTTCTTGATGATTGTTACATAAAAGAGCTTGATGCAGAAGTTGCCAGTGTGGAAGGCAGCAAAGTTGAGCTTGACAAAAGCATTTTCTGCTATCAAGGCGGAGGACAGCCTTCTGACCAGGGAACAATAACTGCTGGAAATGAACAGTACAAAGTAATTGATGTCAGAAAAGAACAAGGTAAAATAATGCATCATCTTGACAAAGAAGGTTTGCAAAAAGAAGACAAAGTTCATTGCGTTCTTGACTGGAAAAGAAGGCATGTTTTAATGAGATATCATACAGCGCTGCACATTCTTTCTTCAATAGTGCATCAACAGGCAGGCGCACTGATAACTGGCGGCCAGATAGACCTTGAAAAAACAAGGATTGATTTCAGTCTTGAAGATTTCGACCGGGAAAAAGTAGCAGAATATGTAAAAGAAGCCAACAACGCGATAAAGAAAAACATGCTGATAAAAATGTACTTTATGAAGAGGGAAGAAGCACTGAAAAGACCAGGCATGGTAAAATTAGCAAATGCTGTGCCTCCACAAGTTGAAAACTTAAGAATAGTTGAAATAGGCGATGTTGACACGCAAGCAGATGGCGGAACTCATGTTGCAAACACTTCAGAAATTGGCCAAATAGAAGTTTTGGAAATAAAAAACAAAGGAAAAAGTAACAGAAGAGTTTATTTTAAGCTTGTACAACCTTAAACTTCTGGCTGCGTCATCTGTAAGAAGATTATGAATCCTATGTTAAGCAAAGGTATGGCAACATAAGAACCCAAAGCCATTACCGTTCCAACACCCATGCCGCCAAGAGAGCCTCCAAGAAGGTTAATCATAGCCATTGCAGCTATGAAAAAAAGCGGGGCAGCTATAAGAACCCCTGTATAAATGTCTGAATATGTGCTTACTGTTTCGTTATAACGCTGCCTCTCAAGCTTATAAGTTAAAGCTGCTTCGTTAGCCTGTTGCCTGAAGTAAGCGACTAAATCACCGCCAGTCTCAATAGTGCTAACCAAGCCTTCAAGAAATTTTCTGAAAACTAAGCTAGGAGTAGTTGATGCCACAGCCTTTATTGCTGTCAAAAGGTCATATCCAAATATGTTTGTAAAATCCACTATTTTCTTTACTTCAACACCTACTTCATCATATTCGCCAGAAGCTGCTATCAATTCAAATATTCTTGCAGGAGGAACCCCTGAAGTTGCAACAGCAGACATATGATTTATTGCAAAAGGCAGGTTAACTGTTGTTTTGCGCCGTCTTTCGCGTATTTTCATGAAAGGATAAGTGTAAAAGATGCTTGCGCAAAGCCCTCCTGCTATAATGCTAAAGATAAAGCTCCTAAGAGCTATCTGATAAATTGGATAGTTCAATGCAAAGAAAACAAACAACAAGAGAAAGAACGTACCAACAGTTAACATAAGTGAAACAAGAATCATTATATTTACGTAAGTATTTGAAAGAACTCTAACATTAGCTGCTCTCAGAGAATTGTAAAGGTATCCAAAAAACTGAGGAAAATTATTTACAAAAAACAAAGATATTTTTCTGACAGTTACATTAGCTATAAGCCCAAGCGAACTTCCCTTATAAACTTCTTTCTTTTCAACTGCAAGAATTCTTTTAATTCTTTTTGCTTCCTGAGCCAGCAAAGTAGTGTCAAATACAGAAAGACGTTCTGAATGGTAAAGCTTTTTTCTCATTTCTCTGAGTTTTTTCATATGTGTTGGGACTGTTGTGCTTGCTCCAAGAATTGGTTCCCGCTTTTTCTCAAACTTCCCTGTAAGTTCTGCAAGAAATCTTTTTGGAGAAAACCAGCTAAAAGCAACACCAGCTTCCTCAGTAGCAATTTTTTCATTTTCAGAAGATTTATCAGAAGTTTTTTCCATTGAAACAATTTCTTCAACAAAAACCTCTTTTTTCTTAGGGAATAATGATTTAAATTTATCAGATATATTGAATTTCTTTTTAGGAGTTTTTTTCTCAGGCTTTTCTTCCTGAACATCAGGAATTTTTGAAAAAGACATGAATTTCTGAGTTGACGGGGCGCTAACCGGTTTGGCTTTTGTTTTTGAAGAAAAATGCAGCTGTTTAATAAAGCTGCTTATTTTGTCAAAACTTGATAAAAATTCTTGCTTGCCGTTTTTTAGTGAAAAATTAAGTTTAGGAAATTTCACATTAGGGAGTTTCAAATGAACTTTTGGGAAAAAGTTGCGCTTAAAAGACGGTATTTTAGCTGCAGCTTTTGGCTTTTCTTCTGCAACAACAATTTTCTGTTTCTTAGGTTCGATAATTTCTTTGCTTTTCTTTTCAGCAAGCGCTTTTGCCTGTTTCTCCTCGTAGACTACTCTTGCTTTTTCAGAAGCGTCTTCTGTACGCCTTATGTCTTCTTTAATTTTTTCAAATTCAGGGATATTTATGTCAATTTTCTTAACAATAGCTTCTGCTTCAGGCAATGCATGGCTTTTTTGCATAAGCTCCTTTAGTTTGAGAATTTCATTGTCAATGTTAAAAACTTCAATTTTTCTTTCCTTAACTGGAACAGCTTGTTTTTTTGAAGTTGCGAGTTGCTTATAAGTTTCATCGTCATAAACAATGTTAAAAAGTTGTGATGCTATAAGTTCAATTTTCTTGAGCAAAGAATATTCGTAAGAGTTATAGTATTCAATCCATTCTTCTTTTGTTTTTCCTTTAAGTATGGATTTAAGTTTGCGTTCATAAGGAATATAGCTTAGAGATTTGTTTTTGTAGTTTTTTTCAACATTCTTGATGGATTTCAGCAAGTTTTCTTTATAGTTCTCATAAACTCCAAGCTCTTTTACAATCTCTTCAGTTTCTGCTATGAGCTGTTCCGCATTTTTATGTGCCATTTTCAATTCTTAGGAACAACTTCCAATTCTAATTTTTTCACTATTTTTTTCAGGTCGAGAAGTTGTTTTAGAATTTTTTCTTTAATTATTTTCATCTCTTTTTGAGAGCTTTTAATATCTTCTGTTTCTTGAGGGAAAGATTTTGCGTAGTTTCTGTAAAGCGAAATAAGTGAGTTTATTTCATATAAATTCTCAGAAAGAATTTCTGTTTTCAGTTTCATTTTATTCCGAGCTCGCGAATGACTATTTTAGGCTCTTTATAATAAAGGTTAATGACTTTTGTGAATTCAGAATGATTCAGTATATTTTTTTCAATCATTCTTTGAAGGATTTTTGTTCTAATTTGAAGCTCTGCTTCAAGCTTTGCTATAGGAATTCCAGTTCTTTTGCTTATTATCGAAAGAATGTGAGAATGCCCATTATAATTTACAGCATCTTTTATAGGATCCCACTCAAACAAAGTGTTTGAGTCAACAGTTCCTAGCTGCTGCTTTACTTCTATAACTTCTTTCAGGTTTGTCATTCTTCTTATGTTGCGTTTTTGGTCTTTAAGATGCACTACGTTTATGATTATATCAAGTGAATCCACAAGTGATGCAGGCAGATTGATTGGCGGTGTTTCGAGACGCTTGACAAGCGTTTCAACAGACGCTGCGTGGAACGTGGAATAACTTGAATGTCCGGAATTATGCAATATAACACCTGTAGCGCTTAAGAAATTTTCTGTACCAGGAACAGATAAGTCGTAAACAGGGATAGGTTTTTTAAGAGTTATTTTTTCAATTTTTTTAACTTTATCAACATATGCATCTCTAACTTTTCTTGATGGAAGTGCGAATTTTTTCATCTCAAATTTTTTCTTTCCTAAAACTTCAGTGTATTTTAAGAACTCGTCCATATCATCTTTTTTATAAAATACAACACCGTATATTTCCTTGTTTTTCTTTGTTTTAGATTTGTAAAGCGATGCAACAATTCCATAAACCAGCAACAATTGCTGCACTTGTTGAGCTAATTCTTTTGAAATTGTATTATAGCCGAAAGAGTGTTTTGTAGTATAACCATCGCCAGTGTATAAAGCTGCTAAAAATTTTCCAATTCTTTCTTTGGATAAGCCAAACATAAATGAGGGAATATGTTTATTAGAAGAACCTTTTCCGCATAGCGCGTTAAGCAACTCAGAGTATATTTTATTACCAACTTTTAGTTCTTGTGATGTGCCAAAACCAGTTGTTGTTCTTTCAACAGGGTTTATTTTAGTTACAGTTGCCATGCATTTCCGCATATCTTCGAGAACTTCCAGATTTTTGCTGTATAGAGCAAATGAGCTGTTTTTACCTGAAAAATTCACAGTACCTTCAGATATGTAGTAACCAAGCAACCTCAAAAATTCATCATTTATTTCAACTTCTGAGTCAATAGGTCTGCTTTTTCTAAGAAGCTTGACTTTTAGTGAAGAATACTCCGCAACCATTCCTGCTTCGCCCATTAAATTAAAGAAAGTCTCTGAATTCATAGAAGCAGGGTTTGCTTTTTTGAAAGGGGAATAATAGTCTGTAATAGAAACTATGCCGCAAACACTGGAAGCTTGATAATAGCCTAGTTTATGAGAAGCTTCCCGCACTTTCTCAGGAGCATATATTCTTATGTTGGGTATGATATCTATCAAATTAAGAGTTTTTATATCTGCATAACCACAAGGTATTTTAGAAGAAATCATCATATTATCTCCTTCTTGCAAATTGCCGGCAGGAATTTCCAGCAACTCGTTTTTGTCATTTAACGTAAATAAAGAGTGGTCAGGAGTTGCTGTTATTTCACGCCCAGTTTTTGTGGTTATCTTAACTAGCTCTTTCCTGCTTGGGTGTGTTATATGTGCAGCTACAGGCAATATTTTTACCTCGCACGTTTTTGGATTATAGGATATTGTTTTACAGTCTTTAACATCATTTATTTGTTCTATAGGAATTAACTTAGGCTGGTCATTCTGAAGCACCATTACTTTTTCATTACCAGGGATAGACGCCATGCCTTGGAACAAAACATAGGTTTCCTGCCCTCTTACCTCCCCCACAACAACATAATCCGGATTTTGCCTGAAAGTTTCTCTTAACAGGTCAAACAAAGTTATTTCACCATATTGTTTTCCCAAGAGATTAGGAATTCCAAAACCCACTCTTGCAACAGCAGGTATCCAGTTTTGGTGGGCTAAATTGATTTCTCTAGTGTCTTCTATTGAAACTATACGGGCTTCTGAAGGAACAAACTGCAAAATTGAATTAAGAAATGTTGTTTTTCCCGACGCTGTTTCACCAATTGTTATTACATTGAATTTATTTTCAATAGCCATCCATACATATGCAAACGTTGCTGCATCTGCAGTTCCATAGTTAATCAGGTGCAAGGGTGTAAGCGGCTCTTTTGTGAATTTTCTTATTGTGAATGTAGGGCCATGCGTAGTAACATCGCTGGTGTATGTTGCGTTAACTCTGCTTCCGTCCAGCAAAGTTCCGTCGAGCAATGGCTTTGCATAGCTAACATAACGCCCTGTTTTTTGGGCAAGTTTTTCCACAAAGTCAACAAGTTCTGAAGCATCTTTATAGATGATATTTGTTTTTAAGTTTTGATATTTTCTATGAACAATATAGATAGGCGTTCCTGTTCCATTGCATTCTATGTCTTCTATGTACGGGTCGTTTATTATAGGCTCTATTTTATTTAAGCCTATAAAATTGCGGTAGATGTAGTACATTATTTTGAGATAAGATTGAGTGGAAACTTTTGCGCCAAGCTCTGCAAGGATAGATTGGACGTTTTTTTCAAGATAATTTATTATTAAATCTGATTTTTTAGCGTATCTAAAACTAATGTTAATCATTTCTTCAAGGCCAAGTTGTATAAGCTTGAAAAGTTCCTGTTCAGTTTCTGAAAGAAGCTGCTCTTCTACTTTGTAAACCAGTTCTTTTTGATTTTTATCCCAGTATATGTGAGCAAAAGCATACGGAGGCAAAAGAGGATAGCGTACATTTATCTGTTCTTTATTCTTGAATTCAGGAAGCTTAAATAATCTTGGCCTTAAATCTATAAAGAATTTTGGAGCTTTTTCAGCTTGTTCAGGCTGTTGTTGCGCAGTTGAAGTTACTTGGTTAGCGCTTTTTGTTGTTTTTACTTCGGCTACTGTAATCACCTCATCCCATTTTACAGCTAAAGCTACTATATCAGTATACTAATAGATATACCTATTTATAAAGGTTTTAGTTTTTTATTTCTGCTTGTAGTTCTCTATTGCTGCTCTGAAAAAGTCTGTTTTGCTGTCCAAAGTAAGGATTAAGTCATACTCAACAAGAGAATTATTAACGTGAGCTTTAACAGACGCGCTTGTAAGGCTTGTTCCTTCATCCTCAAGGCTAGTGTATCCTGTGCCGTTTATTGAACTGCTATCATTTACAAAAAAAGTAAATGTTCCGTTTGTCTGCACATTACTATCTTTGAAGAAAATATTATTGATAATTGTTGAAGTGTTTATTCTGGTAAAATTTGAAGAGCTGCCTATTTTTGAAAAGTTTATTTTAATCCTGGAATTTTGAACAATGAAATAATCAGCAACAAGTTCAGCATCTACATCAACACCTGACGCTATCACCAGGTTTCCAAGCTCTGTTCTTGTCCTGGAATCAATTAATTGCGTGCCTGTTTCCAATTTCCACCTAAGTTTTTGATTTTTTACAGATAGCTCCCCGTCTGTTATTTCTATTGGAATTACACGCTGGCTTCCTTGGCCTTCTGAAGCAACTTGCTGTATTTGCTTATCCAGCAATACAAGAGTATCTCTGATTTTGTTAAACGCGCTCTTTTCAGTAATGCCTTTTATCAGAGGCAGGCCTGCTTCAAGAACTATGACCATGACAACTATAGCTATCATTACGTATATCACTGTAGAAACCCAAATCACTCCTTTTTTGTTGCTTCGCATTTTATAACACATCAGCCATTATCATAACTAAAATCGTAAAATTTTAATCAGCAATAGTCAATAACAGCATTCTTTACTCTGAACTGCATTCCCCTGTAAGCATGCATGTTGTCTTGTATACTTGGCATCCAGCCGGGTAAAAGCTGAAATTGGTTGTTAAATCAGCTCCCACGCTAATTTGCTGCGAAGTTCCTTTTGGCACAATCAAAGGCAGTGTTTGGCTTGATTCTCCCTTAACAGTTATGTTGCTAAAGTCTTCGCTGTAATCCAGGTTTTTTATAGTAAAAGCAAGTTCTCCAGACTCGTAACTTATTTTATCTATCTCATAAAAAAATTTGATGCAGTCAACGCTTGGCGTTGCAGTATCAGTCACATAACCTTTTGATCCCCGAAACAAGTCAATTCCTTGCGTCAGTATAAAAACAGATAAGCCTATCCCAAAAACCAAAAAGAATATGGCTAAAGCTTTTTTAGTAGTTTTACTTGGCATTTTCTTTTATGAAGATGAACAGTTTCTTATTTCAGCAGCATCCTTCTGGAGTGAAGAACCAGAACAAGGTGTTGTAACGCCTGAAATATCTATCTTAGGTATGAAACGCACATACTTTACATCACCATAAGTGTCAAAGTTGAACGATAGATTCCTGTAATGCGCTCCGCCTGCTATTATTAAAGAATTGTTCAGGGTTGAGTTTTGATATATGGCTTTTTGCCCGTGTATTATTATGCCAATTTCCTTAACATCTTTTCGGCCTTGATTATCAAGAGTAAATTCAAAGTATCCTTCTGTACTGCTTCCGCCATAGCAAAGTTGAGGTGTTCCTCCAATCTCGCTCACTTTCAGTTGAACATCTAACGCGCATCCAACTTCTACTTCAGTTGTTTGTTCAACATTAGCTGTTTGATCTTGTACAAAACCACGCCCCCAGTTCATTATTACAGCTCCTAATGCAACAGCAAACGCTATGAGGAGAACTGTTGCTATTAATGGAGATACGCCTTTTTTATTAGCAAAAAAAGTTACACTGCTCATTTTCCACCTCTAATTCTATTATTTCCCATAAGTGATTTAAGCCTCTTTTCTTCAGTATGCATTGTTAAAAGATAAGGAACTATGCCTACAGCCAAAACTCCAAAGCTTAAGACAATCATAATGTTAAGAAATTTTGAGTTCATATAGCCGCCCACAAATCCAACTACGCCTACAAATATGAAAGAAAAATACATCAGCAAAGATTTGTCAAGCACTAAAAGCGATTTTTCACGATTCATTCTGGAATGCTCAAGAACAATGGTTGTTTGAATTTCACTCATTTCCTTTGTTTTAGCCCTCTTTTTCTTTGCCATTATTTACGCCTCTTTAACTGCAAATAACAATATTTTCAAAAGTCGTTTTTCTGCTTTCACATATCACTTTTTTGCCGTCTTTATATATAAGGGGCATTATAACAGCATCTTTTATTATGCCCTGTTTTATTATCTTTAAATCGTTTTTGGTTTTTTGCGGGAGTATTGTTGTATTTCTTGATGAAGTTTGAGGCCGGTCATATATGTCAAACATCCTTACCCAGAGGCCTTCTACTTTGATATCGTTAGTATTGGTTACGTCCATATTTAAAGTTTGCGTATTCTGGCATAAGTCTTTGATATCGATATTTGTGGCTCCGCAAAGCGTCAATGCATCACCTCTTTCAACAATGTCCTGAACAGTGTCTTCAGTTGTGTCCCTGGACCATTTAAGCACAAAAAAGCCTATACTTACAACAAGCGCAGTAAGCATAACATAAGATATCCATACTGAAACCCCTCTTTTATTGTCCATCATTTTTTCTCACTTGTCCACAAATATCCTTGTTTCAGTTGCTGTCTTTTGCTTAAACAATGATTTAACCTGATAAGGCTCAGGGCCAATAGCAAAATCATAGTTTACACCAGCAACATCCAATGTAATGTCCTGAGAGCGAATTGTCTTGGTAGAGCTGTCAGTCACGTTATAACTGGCATTTGTTAAGCTAAGATTTATACTTATCCCTAATTTATTCCCTACAACAAGCATATCCTTTTCTTTCAAAACATATGCAAACCTGAACTGAGAGGACCTTGTACGCGCATAATCTGCATAGCCATTGGAAAATTCAAGAAACTTTCCTGAAACATTCTTGTTTTCGTACAAAGCATTGTTTACAACAACAGAACTTTCTGTTATAAAATTCTTATAAAGCTCCCTGAAAACATCTGGCTTTTCCTGAGCAAACGGAACAGGTCTTGCTATATTGAACGCGTAAGTAATCAGCAGTATAGCTATAAAAATGTAAAACTGCCCTTTTTTGTTTTTAAAAAAAGATGTCATTTCACTTTCACTTCCAGCTTTGTCTTGTTTACGTTGCTGTCAAAGCCTTTGTTCTCAATAACCAGGTTAAATTTGCCAGTTGTCAATGTTTTGTTGCTGGACAGCGCTATATCGCCGTATCCAAGATCTGTGAATACTATAAACGTGTCTTCATCCAATTGGTAGCCAAAGCTTGGATTTACCTTGTCCAGGAAAGTCCTGTCTCTCAACAAGTCTCCAACTCGTTCAACGCTTCCTGACGCTCTTGTCATGAACACAAAGATATCTCCATCTTTTGTGTTAGCGCTCAAGTTAAGCCCGTCTGAACTGGAACTTGTAGTCACTGACCTGCTGTCTGAAGCAAGTCCAAGGCTGAAGTTGCCTGCAACACTATAAATCATCCTCGTGCCAGTGTTAGCAGTTAAGCTTGACCCGATATACTGCACAATAAATAGCAGGTCACGCACGTTAAGCGTTGAAGTTCCTGTAACAGTAGTAGAGCCGGTAGTTACACTCACATCATAACCATACGTTCCATTTGATACAGGCGCAGTGAATTGCAGCGTGTAATTGCCAACACCAACATCAAACAAGGAGAATGGTATAGGATTGTTTGCCAGCTTAACTACGAAACCTTCTTTGTTTATTTCTCCAAGCCCAGTCCCTTCTGAATTCTCCACAGTAACATTTGTGGCTACTATTTCATCTGTAAACACAGTAGGGCTTTGCAGTGTAACAGTCGAAACAACTGCTGCAGTGCCAGTAGCTACTGTTATGGACAGCGCCTGAGTTCTCTGATTGTTCACTGCGTCAACACACTTAACATCAAAGCTTGTTCCTGAATAAGTAACTTTAGTCTCGTGCAGTGTTGAGTTAGTGAACGTGAATTCAGCATAAGCATTGGTGTCTTGTCTTCCGCTGCAAACAGCAGTCTCATCAGTCTGCAGAACCAAGGTAAGCTCACTAGTAACAACTGTTCCTGAAGGCTTGCTTAAGGTTATCACAGGAGCTGTTGTGTCTACAGCAGCGCTTACTGTATTCGAGAAGCTGCTGTTAACCCCTGCAGTATTCTTTGAGCGAACCTTGGCAAAGTAAGTAGTATCTGCTGTTAATCCGGTTACTGTATAATTTGTTACATTGCCAATCCAGCTGTTAAATTCAGGGCTGCTGTAATCAGAGTTGTTGTCAACAATTAAGCTATAGTTGCCGACGCCTGACTCAGGGTCAGTGCTTTCAGTCCAGTTGAAAGTAAGCTGGGTTACATTAAATGTTGTTTGCGATTGTTCTGTCATTTGCGGGATTGACGGAGCAGAAGTGTCTACAAGCACTTCTTTATGAGTAGTTGGACCAAAGTTGCCAGCTTTATCCTGCGCTCTGATGTGCAGATAGAACTTCCCATCACCAACAGTATAGCCTTTATCCCACATATCATCATTCTTTAAGTCCCGCTGCTCAACCTGTATTGCATAACCTACATTAGCAGTAGTATTACTGCAGCTGCTGCCGTTATTGCGGCAGTAGAAAGACTGGGTTGAAGAATCACGACTAACGTTTGATTGAGCAATTAGCAAGTCATAATTATTGTTAGTATCTGTGGTAGAGCCTGCAACCGCAACAAAGAACTTGTTGCTGGTAACACTAGTGCTAACAAGAATGTCTGCCACATAGTTTGTTGCATCTCTAATGTCAGAGACATAATCAATATTTCTCTCAAAGTCCAAAATTTCAGAAACATTGTTACCAGTCATGTTAAATCCTGTTGGAAGCGTGTCAGTTGCATAAACTCTAACTCCCATTTTATCTGGTGTTTCAAAGCGGTCTTCTGCAAGCTTGATTGTAACTCTTAAAATATCTCCTGCAGTCAAGTTCTCATTAACTTCAACATAAACAGTAGATGCGTTTCCAGACTGGTTGAATTTAAGCACAGACTGCTGACCGTCGTTATAGCTGGTTGAAACTGTTCTATGTTCTGTTTCTGCTTCAGGAGTGCTGTCAGGGATTGTGGTTGCATTTGAATCAAATACATAGCTGTAAGCAGACACATTAGAAACACTGTCTGTTGCAGTCCAGTTAAAGCTAACAACATTATTAGAACTCCAGTTGCCGTCTAACTGCGAGCTATTGATATCAGGAGCTGTTGGAGAGGATGTATCCACAATTATACCATCGCTTGTTCCTATAGCGCTTCTAACACCGCCTGTGTTTATAGCCCTTATCTCAAACGTATAATTATCTCCGCTTGTTAAGTTTTGCTGGTGCACAGTAACTTCAGTGTCAGTTCCAACATAAGTAAAGTTGCCAAGAACACCTGTCTTTGAAGCATCCTCTACAACATTAAACTTAATCCTGTACTCATACTCAATAGGCGCGTGAAGCAGCTCTGACTCTGGGTCAGTTGTGTTCCAGGCAGCATGCAGCGCAACATCAGTGTTAGAGTACGCTCCATCATCAACAACAGTTGGAGTGTTTGGAGGCGTAACATCAAGCCCAGCTCCTGAAGCATTAAAGTAAATAGTATCATTGGTTGAGTTAATGTTTCCTGCAGAATCCAAAACATCCAGGATAACAGTCTTGTTTCCTGCGCCATCTGAAAGCAGCCAAACTCTGTTTGAAGCACAGCTCTCCCAGGAAGTGTAAGCCTGGTCCTCATTAGCAAACCTGCAGGACTGCACACCCACAGAATCATTGAACACCGCTACTAACGTAACAATCCTGCTCACTGTAAACTCTGTGCTTACATTTGTGAAGCCTGCAACACTGGTTCCAAACACGCTTATCGAAGAGTTTGGAGCAGTGTTATCAAGCGTAATCGTAACATTTGCAAGGAAGATGTTGTTTGCAGAGTCATTAACAACTGCTGTTAACACCTTCACACCGTCGGTAACATTATTGCTGCTGTCAATATCATAGATTCCCGAATATATTGCATCATCAGTCTTAACATCGCCATTAACTCCAGAATCATTCAGCTTAAAGTCACGGCTGTAATTGTCAAGCTTTTCTATTTCACTTGTGTTGAGGGTAACGTTCAAGTCAAGCAAGTTCCCGGAGAAAGTAAACAATATGCTGCTTCCATCTTTCACAATGCTGTCATTAACTGAAAGCGTTCCAAATATTGCTGCCAGTTTTATTGTGGTGTTTTCCTCATTGCTTTCTGCACTTTCATGGCCAACATTATCAACAGCAGTTACCTTGTAATAATAAGTTCCGTCAGCACCAGGGCTGTCTGTAGTTGAAGTAGCTGAAAGATTCTTAATCAAACTTCCAGACGACAGGTTAAATCCTTGGGTCAATGACCTGTAGAGGTTGTAATAGCTTACATCTCCTCCCACAGCAGTCCAGTTCAAAGCAACAGTTCCATCAGTATCAAATGCCGGCAGTGCAGTGAGCGTTGGAGCGCTTGGAGCAGTATTGTCAACCTCTATGTAAAACACCGTATTGTTGGAGATGTGGACATTGTTAGCATCATACGATATTGCAGTTAAGTTATGCATGCCGTCAACAAACAAGCCAGTATTCCAAACCTGAACAAACCCGTTTTCAGGAGTCGTGTCATTAGTTTCTCCGGAACTGCTGTTCAGCATAAAGTCACCGCTTCCGTTATTCACCCTGAACGTAACTGTGGCAGCATCGTCAGGAGCAACAACAACCACTGTCTGCAAGCCACCAATTGCACTGGTGTTTAATGGTTGTATAATAGTAGTTGCCCTTACTGTCCTAAGAGTTATAGTATCATTAGTAGTATTAATATTGCCAGACCTGTCTCTAACATCAACAATCACAGTCTTGTTGCCGTCAATATCACTCAAAGTCCACACAGCATCGCTACTACAATCATTCCATGTTCCATAAACCTGGTTTTCATTTGCAAACCTGCAGTCCTGCACTCCAGCAAGGCTATCATTAAATCCAAGAGCTAAACTAACAGTTCTTGAACTGGCAAATGTATCAGCATCATTAACCACTATGGAAGCATTTGGAGCTGTATTATCCAAAGTTATATTTACAGAAGGATAGAACCTGTTACCAGCACTGTCATTAACCACTCCACCCACTATGTAATTAGCATCACTTGCATTGTTATCAGAGTTAATCGTGTAGTTTCCTGCATAAACCCCATCATCAGACACCAAATCAGGGCCATCTCCATTATCAAACAATTGCAGGTTAAGAGTTGTCGAATTGTCAATCTTTTGAAGCTCAGTAATATTAACAGTAACGTTCAAGTCAACACTAACACCTTCAAACGTAAACACAAGTCTATCCCCATCCTTAACATAAGTATCGTTAACACTTAACGTTCCTAACAAAGTAGATTCAGCTTCTCCAGCCAATTGTATTGTAGTGTATACCATATTGCTAACTGCACCTTCAATCCCAACATTATCAACAGCAGTTACTTTGTAATAATATTTAGCATTAATTCCAGGGAAGTCAGTTGTAATGTTAGCAGATAAGTTTTGAATCAATGCTCCTGGTGATATGTTAAAGCCTTCAAGCGTTGACCTGTAAACATTGTAATAATTAACATCTCCTCCCACCGGAGTCCAGTTAAGCAGGACTTCTCCGTCAGTATCAAACTCAGGCAACGCGCTCAAGGTTGGAGCAGCAGGACCAGAATTATCAAACTCAATACTTCTATTGTCAGTGTCAATCAGACTGTTATTGATGTTATAAGCGCTCACAGTAATGTTGTAGTCGCCATCGCCAAAGTTGTTGGTAGCAATGCTTTGCTTCCATCCATTTGCTGGAGTAGTATCATTAGTAACTCCAGGAGTTCCTGTGATAGTATAATTATCACCTGTGCTGTTGCTTATGTTAAATACAACATAGTAAGTGTCATCTGATGAAATAGCTTCAACAACACTAGTGCCTCTCAGGAACTTAACCGAGTCTTCAGGAGTTATTATGCTTATAAATCCAGGAGTGTTGTCAATCTCATACACGTAAACAGGACTCTTTTTCTCATTGCCAAGACTGTCAGAATCATTAAGCTGCAAAGTATGCGCTCCATCAAGGTAAGACGTTGTATTCCAGGTGTAAGTGCTGTTGTCAGCAGTGTTAATCGGAGCAGTTCCATCAATGCTTATCTGCGGCCTTAATTCTCCTCCAGTAAATGTAACAGTAACAGTTCCGCTAATAACAGTTCCAGGAGTTGGGTCAGTAATAACCAAAGTTGGACCAGTATTGTCTATTGTAAAGTTCTCAGCGTTTGTATCATTGTTTTGAAGCCCTGCAGTATCTGTTGCTGTAGCTTTAACCAAATAATTGCTTCCATCAATTACTTCTGTTGTATCCCAGTTCAAGCTCCAATTGCTAATGTTTGAAAAGTCTGTTCCTATCGCCACCCAGCTTGCTCCGTTATCAGGGCTGTATTCAAATGAAACTCTGGTTGTGTCGCCAGAAGCAGTTGCGTTAACTCTCACAGTTCCAGAATAGTTTCCATTATCAATAGGGGCTAAAAGAGTAACAGTTGGAGGAGTGTTATCTATATCCAAGTTATCTGAAACACCCTGCTGAAGCTCCCGTCCAGTCAAATCTTTTGCAGTTGCCCTTATTCTGTAGCCTGTTGCATCAGCATAAGCAGTAGTGTCTAAAGTAAAGTTCCAGCCATCATCAGGAAGACTGTCATTAAACACGTTAAACGAGTTTGAACTATTTTCCAAAAAGAAAGTTACGTTCTTAGCATCAACATTCACCACAGCAACCACACTCACATTTCCAGTAAGTATTGAGCCTGAACTTGGCGCTGTTATAGTAACAACCCCTCTAATGTTGTCAACAATTATAAGCAACGGCAGTGTTTGTCCTGTGTTTCCAGCAGAGTCATCATCTTTTATCACAATTGTGTGCTCTCCTTCTGTCAAATTAGTAGTGTTAAGTAAGTGGTAAGTCTGGTCATCAGTAAACGTGTAGTTTCCTCCGTCAATGCTTATTCTTGGAGTAGCAGTCTCAGCTCCAATGAAAGAAATGTTAATAGTTCCATTAACTATTGAGCCGGCAACTGGATTTGTAATGTTCAAGACAGGAGCTGACGTATCCAAAGTTATGGTATCTGAGCTTACATTTCTATTGCCAGCATCATCTTCAACTTCAAAGTATACTGTCTTTGTTCCACCGCCTCCAGTCACTGTCCATGACTGAATTGACTGGCAGCCTTCAAAAACGGAAGTTATTGGCAACGAGTTACTCAATCTACACCTGTTAACACCGCCTGCATCTGAGAAGCTCATCTCAACAATCACAGTGGTTGACGTTGCATACGCTGCCCCACCATCTATGGAAAGGTTAGAATAAGGAACAGTGTTATCAAGAGTAACTGTTGTGGAAGGGCTCAGGAAGTTAGCGCCATCATCAACCAAAGCAACAATAGTCTTCAAGCCATCAGTTATGTTATTAGTTCTGCTAATATTGTACTGTGCTGTGTAAACCGCATCATCAGCAACAGCATCATCTCCAACCCCATCATCAAGCAAGCTGATTTCATTGCTTGCTTTCAAATCATCAATAGTTATACTGAATGAGCTTGCTGTAGTTATGTTAAACTTAATAAATCTTATAGACTCTATATCAGCTTCATTTAAGTCAGTAAGGTTAAATTGTTTTTGCTCCCATCTGTTAGCAACATCAACTGTTATGCTATAATTGCCTTGCGTAGTGTTTCCAGTAATGCCCTCATCAAAGCTTAAGTTAAGCAATGCTCCTGTAATGTTTGCCTGCACCCATAAAAGCAACATGTTATTGCCGCTCAAGTTAACTTCACTGCCGCTTCCCAAGTCAATGCTAAAGTTCTCTCCCAAAGCACTACCCCAGGAAGAAACATTAGTGGTTATTTGGTTGCTGTAAGTGCCTTGTTGTGAAGTCGAGTTAAGCGATATGTTAAGCCTTGTTTCATTATTAACAGTCCACATGGTTTCAAAGTCTTCCAGTTGTACAGCATCAAGCAGCGCAGTGTTCGAAGCATTAATAATCGCAGTCATTCCTGTTTGGCTTCCAGTGAAAGTAAACTTAACAGTATCGTTGTTTTTCACTACGCTCTTGTTTATCGTTAAGCTTCCTGTAGGCGCGCCAGTATCAACAGTAACATTAACCTCATTGGTTGCATTGCTTTCCCTGTTAACATTGTCAACAGTGGTTACTTTGTAATACCAAAGGCCAGCTGGAATACTGTCTGTTGTGCTAATGCCTGATGTAACACTCTTGACAAAAGTACCGCTTCCGAAAGTAAAGCCCTGCGTTTGCGAGCGGTAAACATTATAGTGGTCAACATCATTGCTTGCAGAAGCATTCCAAACAAGAGTAATCACCCCATCAGTATCAATCGGAGTATCATGTATTGTGAGATTGCTTGCATTCAACGGAATTTTATTGTCAACCTCAATGCTGGTGATTTTATCGCTTCCAACAAATGCGCCGTTAGCATCATATCCAACTACCTCAACATCGTAAATTCCATCCTCAGCAAACGACGTTGTAATCCACTCTGCATCCCATGACGCAGAAGTATTGTCAACAGTCATTTCGCTTACAGTTCCAGACAAGTTGTAAGCAGCTGTTGCGTTGCTTACGTTAAACGTAACATTAAATGTTTCTTCAGTAGCGCTTACAGTAATATTTACATTGCCTGACTGAGAGCCTCCTGAGCCAGGAGAAAGAATTATTACGCTAGCCGCCCCATTATCAACAATCACTAATGTTATTTCTGAAAATCCAGTGTTGTTAACAGTGTCATTAGCGCTAACTCTGAATACGTGAGCGCCGTCAACATACGCCAAAGTATTCCATGAATAAGTAGTATCTGAATTAGCAGCAGTATAACTTCCGCCGTCAAAGCTTATCTGAGCTGTACTGGATGCTGCTCCTGAAATAGTGTAGTCTATGCTCACAGTCCCTGAAACAGAGCTGCCTGGTGTTGGAGCAGTTATGACAACAGTTGGAGCAGTGTTATCTATGGTAAACAAGTCAGACGTTGCATTGCCTGAAAGCCCTGCATCATCAGTAGCATTAACCCTTATCCTGGCAGCAGAAGTGTCTGCAAAGTCCCTAGAGTCAAACGTAGTGTTCCATCCGCCAGACCCACTAAAGTCAGTCCCTATTGTAATCCAGTCAACACCGTCATCACTGTACTCAAACACTACATTTTCAGTGTCATTAGACGTGCTTGCAGCAACAAATGCTATCTTATTGATAACATCAGTAGAGGTTGGGAAAAGCACACTTGGAGTAGGAGGCGCATTATCAACCTCAATGTTGCCTTCTGTATCCCTGCTAATCTCACTAGCATTAACATCATAACTAACAACAGTCAGATTATACATTGTTTCGTTGCTGAAGTTTGTAGTTTGCCATACTTTGCTAAAGCCATCCCCAATATTAGTGTCATAAGTGACGTTTTCTGAAGTATCGCTGCTAACAGCATCCAAATCCCACAAGTGATTGCCGTTGCTGGCATTCATGATTTGGAAGCTAACATTAATAGTTCCTTCAGGAACAGTAACAGATATTGTCTTGAGCCCTGAAACAACCTCTCCTGCAAGAGGGCTGATTATAACAGTAGGGTCCATCAGAATCAAATCAATACTATCGTTTGCTTCGTTAACATTTCCTGCAGAATCCCTGACTTTTATAATAACAGTCTTTGTTCCGTTTTGCGCTACCAAGTTCCATGATTTAATGAAAGCTCCGTTGCTGCATGACTCAAATGAAGTGAATACTCTGTCTTCATTTGCAAAGCTGCAGTCAGTAACTCCGTTAGTGTCATTAACAATATAAATCAAATTTGCAACAGGGTCCGTAGTTTGAGCAACATCAAGATTTATGGCAATGCTTGCGTTTGGAACAGTGTTATCCAATGTTATGTTAACAGGGACCTGCCAGTCATTTCCAAGGTTATCGCTTACATTTGCGAAAACAATGTAATCTCCATCACTCATGTTGTTGCTTACGCCTATCGTGTAATTTGCCTTGTAAATAGAATCATCTGCTGTAGTATCAGGCCAAGTTCCATTATCATTCAAGTTAATTCTCTTGCTGGATGAGTTGTCAAACTTAGCAAGCTCAGAACTTTCAATAAGCGCAGTTCTTCCGACCTGAGGAGAAGTGTAAGTAAACAACACTGAGCTGTCATTCCTGAAAGCAGTCGCGTTAACTTCTAATGTTCCTATCGAGCTTGGCGCTGTTCCAAAGCAAATATTGCTGAACGCGTAAGGTCCAAAGTAGTTTGTTGCGTTAAATGTTATAAGTCCTGAAATTAAAGTGTCATTTCTTACAACTGCTTCATAGAAGTAAAAGTTTGGAGCACAAGTAGTTGAATTTTCTATTCTTGAATAATAGACAGTAGCGTTTGTAAGGTTGGAATACCTAACAGTGGAGTCGTAAACAATGCTTGGGTCAACAAAACTGTCTTCAATAACAGAACTTGTTACATTAGTATCAAACACTCTTGATTTAGAAACAGTGCAGTTTGTTGGTAAGCTGGAATTTGCAATAAGAGTGCTCTTCATAATCCATGATTCAGTTACTGTGCAACCGTTAATTGTTGAGTTTGTTACATTGCTGTCTCTCACAATTGCTCCGCCAATTATTATCGAATAGTTAATATTACTGTTTGTTACGTTAGCATCTCCTGTCATTATCTGCACTTTATTGCTTTCTTTTATTTCGCCTCCGTTTTCCCCGCCAGACTCATTATTGCTTACATTGTCAAAACTGTAGTACCTAACTGCCTTTTGACAACCTCCTAATGTGCTACAATTAATAGCTAATAAGATAGAGTCCGTATTCCAGTCAAATTCATTAGCTCCTGGAGTGCAACCAGCAGTTCCAACATCATAAATACAGAAGTATGTTCTGTTGCTTCCTGCATGAGCATCAGTTACAGTCAAGTTAATCGTAACGTTGCTATTGTCATACCAATACCTTACATCACTACTTGTATTGTCAGTTGTTGTGGTATCATTAATATCCAAAATAAAGTTAATAATTGCAGTATCAGTATTGTTAGCAGTGTCATTAGCGTACACAGCAACAGAAGCGTTTATGCTTCCAGGTTCTATGGTGTAACTGATTACTTGCGGGAATGTTTTTGTGTGATTGCTTGGAGTATCGCTAAATGTTTTATTTCCAGCCAAGCTGTTGTAGTATGAATCTGTATATCCTACTTCTATGCTTGCTTGCTGTCCTCCTCCACCATCAAGTGTGTTAGTAGTTGATGTTATCGAGTTAAAGTAGACAGTTGCGCCTGTTGAGCTGTTAGATGCAACCCATAAGTGTCCTGTCATGTTGCTGAAAACTTCAATGCCTTCAATAACAGGTGCTGTGTTATCTATTATAATAGTACGAGCAGTGTAGTTCACATTGCCAGCAGCATCGTAAACAGTGATGTTGAACGTTTGGTTGCCATCCGGCACATCACTCCCATCAAACGTCCTGTTAAGCCTGTACATACCTGCATTGAAAGAAGCGTTAATCTC
>NZCN01000011.1 GCA_002688315.1 Candidatus Woesearchaeota archaeon | reverse complement strand
GACTAAGGCTGCAAGCTCATCCTCATGCCCTGCTCCTATCACAGCAAGGATTTTGCTTTCAGGATGCTTGCTCATTATATCAACTAAAGCAGAAGCCATGTGCTCGTTGCGCTCCTCAACCAAAACCTTGTAAAGATTTGGATAGTTTTTCTTAAGCATCTTGAGCACTTTTACTACCAGCTTTTTGCTTGGAACCTTCCTCAAGTCCATTCTTCTGAACTCTTTCATTTCCTTAGAGAAAAACCCTGCAAAAATATCAATAACAAACCTTAGCCGTTCTTTCCAGCTCAAAGTCTGCGAAAGCCTTCTCATCGTAACTTCTATGTTTCTGTCTATCAAAGCAATTTTTGAGTTTTCTTTCATCGCAGCTTTAAGAGCTGTTTTCATCTCAGAGCCAGGATCAACTCCAACCACTTTTCCGAGCTTTTTCTGCAGAAAACTTGCAATAACAAGAAACAAAAACCCTTTAACACCAACAACCTTTATCAGCTTAAGAGAAAGCTTACTTTTTGCATTATGCATCAAAGCATGAGCTCTTCTGTTATCCAGCTCAAGCGCAACTATATCTGGCTTTTTTGTTTTAATATGAGTTGCAACAGCATCCATGCTTTCTCTTGCTATATGCGAAGTTCCTATCATTTCGAGATTCTTTATTTTCATGTGAAAAAGACATCAAACTTGATATAAAAACTTATCCTGCAATTTTGTCATTACCTACCATAGACAATAAAATCTTCAAAATTAAACCTATTCATGAAAAAATTTATATAGAAACGATGTTGTAAGTCTATTAACTTTTTGGAGGTAATGTGAATGTTAAAGCTAAAGCGGGTAACTGATATCTACAGCATGAGAGTTTTTACTGATTCAGGAGATTACTTTGGAGATGTTGAAGAAGCAGTTCTTACAAAAACAAAAATAACAGCCTGGAGAGTAAAAGCAACAAAAACATCAGCCTTAAACAAGCTTCTAGGCAGCGCAAAAGGCGTTATTGTTCCCCACCAGCTCATAAAATCAGTTGGAGACGTAATAATCATCTCAAAATCAGCCATACCAAGCTATGGGGAAGAAGCAATGCCTACTGAAGCTTCAACAGCTACTCAGTAGTTGCTTGTTTTCTTATTCAACAACACTTTTTTAAACTTATACTCCCTCTTTATTTCTATGGCATTAACAAAAGAAATTGTAATGAAGAAACTCAAAGAAGTCAAAGACCCAGAGATGTATATTGATGTTGTTGATTTAGGACTTATTTATGATATCAAGATAGACAAAGGAATGGTTGTTGTTGACATGACCTTAACAAGCCCTGCCTGCCCTGTAGGCCCTTTAATCATTGACGCTGTTGAAGAAACCATTAAAAAAATAAAAGGCGTGAAAGGAGTCAAAGTAAATATAGTCTGGGAGCCTGCATGGAGCTCTGACAAAATGAGCGAAGAAGCAAAAATGGAACTCGGGATATAAGCTTATACGGCAGTGGTCTAGTGGCAAGATTCGAGCTTCCCATTTCAGAGGAGAGAGCTTGCGATTCGGGTTCGATTCCCGGCTGCCGTATTAACTCCATTCTTTGGACAGATTTTATTTAGAAAACAACCAGCACAATTAGGCTTGCGCGCATAACAAACTTGTCTTCCGTGTTTTATTGTCATTAATGAAAACTTTTCCCAATCTTTTTTTGGAATAATGGACATCAGATCTTGCTCAATTTTGACAGGATCTTTATTTTTAGTCAAACTCCATCTCTGAGATAATCTGCAAACATGTGTGTCACAGCACACGCCTAAATTTTTGTGATAAATTGCACTTATAACGACATTAGCAGTCTTTCTCGCAACTCCATGTAATTTCAGCAGATCTTCCATGTTATCTGGAACTTTTCCATCGAAATTCTTTTGAATCGTTTTGGCAGAAGCAATGATGTTTTTTGCCTTATTATTGTAGAAGCCAGTTGACCTTATTTCTTGTTTGAAAGTATTCAGGTTAGCATTTGCAAAGTCTTTTGGAGTTTTGTATTTCTTGAACAAGGAAGCGGTAACTTTGTTAACCTGCTTGTCAGTGCATTGCGCAGACAGTATAACTGCAACCAAAAGCTGCATAGGAGTAACAGATTTAAGCGCTATTTTTGCTTTAGGATACTCTTTTTTAAGCAACTTTATTACTTTAACTGCTTGTTTTTTTGTGTCCATCTTTAGTGTATATTTTAACGCTATTTAATAAATTTTAGCAGTTGTAGAAAACAATAAAAAGAAATCATTCATCCCTATTCTCGTGGCAAAGATAGCAGGACAAGTTATTTCTGGAGCTTTTGATAGCGTTGTTGTAAGGCAGAAATCTGATGCAAAGCTTGAAATTGGCCAGTTATTAACAGCTGAAACAAGCCAAGGAAAAGTTTTGCTTCAGGCATTTAATCTTGTTTACGGCTCACAGCTCTCACAGCAAAACCTTGAAATGATTAGCGGAATGAAGCTGGAAAGCGATAACGACTTAGAACTAATGGATGCTGAACTGCGCAACTACACGCTTGCATTTCTTAAACCACTGCTATTATTACAAAACGAAACTATAAGAGTTTGCAAAACACTTCCTGATTTCTTCTCAAATGTTAATGAGCTTGAAATGGAAGACATAAAATTCCTTGAAAAACCAAAAAATCCATTGCTCCTTGGTAATTTAAGGTCAGGCAGCAAAATTGTTGATGCAGATGTTTACCTTAACGGCGCAGAAGTATTTTCCCACCATGTTTTAATAACTGCACAGACAGGAAGAGGCAAATCAAACTTGATGTCATGCCTTATTTTGAGCGCTTTGCAAAGCGATTATTCAGGATTTCTTATTTTAGATCCTCATGACGAGTATTATGGCAGAAACAAAACAGGCTTAAAAGATGCTTCAGGTAAAGTTGTTTATTATACTCCAAATAACCCTCCAGCAGGAGCAAGAACTCTTACAATCAACATAAGCAAGATAAGGCCTTCGCATTTTAACGGCGTTACTTTTTGGAGCGACCCGCAAAAAGAAGCTCTTTACGCATATTACCGCAAATACAAAGCTAAATGGATAGAAGCAATACTTATTGAAGAAGACGAGTCCTTAAAATCCTTGTTCCATGAAGCAACAATTGCAGTTGTCAAGAGAAGGCTTCTTCAATTGCTTAATTTGGAACTTTCCAATAATGAAATATACTCAAAAGGCATTTTTGATGTTAACTCAGGCATATCAACAGTATCAGATATAGCGGATGACTTGGAAAATTCAAAAGCAGTTATAATAGACACTTCAAGCTTAAGCAGCCAAATAGAAATATTGGTTGGAAGCATTATTTCTTCAGAACTTTTTGGAAGATATCAAAATTACAAAACAACAGGAGAACTAAAAGACAAGCCAGTTGTATCCCTTGTGCTGGAAGAAGCACCAAGAGTCCTTGGAAAAGATGTTTTAGAGCAAGGCCCTAATGTTTTTTCCAGAATTGCAAGGGAAGGAAGAAAATTCAAAGTAGGATTAATCGCTATAACCCAGCTTCCATCTGTTATACCAAGGCAAATTTTAGCAAATATCGGAACAAAAATAATTTTAGGAATAGAAATGGCACCAGAAAGAAAAGCAATCATTGAATCATCTGCCCAAGACTTAAGCCAGGATGACAAGGCAATAGCCTCGCTTGACATAGGAGAAGCAATAGTAACAAGCACTTTTTCAAAATTCGCAGTTCCAGTAAAAATTCCTTTATTTGAGACTTTGATTACAAGCAAAGAAACTAACTATAAGACAGAATTTGTAGGGCTGCGTTCTTAGTCAAACAAAACATCCCTGGAGCCAAAGTATTGCTGCCATTCGTAATAATAGTCCTCCTCTTTTTTTTCCGGCATTTTTATTCCTCCAACTCACTCATATAACCGTTAATGAAACCTTCTTCCCAAGCAGATATAGCGTCATCTTCTAGTATTTGCTCAACAGAGTCATAGAAATCATCTGAATTCAACTCTTCTTCGTCTCTTATCATGATAACCCCCCATATAAAACAGATAAGTATTTTATTTATATATACTTTTTCCAGTTTTTACTTAATAAATTTTAACATATTTGCGAAAAATTTAAATAAAAATAACTATTTATCGCTTAAAACTTTATAAAATTAACAATTTTAAACACAATGACAGACGCTAAAGATCGCAAAATAATAGATGCACTAACAGATAATTCCAGACAGTCTTTTAGAGAGATTGCTCGCAAAGTAGGTGTTTCAACAGTTACTGTCATGAAACGCGTCAAAAGACTTGAAAAAGAAAAGACAATATTAGGATATTCTGCTGTGGTAGACTATGAAAAGCTTGGATATGATACTGATGTTCTTATTAATGTTAAGATAGTTCATGGCAAAAATACAAGAGGGTACTCTCGTCTAGCTGAAAAATCTGAAATTTTGAAGCATCCGAATGTACTTGCTGCTTACGATGTAACCGGAGATTTTGACGCTGTTATTATGGCTAAATTTAAGAACAGGCGCAGTCTTGATGATTTTCTTAAAAAGCTTCAGGGATACGAATATATTGAACGAACTAACACCATAGTTGTTCTCGATACTGCAGAAAAAAAAGGAATAAAACTGAGCTAATTATGAATAAATGTTTTATATTAACTTAGAATCCTTTTCTCATATGAAATTCGCTCATTTTGCTGATGTGCATCTCGGAAGCTGGAGAGACCCAAGATTGGCAGATGTCAGCACTAACGCTTTCATGAAAGCAATTGATGTATGCTATGAAAAAAATGTTGATTTTATTCTAATTAGCGGCGATTTTTTTAATACATCCCTCCCTTCAATCGACTGCCTGAAAGAAACTGTCAAGAAACTCAAAGAAATAAAAGACAAAAAAATTGCGGTTTACGCAATTGCCGGCAGCCACGATTTTTCTCCGACTGGAAAAACAATGCTCGACGTCCTTGAAAATGCAGACCTGCTAATCAATGTGATGCGTGGAACTGTAGTTGATAATAAACTGGTTCTCGACTTCACTGTTGACGAAAAAACAGGAGCGAAAATTACAGGAGTAATTGGAAAGAAAGGAATGCTTGAACGCAAATACTTTGAAAATCTAATAAAAGAAAATCTTGAGACAGAAGAAGGCTTTAAGATATTTATGTTTCATACTGCCTTATCGGAATTCAAGCCAAAAGGGCTTGAAAAAATGGATTCAACACCGTTATCTGACTTTCCAAAAGACTTTGATTATTATGCAGGCGGCCATGTCCATGAGCCGTACAGAAAACAGCAGCCAGGCTATGGAACAATCGCTAACACAGGGCCTTTGTTCCCAAATAACTTCAGAGAGCTGGAAAAACTTGCCTGCGGAGGATTTTACATTGTTGAAAAAAAACTAGGAGGATTAGAAATTTCATTTGAACGAATAATGATTCATAATGTTTTCAGCATTTTTGTTGACTGCAATAAAAAATCAATTAGTGAAGTTGAGGAAGACATAATTAAACAGATATCTGACAAAGAATTTAACAATACTATCGTTACCATTCGTCTTTCAGGAATTTTAAGAACAGGCAAGCCGTCAGAAATTGATTTTAAATCAATTTTTGAAACATTATACGAGAAAAGCGCGCATTTTGTTATGAAAAATACTTCTGCATTAACAAGCAGCGAATTCGAAGAAGTGAAAATCAGCACAGAGTCTGTCGAAGCTACTGAGGATGCTGTAATAAAAGAGCATCTTTCCAAAGTAAAAGTTGACGGCTTAAATCCGGAACTTGAATTTAATCTTACAAAAAATCTCATGAACACTCTTAATAATGAAAAAGATGAAGGCGAAACAACAGCAATCTTTGAAAAACGCCTTAAAGACGATGTTGAGAAGATTTTGAAAGTTAAGCTGTGATTTTTAGTAAAATTTTTATTTGATAAACTATTAAAATTACATTATGAACGTGCTTTTTATTTGCAATCAAAATATGCATAGAAGCAAAACAGCAGAAGAATTGTTTAAAACAAAATTTGAAACTAAATCTGCAGGTCTTTTTAATGAAAATCCTGTTACAAAAAGTCAGTTAGAATGGGCAGATACTGTGATTGTTATGGAAAATTTCCAGAGAACTGAAATATCTAAGAGATTCCCTAGGCAATACATGCAAAAAAGAATTCTCTCTCTCGATATCTCTGATATGTACAATTACAAACAACCTGAATTAATTAACATACTACAATCAAAAATTAGCGAACTATTCTAACCATTTCTCGAATTGTTTCTTGGCTTTTTTCTTTGAAGTAAATATTTTTGTTTCTGAGATTGATAACTTATTCAATCTTCTTGTAACTTTGAATTTTTTGCCACTGAAACTTATTAATTCTGCAAAAGAAACTTCCCAATTCTTATATGGATGTTTTTTAGTTTTCATTTAGTTCTGTTGTTGCTCTGAAACTTTTTTCCTGAGGAATTAGTTCGTAACCCTGCTGTTCTAATTCATCTACTAATCCTGGGTCATACAGAAATGCAGTTACAGCATCTATGGATGCTATTACATTCTTCAATTCTCCTTTTTCGCCTTTGCTTAACAATTCCTCAAGCTGATACAGCTTGTTTATTCTTACTAAGTCATCTGTTTCCTGCACTCGTATCATGTATTCTTCGGTCATTTTCATAATACCTCTTTCAATACAGACAGTACTTCCCTTCCATATTCTTCAAGCAAACTTCTTCTGTATGTTTTGCTTGTTTCAACAACAGCTTTTGCCATCTTATCAACTCTTATCAGTCCAGCGCCGTAAACATCTCTCTCTGGCAAATCGCCCTGCTCAAGCTTTTGCGCAGAATCTTCCATAAGCTCTTCTAAATCACAGTCTTTTTTAATCGCAGACATAACCAAAGCAATGCTGCCAGCTACATGGGGAGATGCCATAGAAGTTCCTGAAAGCGTAGCATAACCTCCAATATACGAAGAAGTTATGTCCACTCCAGGTGCAGAAATGTCATTAGTTTCGTAAATGTTGCTAAACCCGGCATGCCTGTTCTGCTCATCCACTGCAGCAACTGCTATGACTGGCTCGTCAAAAGCAGCCGGATAATTTGGACCAAAACCAGAATTGCCAGCTGCTGCAACTATGATAACGCCTTTATTAGCAAGATAATAGCACATATCTTCCAAAGCTGTTGAAGCGTAAGGAGAACCAAGGCTTAAGTTAATAATATCTACATCATGCGTAGCTGCCCAATCCATTCCAGCAATAGTATCTGCTTCAGTTCCCATGCCGTTTTCATCAAGAACTCTGACTGCATACCTTTCAGCATCACTTGCAACTCCGTAATTTTCTCCAAAAGTGATGCCTGCAACATGCGTTCCATGCCCATTAAAATCCATAGGGTCAGGGCTATTGCGGATAAAATCATAACCTTTAGTAGCTCCAAAATTCCTGCTTATTTCAGAATGATTGTAATCAACACCAGTATCTATTACGGCAACTTTAACTCCTTTTCCTAACGCAAATTCCTGCGCTTCATAAGCTCCTATATTTTCAAGATTCCACAAACCATTGCTATTTCCTCTGGTTTTAGTAACTGTTGGAATACTGAACCTACTGGAAACATCAATAACAGAAATAGCAGAAGCAATCGATTTGTAAGCTCGGTCATCAGCTAACTTATGAAATCCTCTGCTTATTCCATGAGCATCATCACTATCACATATGAAGCTAAGATAAGGCAAAGATTCGAAAACTCTTGTTACCCTCCCTAATCTATTAAGCTCTCCTGTTAACCAATCTCTTTTACTAAACTCTGTTTTTACTATAAGCTCTATAGGCTCTTTTTGCTGCCTGCCTATGCCTATACTCTTGTTAAGAATTTTTCTGCGTAAAAAATTAAGCCTGTGATTCATTCATAGCTAAGTTTTCTGCAGATTAATATGATGTTGCCAGAAAAAACCGCAAGATTTTCAGAAAAGTTGAAAATACCTACAATAAAACCGAAAATCTTTCAAGTTGCTTAAATAGCACTTGAAAATCTTCCGGAAACTCCGGAAATTATTCAATCAATTTCTTCAGAATTTTGTTGACTTCCTGAGGAGTGGCTTTGCCTTTGCTCTTGCGCATGACACTTCCCACAATGAAATTGAAAGCTTTTTCATTACCTGCTTTGTAATCTTCAACAGCTTTTTCATTCTCAGAAATAGCTTCCTTGCAGTATTTTTCTAAAACATTTGTGTCAGAAACTGCTGCCAGCTTTTTGCTTTCAACATATTTGTCAACATCAAAAGGCTTCTCAATAAGCTTTTCAAGTATTCTCTTTGCAACTTCGTCTGTTATTTTTTTGCTTTCAACTAGTTTTAACAACTGTACTATGTGCTTTTCATCTGCCTCTATCTCATGCAATTCTTTTTTGTTGTAGTTTAAAACCCGCATTAGCTCGCGCCTGAACCATCTGGCTGCCAAAACAGGATCTATTTTTTTCGCAACCACTTTCTCAAATTTTTCAGCTAATAATATTTCAGAGCTCAAAACTTCAGCATCTGTTTTGTCTATCTTTAAATCCTTGATATATCTCTCAATTTTCTGAGCAGGCTTCTCAGGAAGCTTAGAACTGATTTTGTTAATCCATTCAGTGCTTACATTAATAACAGGCAAATCAGGCTCTGGAATGAACATGTAGTCCATTGCTTTCTCTTTTTTCCTCATGAAAACAGTTACAGAAGCAGCGTCATTCCATGCTCTGGTTTCTCCTCCAACACTTTTTCCTTCCTTAATTTCACGCTGCTGCCTTCTTACCTCATATTCTATTGCCTGAATTATGCTTTTGAATGAATTGACATTTTTTATCTCAACTCTGTTGAAATCAGGGCCAATGGAAACATTAACATCTGATTTTAGCCCTGCATCTGCATCAATAGCTTTGATGTATGACAAAGTTGTTACTAATTTCTTTAGCCATTCCCTTACGGATTGCGCAGAATCAAAATCAGGCTCTGTGACAATTTCCACTAAAGGAAAGCCACTCCTGTTATAATCAACATATCCTGTATCAGGCTGCCAGCGTGCAGGGTCTTCTTCCAAATGAACTTCTGTTATTCCAATACTCAAAAAATTGCCTTTTTCTCCAACAGGAACAGAATAGCTTCCAGACATGGTTCGTTGAAACCCTGTAGGCATGTCAGGCCAGTCATAGTGCTTTCTTTGGAAAAGAAGCCGTTTGTTAATTCTGCAGTCAAGCATGCCTGCTATTGAAATGATTTTATCAAGCGCTTCCTTATTAGGAGGCATTGGCTTTGAGCCAGGCATCCCTGTGCAAATAGGGCAGATGTTAGTATTTGGCTCTGCCTCTCCAAGCTTGCAATCACAAAACAGCTTTGCTTTGCTGTCCATGTGAAGATAGCCATGAACCTCTAAGCCTATCTTTATAGCAACCATTTCTTAATACACTTACTTTTGTTTTTATAAATTTTTAGTAGCAGTAACAGTTTTTATAAACAATTACTCATTCTGATATTATATGACAAAATGCAGCAACTGCAATAACAATGCAATAATAACCACTGAAAAAGCTTTTTGCAAGGAACACTTTGTAAAATATTTTGAAGATAAAGTTATTTCTACAATTACAAAATTTAAATTAGTTAGCAGTAATGACAAAATAATAGTGGCCAGCAGTGGCGGAAAAGACAGCACAACTGTTCTTTACATTCTGAAAAAATATTTTGGAAAAGTAGAAGCATTAGCTATTGACGAAGGAATTCCAAGATACAGAAGCAAGACTTTGGAAGACCTTGAAAAATTCTGCAAACGCGAATCTATTCCTCTGAAAATCTATTCGTATAAAAAAGAGTTTGACTTTTCACTTAATGAAGCTTTGAAAATAAAGAAAGACCTTTCGCCATGCTATATGTGCGGAGTATTAAGGCGCTATCTATTGAACACAAAAGCCAGAAATTTTACAAAAATAGCAACAGGGCATAATTTGGATGATGAAGCACAGTCCATAATGATGAACCTTGTTAAATCACAAATACCTTTGCTGGCAAGATTAGGACCAATAACAGACACTGCCGAAGACAAAAATTTTGTTCCAAGAATTAAGCCATTGTACTTCTGCACAGAAAAAGAAGTGGCAACATACGCATTTGTCAACAATTTTGCAACACGTTTTACTCAATGCCCTCATAGCCATGACTCATTCAGAGCTTTTGTCAGAGACGCGCTTAATGATTACGAAATTGAGCATAAAGGCGCTAAGAAAAATCTTGTAAACAATTTTCTCAAGCTTTTACCGAAAATGAAATCTAATCAAAAAGATTTGCATCTTAACCATTGCAGCAATTGCGGAGAGCCATCAAGCAAAGAACTGTGCAAAGCATGCTCTTTAGTTAATTCTATAGCTAATGCTTAAATTCACAACATTTAAAATAAGAATAACACTCATAGTTACCATGTTTTACGACATAGTATTTCCGAAGAGTAATGAGAAAGACTTTATCGAGATAGCTGAAAAACTCGACATAGATGGATTATGCTTTGCTTATCTTTTTACTGACAAAACAACTACTGCAAAAATCAAAGATAAATTAAAACAGTTGCAAAAGACTACAAAAATAAAATTAAAAGCAGTTTTTAGCGCTTCTGGGAATAAAATTTACAAAGTTCATGACACTGGAGAGATAGCAATTTCTGAAGCTTCTGAAAACATCAGAGATTTGATAGCAAAATACAAGCCTGATGTTGTTTACAACCTAGAATTAGGCTCAAAAAAAGATTTTGCCAAGTCCCGCAACTCAGGACTGGACAAAGCAACCTGCCAGTTTGCCAGCAAAGACAATGTAATAATTGCTTTCTCTTTTTCAACCATTTTAAACTCAAAAAATCTGCCTCATTTGCTTGGAAGAATCAAGCAAAACATCAAACTCACTAAAAAATACAAAGTTAAGACAGCAATAGCAAGCTTTGCCTCAACACCTTACGAAATGCGCTCACCGCATGATCTGAAAAGCTTTTTGCTGTCAATTGGAATGTATACAGCTAATGCGAAGAACTCTATTGAAGCTATTTCTGGGCTTTTTAAGTAGAAAGCTTTAAGTATTAATAAATGAAAAATAGACTTAACTAGATAATAGAGGCTTATGATGTTCAAAGGCAAGAAAGCACAGGCAGCAGCAGTAGCAGGAAGAGCGGCAGCAAGAGGAGGAAGAGCATCTAACTTGTTTGACAAGTTAAAACAAGGTCATTCTAAATTCAAACAAACTAAGCAACGTGTCAAAGACACTGCGAGCAAGATTAAGATTGAGGCAAATGAATACATGCCTGGTTCTGCAAAAAGACAAGAGCGCTGGAGACAAAATGACGAACATAAAGATGCGCTGGAAGGGCATAGAAAAGATTATTGGAGTGGAAAAATAACTGCTTCAGAATTAGTGGAAAAAAGAAATGAATTAAATCAATTACGTCAGGCAAATGTTGCACAATCTGCTACAGCAGCTGCACCAGCTGCACAGCCAGCCCCACAACCACGTGGTTTTAAGATGCCTAGTATTCCTGGTAAATCTTTTGCTGCTGGTATTGCAGGAGGCGCTATTGGCGGAGCTTTGGGTGCTTTTGGTAATGAGCGTGAAGGGACAACTACTCTAAAACATATCATAATTGCTGCTGCAGTTTGGATTGCTGGCTGGGGTTTAGCGCGAGGAGGAGAAGCTCCTATATTGATAGACCTTCCTTTTTTGATATTTCTCATGCTTACTTTGAAGATAGAGCCTCTTTTAATTCTGGCTGTTGTTTTTGAATTAGGTTCTTCATATCAAGGCTTAACAGTTGTAAGATTTTTGCCTGATTTTATTACAAACGTATTTTTCAATCCTCTCATGCCCTGGTGGCTGATTTATGCAATACTAAAAAGCGGAGGAAAAGCAGGAAGAATCTCTGCCATTCTTTATGTTTTCACAATCTTATTAGGCATAGGATTAGTTGTTTCAACATTTACAAGCATACCTTTACTTAGTCCAGAACAAACAGATGGTCAAATTAGCGCTGAACAAGTAGACACTGCTGCAGCTATTGGAGGAAAAGCAATAGGAGGCATAGGAACCCTTGCAAAAAATACACTAGACGGATTTATTGGAGGTGTATCTGGATTTTTTAACGCAAGAATCGCATCAGCTGGCGGTGGAGAAGTCTTTGGTGGAAGCGCAAAAGAAAAACAGCCAAGGCTTGGCATTACCATAGCGCCTCTTGGAACAGTTCCCTTTGAAAATAGCAAAGTTATAAAAGCTAAAATTGAAATGCTAAACCCATTAGAAGGCCAGAATTTTATTAGAGTTTCTAACGTAAGATGCTGGCATCAAAAATCCAAAGGCAGTACAGAAATTGAAGGAGACATACTTGAGATTACAAATCCTGACCGAGTAAGCGGTTTTAGAGTATTCTATGACGACCCTAAAACAATATCTTGCGAATTTTCAAATGAAGACATTAAAGGAATTTCTTCAATTAACTTAGCTGTTGAATATGATTTCCAGGAAAACGTCAAGCTTATCACATATCTTATGAAAGATGATTTGCGGGAAGATTTGCTTATCAGAAATGAAGATCCTCTTGACTTTATATCTGTTCCTTCAGGCATGAGACATCCTCGTCCTGAATATGATAATGGGCCTGCTGAGCTAGGCATAGGCCCTATAGAGTTGCGAAACCCTCCTTTAGGAGTTAAAACAGACAAACATTACCCTGCTTTTGAATTTGGAATTAGAAACAGGAAAAGCCTTTTCAATGGCAAAATACTCAAAGTGAACAACATAGTTGTTACAATGCCTAACGGTGTAGTTTTAGAAGCTTTGAAAAAATGCGGTTTCGAGAAAACAGGAGCTAACGAATATACTTCACTTTATGACACAACAAAATCTTCGCTTCAATTTGAAAATATTGACAGCAAGAGATTATTTGCATGCAACATGAATGTTTCCCCAGCTAAGGCGTTAGGAACATCATCTCATGCTGAAGTTGAATTTAATGTGGATATTGACTTCACTTACCAAGTAAAACAATCGTTAAGGGTAGAACAAAGATGAAAAATTATTTTTTATCACTTCTTTTTTTATCTGTTGTAATTTCAGGCTGCCAACTTGGAAACACTTCCAACGCTATTCCTGATGTATCATCTGCTTTTGAAGGAGATGAAGGCCTGGTTTTGAGTTTTTTTGAAAATGCGCCTCCTGACAAAGTAGTGCCAGGCGCTACTATGCCTATTGCTATCCTTATTGAAAACAAAGGAGCTGCTGACGTAACATGTGATGATTCTTCTTTCCGTGAAGATGCTGGCTGTGGTTATTTTGTTGTTGATGATAATACGCCAATTGTTAATATTATGCCAAAACTTGGCGAAAGTGGTGCTCCAAAATCTACACTGTTAAAAGATGCCCTAATTGGCACAGACAAGATTGAAGGAAAAGAATCTTATCTTGCAGGAGGCAGGGCTGTTATCGAACTAACAGCAAAAATTGAACATCCGAGAAAAGAAACCAGAAGAAGCGTGATTGCCAACATATGCTATCCGTACAAAACTTTTGTTTCTACTTCTGTGTGCATTGCCACTGCGCATTACACAGTGCCTGAAGACAAACTTGTATGCGATCTTAAATCAATAAGCCTTACTGACCAAGGAGCGCCTGTAGCTGTCAAAAAAATAGAACAAGACTCGATAATTATTGGAAATAAAGCCAGGCCAAGATTTAAGATTTTCATTTCTAAAGTAGGAAAAGGAATAGTGCTTAAAGATTCTGCTGGTGCCTTGAAAAATGCGTGCACACCAAACAGCGATGAATCACCCGGAATCGGAACTGTTACTGTTGAAGAAGCTACTTTATCAGGAATAAACCTTGATTGCGAAAATGAATCAAAAACAATAACAGGACGCTCTTCCAACGAGTTCATAGAATGCGGCAGTGTAAATATAGACAATTTGCCAGATGAGTTTAATATAGATGCTGATAATAATTTAGTAGCAACGCTTAAAATAACTCTTAGCTATGGCTTCCAAACTTCTGTTTCAAAAAGCGTTAAGATTGAAGTTTTAGATGAGCCTCCTGAAATTAAAAAAGTAACAGTTGATAAGGAAATAAATCCTGGAGAACCTTTTAACATGTTTTTTTTAGCTGAAGATGATTTTGGCTTAGAAAATATCCAGCTTTTGGAAAGAAGCAAAGTTTTGGTAGATGAAAATTCTTTCCCGCAATATGAAACACTTGTAAACATCCCGGACAACCCATTTGAATGCAAAGACAAACTAAGCTGTGAGAACACATTCACACTCACTGCTCCATATGCGGAAGGCAGATATTTCTATGTAGCGCAGGCAGTTGATACAAGCGACCTTATCACAAGGAGAACTGTTTTGGTGGTTGTTAATGGAGAGCCTCCTGAAATTATTGAATTTGAAGTTCCTGAAACAGCTTTGCCAGGAGAACAGATTAAAATAACAATAACCGCTTCTGATGATTCAAAAGTTGATTACATACAAGTTTTCAACAAAAAAGGAGATAAAGTTATTGATTTTGATTGTATTGCCAACCCTTGCAATCCTACTGGCATTACTGTTAAAGTCCCTGAAACTGCAGGAGACAAATATTCTTACAAAATAGTAGCCACAGACATTGTCGGGCAAAGAGCAGAATCTGAATTCAAAGAAGGCGTTGTTGAAGAAGTTCCTAATACTTGAATAGAAAGCGGCTAAGAAGATGGGCAAGATGCAAACAAATTCAACCCACACAAGACTGTTTTCAACTCGTCCTGATTGGCATTTGCTAAGTTGCTTGGAACCACACATTCTCCTTTAACGCATAAATAACTTATACATTCAAAATGTTCACTACAGCTGCCAACGTCTTTAAGCGTTATAATCTCGCCACTTGGAGGGCAGTACAAATTGCTTGAACGAAAACCAACTGGGAAAACTTGTTCTGCAGGCCCTGTTGCTGGAAGGTTGCAGCCAGGAACGCATTTATTTTCAAAGCAAAGGTTGCTCTCACACTCGTAACTGTTAGTGCATTCATCGTTGTCTAGAATCTGTAATTGTAAATTACCTTCACGGTCACAATATTTTTTTACATCGTCGGGTCTAAAGCCAGTATCTTTATCAGAACAATGAACTTCTGCTTGGGTTTGATAGTTCAAAGTGATTCTGTCAGAGTTATCACTTTCGTCTTCAACTATGTGGTCATGCTCATCGTTAATACTGGCTGTTATAACATAGTTCCCTTTGACCAAAACACAAGGCTCGTTATCAGCATTTATTAAATTGAAAGTAAGTTCGCTAATTGCGTTAGGTTGAATTTGATCTACGTCGTACAAGAATTTATCATACAATGGATCCATTCCACATGTTCTTGGACCTGTGAGCTTAACCTTTATAGGAATAAATACACTTGGACTAACACCAACGTTACGCTGGACCAACTCACTTCCGCTATTTGTTATGAAAACCTTTACTTGAAGAATGTCGTCATTACGCTCTACTTTCTCAATATTTGAAATAACTAAATTGCCTGGGCCTTCTCCGCCACCACCTGCAACACTAGTTCTAGTAATAATAGCTGCATCAACACTTTTAGCAACATTACACCTACGCACACATAAATCGTAAGTTGGATATACACCGCCCTCACATTCCCAAGAATCTCCGTAGTTACGTTCTTCAGGGCATGTATCTTCACCGTGAACAGAATAACCTGTTATAATACTTCCAAATTGCTTGTCATAAATATAAGTGTAAGCAGAGTCGAATCCATAAAGCCCTCCTAAAAGGATTACTATTAGTATTGCGAGTGACTTATGATTCATTTTAATTCTATTGCCTCTTTTTTTAGTATTTAAAGTTTACCTATTCTTTCGTGAATAAAAAATAGAAAAATTTATATAAAGAATTTACGGGAATCAAGATATGAGAGCATCCCTTTTAGTATTTCTTTCACTCGCGTTTTTAGCAATTGCTTCAGGATGTCAATCAGGTGAGACAGCTACTGGCACGCCTGGAGGATTTGTAGGAGGCAATGACGGCATAAAGCTTAGTTTTCTTGAAAGTTCCCCTCCTGATGAAGTATTTGAAACAGCTGGCGGAAACCCTTTCAATTTTCAAGCTATAGTTATGGTTGAAAATGTTGGAGAACATGAAATTTTTGCTAATGAACTTAAAGTAGACCTTAAAGGATTTTTCCCTGGTGATTTTGGAGTCACTGGACCTATAGGCACTGAACTGACTGAACCTAACAGTGAAAATCTTATTGGAGTATCAAAAAACAGTCAAGGAGATGTTCGCAAAGGCTCTATAGAACAACTTACTTTCCCTGAAAATGGAAACTTCGCTTACGGCACACTTGATGTAGACCAATCCTTTGAATTTACTGCAGAAGCTTGTTACATGTATGTGACTACTGCTGTTTCCCAGCTTTGTTTAAAGAAAGATTTGAGAGACGCAAACACAGAAATCTGCAGTGTCAGCGGCTCTAATCCTGTAAGCAATTCTGGAGCTCCTGTTCATGTAACTTCTGTTGTACAAGACATTGCAGGAACAGACTCTATTCGTTTGGATTTTGAAGTCAGAAAAGTCGGGAATGTAGATGTATTTTTCACGAGCGAACCAACCACCCGTCCTAAATGCGAAACAAGCGACTATTTAGGTAAAGACAGAGTTAAAGTAACAGTCACTACTGGTGTTAAAGCCTCTAACGCAGGTGTTGAATGTTTAGGACTTGCTAATATAGGTGCTGATAAAGCTTCAGGAGAATTAATATTGGAAAATGGAGCAGCTAGATTCTCATGCATTCAGAAACTTGACGGTATTGACGTAGTAGATGGCATCAAATCATTTAAAATCTTATTAGATTATGATGTGAGAGAAAGTATTGATAAAACTGTCCTAGTTAAAGATGTTGAGTAAATTCTTTGATTATATTAGAAACATTTATATACGAATTTTCTAAGATAGTGCTTTTATGAGATATAACTATATATTTCTCTTAATGGCTATCAGCGTGGCAGTTTCAGCCTGCACTTCAGGAGATGAAAGCACAGAAGAATCTTTCTTTGGCGGCAAAGAAGGAATAAAGTTAAGTTTTCTGCCTAACACACCTCCAAGCGAAGTAACTGACTTTGGTGATGGAGTTGGTTTTCCCTTCCAAGCTGTAGTGACTGTAGAAAACGTTGGCGAACAAAACTTAAAAAAAGATGAGCTTGATATTGAAATTACTGGATTTTTCCCAACAGATTTTGCAATTACTGAAACTGAACAATTGAAAGACTCTAACGATGCTCTAAGAGGTGTTGACAAAGACCCTGATGGAAAGCGAGTAAACGGAGGCATACAACAATTTATTTTTCCTGTTCAAGATAAGGGTGATGCTGAAGCTTTCAAATACATGCAAAAACTTAAAGGCAATCAACAATTCCCATTCAAAGCAGAAGCTTGCTACAAATACAAAACAACAGCTGTATCCCAACTTTGCCTGCAGGAAAGCTTTACTGATAATTTAAATCAAGTATGCAATCCTAAAGGACCTAGAGTTGTAAGCAATTCCGGAGCACCAGTTCACGTAACCAGTATTACTGAGAGCGTAGGAGGAACCAACAAAATAATTCTTAATTTTGAAATTAAAAAGGTTGGTCTTGATGACGTATTCAAGCTAGACGACACCAACAAATGCAGCACTGACTTCACGCACAGGAACAGGGTAAAAGTCACTGTTAATACAGGGCTAGAGTCTAACTCTGACGTTAATATTGAAGAGCTTAAAAAGAATGTCGCGGATGCTAAAACACGAGTATCGTCCATCGAAAAAGTAATTGAAAGTTACACAGGAAACAACGAAGATGAACTTAGCCGTAATGATGACACCCTTTCTGCTACACAGACAACATTAACAGCCGCAAGAACTGAATTAGCAAAATATGCAGACCTTAACTGCGTGGGCTTGCTTGAGGGAACTGGCGGCAAGTCTGGTTTTCTTCTTTTAATTGACAACAAAGCTTCTTTTACGTGCATACAGACTCTTGGTGAAAACAGCATGATTGACAGCGTGAAGTCATTCAATGTAGTACTTGAATATTATGCTGAAAGGTCTATCACAAAGAATGTTCTGGTAAAGCATCTTATTGGCGATTAAAGATTAAGTTTTCTTAACAAGCTGAAATACCTTTTGTAATTAGAATAAAAACCGAAACACTTAAATATGTGTTTATACTTATTCTACTTATTAAGATTTTGAGGTGGATGAAATGGTTAATATGACTATGGCAATACCGGATAAGCTAAGCAAGATTATTAAGAAACATAATGAAGTTAAATGGAGCGAAGTAGCAAGAAAAGCCATGTGGGAACATGCAAAAAGACTAGAGCTTCTTGATTCATTAGTTTCTAAAAGCGAGCTGACAGAAAAAGATGTTAAAGAAATAGGAGACAAAATAAAGCGAGGTATTGCAAAGAGGCACGGCTTAGCATGAAACTAGTGGTTGACAGCAACAGGCTTATTGCTGCGCTTATAAAAGACAGTTCATCAAGAGCTATAATAACAAATCATAAGCATAGTTTTCTTTTGCCTGAATTTTCTTTAGAGGAAATTAACAAATACAAAAGCTATATCTGTGGAAAAGCAAAATTAGATTCAGCTACTTTCGACACTTTATTGAGTTCTTTACTATTGAATATTGAAGTTATTGCAAGAGAACAATATGCATCTAAGTTACAAATAGCAAAAGAACTATTGACTGAAAGAGATTTAAAGGATGTCCCTTTCTTGGCATTGGCTTTGTCTAAAGAAACAGATGGTATCTGGAGTGATGATAAAGATTTTTTAATCCAAAATAAGGTTAAGATTTTTAAAACTGAAGATTTAATTTAAGTCTTCTTCACAAACTGAAATGCCTTTTCTATGTTCTTTTTTGAGTATCCTGATGATTCCAGAGAGCTTTTGATTTGCTCTACAGAGTCGCCGTGTTGCAGGCCAATATCTATTACTGATTTTATTTCATCTAGTTCACCATAACCAGAAGCTTCAGGGAACGCGTCCTGTTTTTCTGCCTTCTTAATGAGCGCTTCTTTCAGTTTTGGACGGTCAACTTTTGCTTTCATAACCCTTGAAGGAGGTTTTGGTAAAAGTTTTGACCTTTTCTTAGCCTGCTTAAACACAGGCTTTTTTCGCTCAACTTTTTCAGGTTTCCTCAAGATGTCAAGAACTTCATCTTTTTTCTCCACTTCTGTTGCAGGAGTCACAACCGGAGTTTCAATTGGCTGCTTCACTTCTTCAGCTACTTCCGGCATGAGCTGTTCTTCAGCTTCACTAACAGCAGGTTCTTCTAACAGTTCTGGCTGTTGAACTATTGTTGGAGTCTCATATTGTTTTATTTTACCTTTTAGGTATTCTTTATCCCTATCTATTTCTTCTCTACTCGCCTTTAATATATTGAGCTCTTTATTGATAGCTTCCTGTTCTTTCATGAGAAGAGCTTCTCTTTTAGTGAGCCCTTCTTCTTTGAGAGCATCCTTTTCCTCTAATTTCTCATATTTCATTATCTTCTGTTTTAAGAACTCTTTATCCTTGCTTATATCTATTCCAGCTGTCTTTATTATTGCAAGCTCGCTGCTTAGTGCTTCCTGCTCTTTCATGAGCAATGCTTCTCTTCTGGAAACATCCTGCTCTTTTTGGACAGCGTCATTTATCTTTGCAGTCGCTTCTTTGAGCAGATTATTCAATTCAGCTTCTTTCTTGCCCAGATACTCCTCTTTTTCGCTTAATTGAGCAGCATTTATGTCCTCTTCTGAAAATCCTTCTGTGCCTTTTAATGCGAGAAGCTTCTTTGATGTTTCTGTAAATTGCAATAATGTATCGTCTATCTCTTTCTGCTTGTCAGCAGCTAAAATCTCTTTTTCCTTTTGCTCAGCTTTTAATTTTCCGACCTCTGTGCTTAATTGTATTTCGTTCTGTGTGCTTTTTTGCATTAAGTCTCTCACTCTTTTTTCATGCTGTTCCTGTAAATTATGCGCAATCTTGTTGAAGGCATTTTCGCTTTCTACAAACAATTTTTGCCTTTCTTCAAGTCTTTTGCTTAAAATCCTGTTTTTCTCTTTTATGTCTGCAAACTTTTCAGAAAGCTCTTCTACTTCGCGCTCTTTCATTTGCGATTTAATTCTAAATTCTGCTAATTCTTCCTGAACATGTTTGGAATCTTTTTTTTCAACTTGCTTTCTTATTTCTTTGCCAAGTTGATGAAGCTCATGATTCTTATCTTTTAGTTGCTGCGAAAAGTTTTGCTCAAGCTTTTCCATTTCATCACTTTTTTCGTCTAGAAATGTTTTGAGATAGTTAATGCGTTTCTTGTCTTCGATAACCTGGGTGTTGAGCTGGTTTGTTATTTTTTCCTGGGATAGAACAAGCGCTCTTAGCCTTTCTTTCTCATCATTTTTTCTTGAAAGCTGGCGGGTTAGATTTTCAACAATCCGCCTGTTTGAGTTGCCTTTGCGCGCTATTGCTCCTTTTATTTTTTCAACATAATCCTTCTCTGTTTTTGTCTTTTCATCAAGCTGCTCCGATATTCTTTGGTTTGCGTTATCTCTTACTTTGAGCATATTTATCAGTCTTTTTATCTGATTTTCTTTCTCATCAATCTCATTCGAAAGCTCAGAAGTTTGGTCTTTTTCAGAATTTTCAAAACTCGAAATATGGTCTCTCAACTTTTCTATTTCCTGCTCTTTTGAAGTTAGCTGCTTGTTGAAGATTTCTGCCACATCATATTGTTCGCTTTTTGACTTTTTGTTGCCTGATTTAAGAAGAACTGCGAGCTTTTTAATCTGCCTGTCTTTTTCAACAACCTGCTTGGTAAATTCATCACTTAATATCTTTTCAGAATTTTCAAGTTGAGATAGGTGTTCCTTTAGCCGCTCTATCTCCCTGTCTTTAGAGCTTACTTGCTTGTTGTAGAATTTTGATATTTCCTGCGTTTGAGTCAAGTTTTTTCACCAACTAGGGCAAATTTGCTTAGGAGCGATTCAAGTTGTATGAACTCATCTGAGCCCTCACTCATCCTAAACTCTATTTCCCCGCACGATTCAATTAGGCGCATCTTGCTCTTGCTGTCAATATCCAAGCTAAGCACCTCTTTTTGTATGTGCCTTATTATATCGAGCCCTGCTAAACCGTGGTTTAGCATGGTCTCCAGAAGCTTATTTCTTGCTTCTGTGAACCGATTATCTAGTGCCAGAGTGATTACCTCTTTTATTTCTTTTGGTTTTGCAGCGCTAGCGATAGAGTAAACAGTTTCATCTGTTATAGACTCTTTTACAGCCGCACAGCTCTGCATTACATTTTCAAGCTTCCTGCAATCGCCTTCACTTACCTGTATTATTGCTTCTTTTCCTTTATCATCAACTTCTATTTTTTCATTAATGCCAATTTTATCAATTATTTTAAGCAATTGCTCTTTTGCCAAAGGCTTAAACCTGAAAACAACGCATCTGCTTTGAATAGGCTCGATAATCTTTGAAGAATAATTAGCAAGAAGGATAAAACGGCAGGTTGCCGTATAATTCTCCATTGTTCGACGCAGAGCCTGCTGAGCTTCTTTAGTGAGAGAATCAGCCTCATCTAAAATGCATATTTTGAATGGAACATCCCCTATTGATTTTGTCCTTGCAAAATCTTTTACAGTATTCCTAATGACGTCTATGCCTCTTTCAGAACTTGCATTTAATTCAAGTATATTGTTTCTCCACATATCTCCATATAATTGCTTAGCAATGACCAATGAAAGCGTAGTCTTGCCAACTCCAGGCGGCCCTGCGAGAAGCAAATGCGGCATATTTCCCTGCTTTACAAAAGCAGAAGCACGCTTAATTATCTCCTCCTGCCCCATAATCTCAGAAAAATCGTTTGGACGGTATTTCTCAGCCCATATCATGCTTTCCATATCTTTTGGTATTTCTAAAACCAATATAAATGTTTCTGCCTTGTTTTCCACAAAATTTAAATAGTAGCTACCCATTAAAAACATAGAAAAAAGGGAAAAATTAGCATTTTTAAATAGTAACGAAGGTGGGTTTATGCCGGAAGAAGAAAAAAAGTTTTCTAAAGAGATTATAGGAAGAACAGTGGTTAGCAAGAGCGGCCGCAGGTTTGGAGAAGTTGGCGACGTTGTTTTTGAAACACGCTCTGGAGAATTAATACACTTGGTTCTTTCAAACCCTACTCCTTACATCCAAAAGCTTGAACTGGAGAAAGACGATGCAGGCAGTATTCTCATCCCTTTCAGCTCAGTGCTTGCAATAGGAGATTTCTTAGTAATATCAGAAGAAGATATTGTTTAACGCCGTGGCTAAAGCCAGTGCTATTGCAAAGATTGTAAAGTTTCTTATTCAAACGGTTGAGGTATGCTTGGAGTTTCTGTTGTTTCTTGAGAAGACTGTTCATCATTTACGTCATCTACGGCTTGCTCAAGGTCATCTTCTGTAATTACAATCTCAATAACCTGTGTATTATCATCTTTTTCTCCAGAACTGCATCCTGCAACAATAAGAATGGTTAATAATCCTAAAATTAATACATATTTCATTTTAACACCTCTTTTTAAAATTGTTTTAACTTTTGTTTTTTTAATATTTTCTGAGATTATTTTATTTTACAAGTCAGAGGATTGGAGATAATATACAAAGTAACAAGCACAATAATAAGTGTTGGAACCTGAATCTCAAATCCAAGGAAAGGAAGCGAGCTTAAAGTTGCTGTTACCCCAAATACACCTGCTACTGTAGGCAGTAATCCAACAAAACAGCCCGGACATGCGCCTCCAAGCATTCCTCCAAATGCTCCAACAGCAGTCATGCCAGCTTCTTTTTTCAACGCCATTACTTGCTTTAATTTGTACGTCATTATAGTCAAATTCAAAGCAATTCCTATTCCAATAAGAAGCGTAAACAGGAAATAAGGTATTACAAAACTAAGCCTATAAGACAAAAAAAACGGAAGTATTTCGTAGAACTGATTAACCCACAAATTAAGACCAAAGTAAAGTATTAGGAAAACAAGGAACCATAGCAAATAAGTTTTGCTTGAAAGAACAGTCTGTACAACATTCCAATGCGTTCTAAAATCCAACTTCATGTTCAAGTTTATTAAAAAGTCATATATTAAAAAGCTTGTTTTAAATGAATAAAAGAAATTTAACCAGCTAGTTCAGCTTCAATTGCTTGTTCAAATACTGCAAATGGCTTCGCACCGCTAATTAACTGTCCGTTAAGCAAGAATCCAGGTGTGCCTCTTATTCCCGCAGCACTGCCTTTCTGCAAATCATCTCTTACATCAGATAGATATTTTTGAGTGTCATAACAATCGTTAAACTTTTCAGTGTCCAGACTTAAGTCAACAGCCCATTGCTTATAACTTGCATCGCTAAGAGACTGTTGGTTTTCAAAAATAGTGTTGTGGAATTCCCAGAACTTGCCTTGCTCTTGAGCGCATTCTGAAGCTAGAGCAGCAGGAGTTGCCTGCGGGTGAATGTTGTCCAGCGGGAAATGCTTGTAAACAAATTTCACTTTACCGGTATTTACATATTCTTCTTCTATCTGTGGTAGTGT
>NZCN01000010.1 GCA_002688315.1 Candidatus Woesearchaeota archaeon | reverse complement strand
TACTACCTGCAGTTTTTGGATGGTCAACAACAAAATCAGATTGCCATAGAAAATTAACAGCACGATCTTCAATTCGAGTTATAGAATCTTTTGTACGATTGAAAACATTAAAAGTTGTAGAAACAATATCTTCAAGTCTATTCATCATAGTAATAAGTATATATGCAGTTGTTTTTTAATTCTTCTCACTCTATTATCCCGAAACTGGTTAACATCACGAAAGTGGTTTACATTTCAAGGTTTTGTAACCAAAATTCAAGTATTCGTGTTTTACTTGATATTGCAGGAATATGGTCCTTTACCTCAATCAACGAGTTAATAACAAATAAACTCCATAAAACATAATTAAATTACATGTAAACTAGAAACGTGATAGCACATTTAATTCTTCTCACCACAAACCTTATATACCTTTTTTGGCAGGGTTGATGTATGAATAAATTAGGGCAAGTATTTGCTATGGAAAAAGTAGGTTATTATACGGTAGGAATGGCAGTCATAATATTGATTATGGCGTTAATGTTTACAATTATCAAAATAAACACTTAATGATGAACAAAAAAGCAGGAATCGCCAGGTATACTTTGATTGCATTACTTTTAGTAGGCGTTCTTATAGTTCTATTTCTTATCTTAGGCTTTAAAATGATTGATGAATTAGGTGTTGTTGGCGATGTTGAGCTTTGCAGGAGTAGTGTAAGGCTTGCAAGTTATGAAGTTGAAGTGAATACTCCGGTTCCATTTTGGAATCCTAAGGCAGAAAGCCCTGTAAACATTCACTGTAAAACTCAGTATATAGATTTGAAAAAAAATACGGTGCCTTTAGCAGAAGGCAATGTAAAATTAGGAGATAGTGTTGATTTTAATAAAGACAAGTTAAAACAGTTTGTATTTGAGCAGTTGGCAACTTGCTGGTATCAGTTCGGAGAAGGTCAAACCGCTGTTCAAAAAGCAACGCCAGGTGAAGATAGCAGAGTTTGTATTATCTGTTCAGATATTATTCCTGGCAAAAAGTTTATCGAAGGGGATGATAAGTTTGGTGAAATAGTTCTTGATGACTTATACACTGACGCAGAAACTAGGACAAACGCTGCTGGTAAGAGTTATCTAAAATATCTTACCAGTGATGGATTGAATTTGCAAAGTGCTTCTAGCTATCCAGACAGAACTATCAAGTTCAACAAGCCTTACTTTGTGGTTTTCCAGGTTATGGATAGGAAAGTTGCTAATAAAGATGTTGACACTGGTATTGTTGATTGTTCTGTAGGTGAATGGAGTGAACTTGATGACGATGAATTTTATGAATTAGGGTGTTATCCAAATCCTACTGTTGATAGGAAGGGAGAAATAGACGGCATCAATTTTGGCAAGATTATAGGGGTTGATGATGCTGAAGGCACTATGAGTGTTAGGATTGTTCCTGCTTCTGGTATTACAAAAGAGACTTGTAAGAGGCTGATTTGATGAACAAAAAGGCTGTTACAGAAAATGTTCTTATGCTTATGGTTCTGTTTGTAGTGTTTATTCTCTTTATGCTTGTTTTTGTTATGTCTGGGAAGGAAAATGTTGAAGAACAAGTCCTGACCAGGGAGAACTGCGGCGCTACTGTTGACAGGATGGACAGGTATAACACATTGAAGGTTCCTACGTCTGACAATAGTTTGAATTGTCCTGAAGTATCAGTTACTGTTAACAAGAAAAAAGATGATGAAAACTATCAGTTGCTAGCAGACGGCTATTATAATTGCGTCAAGCAATTCAGGCAAGGCAAAGTTAGATTGTTTAATGATGATGGGGTGCACTGCAATGTTTGCTACATATTTGATATTCAAACAGATGAGCCGTTAAAAGAGTTGGGTACTTATCTTGATGACCATAACATTCCTGAAGACACTACTACATCATATCTTGAGTATGCGCAAGGTTTTACGTCAAAAAGAGCGCCAAACGTTTTGAAAGACCTTGACACACCTTTGCTTGTGAAGAATTTGGATACAGGAATGGATGAAACAGTAAATCTTAAAGAAAAGTTAGGGTTGGATAACGCTGAGCTAACTCCGGGAGAACAATATGCGCTTGTATTTGTTTATGCTCGGGGAACAGAAAATTTCAAGAAGGTTATAGAACATCTTACTTTACAGACACCATCTGGTAAAGCTGGCGCTGCAGTAGGAGCGCTTTCATTTGCAGCATTTACAGGAGGAAGTGTAGGCTTAAGTACTGGTGTTGTTTCAACACTCTCAGTAATAGGAATTGCTTCAGGACCTGTAGGGTGGATTATTATTGGAACTGGAGCTGGTTTAGGGTTAGGCGCTTTCGCCATTGTAGAAGCAGTATCTTTACATTTCAGCCCTTCAGACCCTCCTTCTTACTTGTCGCTTTTTAGGTTTGTTGATTGGAATAAGAAAACTTCCAGACAGGTGTTCACTGATGAACTCGGTTGCGATTTCTTCAACTGATAGATAATTTTATATACGCTATTTCCAAATTATAGAGTATGAATAAAAAAGGGGATACTGCAATGCCCATTCCTTTGATAATGGGTTTAGTCATAGCTGTAGTGGCAGCGATTATCATTATGGTTCTAATAGCTAATAATTTTGGATTAATTGATATTGGCTTAATCAGAGGTATAAGTATAGGATGATTTCAACTAAAAAAGGCAATTTGCTATTCAGCCGAATCGGTATTGTTTTTCTTGCTACTATAGGTACTATTGCTTTCTTGATGTTTTTTAAAACAGGCACTAGCTCTGCTTCAACAGGGCTTGATCCTGTAATGGATGTTTTAGGTTTAGCAGAACCAAAAATTGAAAGTTTCCAGGTAACTTATGAAAAGCCAACAAAAAAATTTCCTAAAGGAGAATTCGTATACTCCATAAAGTTAAAAGGATTTGCCCGTTCAGTAGAAAGAAATGCTGTGAAAAGCTTTGAGATTTTCCGTAATCATAAAAAATATCTTGGTGACGTGTCTTCCCCTTCTACAGACCCTGACGACGTGCCGCTGCCTTATACAGGAGAGACTGTTAAAGCCTCTCTTGTTGAAAGAGAAGATCCAAATAGCGGTTTGATTACGCTTAGAGGATACCGCCCTTCAAGCATACCTACAGGAATTAATGAATTCACTTTACGCTTAAAGACAAGGAAGAACCTTGAAGACAGCTCGCCTGGAATTTCAAAAGACGCTCCTAAATTAAAGCTTTATGACGAAGCTTATCTTGAGAATTATAATAAGGAGGTTGAAGAATGTAACATTGGTTCTTTAATGAATACTCACACTAAGAGTGAAATAAGCTTCGATAACAAAAAATGTAATGTTCTGGAGTGTAAAGCAACTGATTTGGGATGGCATCCAGACGATATTGGAAGATTTTACTACGGAGATTTTGATGGCACTAGGATAGGGGGGTGTTATCCAAATAGGAATAATGTTCTAAAAGATATTTCAAAAGCATTCAAAAACAAATATTCAATTATCGGGATTGATATTGGTGAGTGTGGAAAAGTGATAGAAATACCAGGAACAAGAGAAATACGCTTGAATGTCAATGATTGTAATCCTGGTCTGATTAATGAATTAAGCGTGATGATGGTTAGAGCACGTTTATTTTTTTCAGTTTGTAAAAATTATCTTGTTGATACTTCAGGTAGTGGAGCTTCTAACTTAATAAAAATTGGTAACGAGAATGAATATGTAGATGTGCCTTTTGACTTGTTTCAGGCATACAGGCAAGAAGCTATTGACAGGAGTAATGCTTGTGTAAATGGTATCAGTTATTATTTTGATATGGGGGGAGGGAAAAAAAGGTGGGAATCAATACCAGGAGTTCGCAGTTACTTAGACACTGAAGGTTTTGAAACGATAGGAACCTTTGACAGAAGAAACAATGATTTGAATAATGAAATAGACAGAGCTCTTATGAATAAAGTGGCTCCTTCTCTTGGGCAGTTAGAAGTTTCTCTTAGTAAAACAAGAGCGTTTGCTTTTTGGAATATGTTTGGTCATAACCAGATTAGCAAGATGTTTGCAACACCTTGCTGGTCAAGATTCGCAAGAGATAGTGCTTCTGTAACAAATCCCATTACAGATGTAAAGTTACTAGGTGAAGATGTTGAATGTACTAAAATAAACGCAAACAAACCTTCAACTCCAAAAGTTCGACCGACTCTCAATATACCTATGAATTTTAAGCCAGGTATGTATGAGTTTAGTGTAACTGCTGAATCGTCTAAGGGGGATGTTAAAACATCTTACAAGACAGGTCTTTATGACAGAAGATATTTAGAACTTTATAGTGGTGTGGATGGATATCCAGATCAGAACAATAAAAAAGATTCTGTAACTATTTCTGTGAAAAACCCAGAAGACGGAACGCTAATCAAATGTGACAAAGACTGTAATGTTTTTGGAAAGAAATGGGCTCAGTTTAACATGAAAGAATCCAGCGAGGATAAGTTTTTAATACGCAAATCAGTTTTTGATAAATGGAAAGTAGACAGTAACACAGCTTGTGACTATCGTAATAATCCTGATAAAAATCGTTATCAATTATATGATTGCACTGCTAAAGACATGGATGAATTATATTTAAATTTAATAAGAGAATCTTACAAATCAGGAACTTTTTCCAGAGGCAAATACATAGGTAGAAACGACATACAGTTTAGGCATACGTCTCAAGGATGGCAGTGGTTTTATCCTTATGTGGAAACAGAGTGGATATACATTGAAGACACAAATAAACTTGGAAAAGTTCTGACAGATAAATCAATATTAGAAGATTATTTGAATTTTATGAGGATTCTGGCAGAAGAAAATCCAAATCTTATTCCGGAAACTGATTACTCAAGCGTGCCTTCTGAATTAAAAATCACTACCGCTCCTAGAATTTACATACATGATGATTTTACTTATTTCAAATATGAAGAGCCAGAATGGTTGTGGAGTGAAGATGCAAATAACTGGAAGCCTGTTGAGCCAAGAGATACTGCAGCATATTCTAAAGAACGTGCGCGTATTATGACTTATTTAGCTTTGTATGCTCCTATTCCCCCTCAAACAATGCCAGCAATACCAGCAACCATCTTTCTTCCTGAAAATGAAAAGCTAGTCGTGAACAACGACTTGTTTTATTCTGATATTTACAATTGTTTGGATCCAAAAAAGACGATAAAATTCGAAGTGGACCCAGAAGAAGTTTGTAAGGCAAAGGAAAAGCTAAGAAATGTTTTGAATGATGAGCTTAAATGGGAGAGATTAACAACAACAGGCCCTCATGTAATTTCTAAAACAATAATTCCTCAGATTGCAGAATTCCAAGGTATTATTTCTGGTGGGAAAATTCATTTGAGTTGGGACGGGCTTACTGGTGTTGAAAACTTCCAAGCGTTTGTAATAAGACCAGAGCATGTTCAGTATGTTGGAGATGCTGGTGTTGGCAATCCTATAACCTATAAGCTTACTACAACAATAACCAATCCTAATGTGAAAACTTTCACATCAGACTTAGATGCAGGAAGATACAAATTTACTTTAGATGTAGTTGCTAAAGGCGGGATAGTCACAGATACGCAGGAAGTTAATTTAAATGTTTATGACCGAAATTACATTGAAAATTATCAAAGTGATATTTCAGATTGTAAAAAATTAAAAGATGGAGCTAAACGAAGAAGCACTGAAAAGTGTAATGTAGTGGCAATGAAACGTCTAGTTGTGAAGTACGCTCCGTTAGCTGAAAGTTATGGAGCTACTGTGGACTCTGAACTTCAATCTGGAACAGAAGTAACTAATTGCAAGTATTTTTGGCAGATTGACGGCTCCTTGAACAAGCGCAGTAACCCTTCTGTACCTTGTTCAGCAGAGGATGTTAGTATTGCATATGACGTATTTATAGAAAAAACTCGACCTAGTTCAGTAAGTGTTATAAGAAAATGCCAAATGGATTTTGTTAATCTTCCTTTCCATGTTGTTTGTTTTGCTAAGAGTAATCTCATCAATACTCTTCAAACATTAGGCTGGTCTTGCATTGGAACTGACTGTCCTAAACCAGGTTTTGTTGGATAGCCATAAGAATTATAAATACATATTCAATAAGGCGGTATTATGAAAAAAGCACAAGGTTTATCGTTGAATTTCATGGCAATTGCTGGATTAGTTCTTATAGCTGTGTTAGTTGTAACTTTGATTTTAACTGGCGTTTTAGGGGATATATCCCCTTTCTTTAAGGAGCAAACTGAGTGTAAGGCTAGGGGGGGAACATGCAGCGAGTTTCAGGAATGCGAAAAAAATGATGGCACGTCTGTATTTGGATTAGGCTGTCCTTCTACCAGAGATTCTGCTTTGAAAGAATATTGCTGTATCAAAGATTAAAATGTTTAATAAAAGAGGTGTGGCGCAAAACGCTGTGATGGAAGGTGTTGGATTCCTTTTAGCGGCCCTTTTAATACTTGGAATACTTGTTAAACTTATGTTCTTTCCAACTGGAATAGACCTCGCGAGCAGCAAGAAAAGTTTTGATAATTTACAGGAGAACTTAATACGGGCAGAAAAAGAAGGAACTTTCCCATTAATAGATTATCCACTTTCAATTGGTAAGGGTGTTTGGTTTGTTGGGTTTAGTAAATTTGACGAAGAAATAACTGATGGCAGCAAAACATTTATTCGTCCTTTAGAAGAATGCCAATCAACTAGTTTGTATTCTTGTCTTTGCTTATGCAAAGATAACTGCAATGAAGTAATAAAGTGTAGTGTTTTTGAAGATTTTGATACCATAAGGGAAGAGCCTGATCGTTCTGTTTTTTTAGCAATCGAAGGGGATAATGATGGCAATATTATTAATTTAGACATAAAAAGAACCATTACGCTTGATGATGGCCTTTATTTCCAGGAGAAGTAAGCCATGAATAAAAAAGGGGAGGTTATCGGCAGGGAAACATTACTTGCAGTCTTTGGAGTTTTAATAGCTGTTGGCGCTGTTCTGGGCATGGCTATGTCTGCCAAAGATGCTTTAGACAAGGAAGCTCTTTTCAAGAACTACCTTGCCAGAGATCTTGCTTTAGCCATAGATGCTTTATACGCAGCTCCTGGCGAAGCCACTTACATTTATAGTCTGATGGCAAAACATACTTTTTTTGTAAGTGTTGACGGAGCTAACGGATTGGTTAAGGTTAGCGAGGATTCTGGTTTTGCTGATAAGGATACGTTTAGTTACAGATTTGCAACAGACAAGAATGTTAATTTTATTTTTGAAGACAAGTATAAGGATGAAAAGCTGCCTGAATTTGAGAATTTAGTTAAAGTCCCCATGAAAGTTCAGGTGATGAAACGTTATCCAGGCGGCAAGCCTGAGATTAACGTAGTTTATTTTAGATTTCCGTAAAAATGGTATCGCTATCTTTTAAAGCAATAATGTGGCTTGTGCCTGATGCACTTTTCTTAATAGTTGTTCTTGTGGCAAATACCGGGATTATAATTGCGTTTATAGTAACCACTGTTGATGTCAGCGAGGCTGAAGCTAATATTGCTTTGGAAAGGCTTTACTTCTCTCCTACTGGATTTTCGGAAAGAGATGATGATTTGCAGCGTGTTTATTCCGGTAAAATAGATTCTGCAAATTTTGATACTACAAAAACAGAAGATGTTTTGAATTACAAGAATACTGTAATGTCCGCAAGACTAAGAGCCATAGAAGAAGAAACAGTAAAGAAAGATGCCTACCTTAAAAAGAAAAAATATGATACATGGGCTGTTTTTGCAGTTATTTCAGATGATGTTGGCGGAAGAGGCATAGAGCATTATCCTGTTCTCAAGCAAGTTTCTTATGATAACAAGCCTGTAAAGATTGAGCAAGTGGTGTTGATGCCAAGATGAATAAAAAAGGTCAAGGCAGTTTTATATTAAGAGTGTTCTCTATTCTTGCTTACATTCTCATGTTGATGCTTGTCTTAATTATTTTAAACATTCCTTTTTGTAATAATAGCGACAAAATTCAAAAAACCATAGAAAGTGATAGTGAAGAGTTATTACAGTTAAGAACAGATGAACAGCTTGTTTCTTATTTAAGAACGCCACTACCTACTGATTTGGTCGATAAGATAGATAAAATTAAAGTGAAGTTTGATAAAGGTGAATTTATAGAATTTGATAAATTAACTAGTGCTGCAACAGGAGGATACATTTGGAATTTAATAGCTATTGTTTCTTTTGACGATGCTGCTTCTTTCTTGAAAGAACATCCAGAAGTTTATGTTGGCAAAACATACGGTGAATTCATAATTGCTTTAGAACCGTTCTATGAAAAAGAAGAAGACACAACAAAACAGGTATTTGATGCTGTTACTCGCACAGTATTTGTTGAAAAAGCAGAGGAATCAGGAGTAGGTTCTTTGGGGCGGTATATAATAGGTGATGTGTATTTTAGCCCAAGAATTTATGTCAAGTACGATGCTGATAAAATCGAGGACACTGATTACAGAGGCATCCAGGGTTCTGTAAGAAGTGTTGGAGATTTAGGGCCTAGAGCTGTGCAGGGGGCAAATTATCGTGTTACATATTCAACAGTTGTGCTTCCATCGAATAGAAATAAGATTACATTAGTACAACTTGATATTCCGTTAGGTAATATTTTAATGAGGTTGCCAGAACCATGAAACAAGGCGCTGTTTCACTTTTTCCGCTTTTTGTGGGAGTTTTTGGAATAATTCTATTATGGAGTGTTCTCGCAATTGTGCTAATAGGATATAATGACATAAAAGAACATAGCCCTGAACCTTTAGGCGGAAAGGCAATAGCTATTTATCAAACATATCAGAATGTTGATGATGCTTTGCTTTATTTGGATGAGGCTGCCAAGCTTTCATTGAATAAAGCTGTTTATGATGTTGCTAATGATGGTTTTTATGATGCTAGAGTAAACAGTTGCAGTAGCACTAAAGGTATTGGTGATCCTTTCTGGTGGAGCAAAGGCTCTACTACAGACAGTATTTGTGATGCAGAGTTAACTCAATGCATACCGCCAAACTATGATGTGTTTAAGGATTATTTTGCAGCTGAGCTGGAGTCTCATATTGATTCTTACAATAAAGAAGGCAAGCCAAAGTTGGTAGAGGATGTAAGTAATAATTATGATTTTAAATTAAGTAAAAGTGGGAAGCTTGAAATAACTGGTAAAACTTCTGAACAAATAAATATTAAGCCTATTGCTAAGAAACATTACACTTTGTATTATAAAAGCAACGCTAATTTTAGAGAAAGTATTGACGTTAATTTTGATGATAATTTTAAGAAATTAACTGCCAAAGCATTGTCTTTGGTAGGAACAGGCACTACAGTACTTGAAGAAGGCAATCTTCAATGGGATATTAATGTTGTAGAGAGATGCGGAGGAGAGTGTAAAATGAGAATCGGGGAAGTATGCGAAACAGATAAGTGTGAATTTGTAAAAGATGATCCTGACTGTGATGATAGTATAACAAAATGTTCAACCAGTGAAGTGTGTGAAATGGGAACATGGAAGATACCTTATTGCGACCAAACAGCCTCTATATCAGTAAGAGTTATTGATGACATATCTGTGTCTGGTGAAAGAATATTTAAAAAAATAGTAACAGAAGATGGTTCAAAAGATTTAACATACAGGTTTGCGCTAAACTGGTTTGAGATGGGAGTTGATGAGGTATGCACGCCTTGACAATGGAAAATATTTTTATAAACTAGCAACTCTCTTTTTCTTATGGTATTTTCAAAGCGTTTTCCGAAAACAACAGAAGGCTCTGTCTATCCTAAATGGGTGGAAATCAGCTTAACAGAGGAAGAGGAAAAAGAAGTTGAGCAGTTAGCCAGAGAGGAGCATGTAAAGTTGTTTAAGGATTGTGTTGAGGATGCGAAAAAAGTTGATGACGCTGGAAGCATAAGCATTGCTTTAGGTCTTTTTGACAAGCGAGCAAGCCATGTTGTGTTTCTAAAAGAAAAAAAGTGCAAGGAAAAGTTTGAAGCTTCTGACTAGCTTCTTTTTTTATCCAATTCTGAAGGAAAAACAGGTGTTATTGATGCAACTGAAGCTATGAACATTATAACAAATATCAAGTCAAAAGCAAACCCCCATGTTAGGCTTATTCTTTCATAAATAGTGTATATCGTGACTACCAGAAAGCCAAGCATGCTTGTAAGCATAAAAGCGCCTGAAAGCGGAATTGTTTGATATCTGAGTTTTCTTAACTGCTTTTTCACTTTTACCTCTTTTTATTATTTATAACTGGTGGTGACTGTTTAAAAACCTTTTCAAATCAGTGTTTTTAGCATGTCAACAGTTCTTTTGCTATAGCCAATTTCGTTATCATACCATGCCATTACTTTTACTAAAGTTCCATCAATTACCATTGTTAGTTTGCTGTCAAAAATAGCAGAGTGTATATTGCCTACAATGTCTGTGCTCACAATAGGTTCGTCAGTATATTCGATTATTCCTTTTAGGTAGCCTTCTGAAGCTTTCTTAATGGCTTTATTTACTGCTTCCGCTGTTGTTGGTTTTTTAACCACGCAAACAAAGTCAGTCATGCTGCCGTCAGCAGTTGGAACTCGTAATGCATGGCCGTTAAGTTTTCCTTCTAATTCAGGAATTGTTTTTGTAACAGCTTTTGCAGCTCCTGTTGATGTTGGTACAATATTCAAAGCAGCAGAACGCCCGCGTCTTGGGTCTTTATGAGGGGAATCCACTAAGCTTTGGTCAGCAGTATAGCTGTGTGTTGTTGTCATAGCTCCATGAACAACTCCAAAGTTATCATTCAAAACTTTTGCAACAGGGGCTAAACAGTTTGTAGTGCAGCTTGCGTTTGAAATAACATGGTGTGATTTTTTATCATAGTCTTTGTCATTCACTCCTTTTACAAGGGTAAGAATATCTCCTTTTCCAGGTGCTGAAATCAAAACTTTTTTTGCTCCTGCTTTGATGTGTTTTTCTGCGTCTTCTTTTTTTCTGAAGAATCCTGTGCTTTCAACAACAACGTCTATTTTTAGTTGTTTCCATGGAAGCTTTTCAGGGTCTTTTTCTGACAAAACTTTTATTTTTTTACCGGCTACTGTTATGCAGTCTTTTCCTGCTTTAACTTCGACAGAGCTTCTGCCATGTACAGAATCATATTTGAAAAGGTAAGCAAGTTCTTCTGGTGTTGTTAAGTCGTTTACAGCAACCCATTCTATATCTTTTTCATTTATGCCAATCTGGAGAACTTGTCTTCCAATCCTTCCGAACCCGTTGATAGCAACTCTTAACAATTACATCACCAGTTTAAAGCAAATCTGGATGTTTATATATTTTTTGGAGTATAACAAGCTTTATAAAATATTATTGAACACATAGAAGCATGCTTAGAACTCATACGTGTGGAGAGCTTACTGGAAAGGATATTGGTAAGAAAGTAAAGGTTGCTGGCTGGGTGCAGACTAGACGTGACCATGGCGGAGTTATTTTCATTGACCTTCGGGATAGGTATGGATTAACCCAGATTGTTTTTGACCCGTCCCATAACAAAGCTGTTCATTCTTCTGCAGAGCATATTGGAAGAGAGTTTGTTCTTATTGCTGAAGGAAAGGTAAGAAACCGGCCTAAAGATATGGTCAATAAAAAGATGAAAACAGGCGATGTTGAAGTCATTGTAGATAAATTAGAGCTAACAAAAGCCGAGGTTCCTCCAATTGAAATAGAGGATAATATAGAGGCTAACGAAGATACAAGGCTTAAGTTTCGCTATCTTGATTTAAGGCGTCCAAAAATGCAGAAAAACTTGATGATGCGCCATAAAGCTGCTCATGCTGCCCGTGAATATCTTAACAAGCAAGGATTTATTGAGGTTGAAACTCCTCTTCTGATAAAAAGCACCCCTGAAGGTGCTCGCGATTATGTTGTTCCTTCTCGCGTTAATCCAGGCAAATTTTATGCTCTTCCTCAAAGTCCGCAGCTTTATAAGCAGATTTTAATGATAGCCGGCTTTGACCGATACTACCAAATTGCCAGATGCTTGAGGGATGAGGATTTGCGCCAGGACAGACAGCCAGAGCACACTCAGATTGACTTGGAAATGAGCTTTGTTGAGCAAAATGATGTAATGGAATTAGTTGAAGGTTGCTGTAAGCATGTTCTTCAAACAGTAACAGGCAAAAAAGAAAGCAAACCATTTCCGATAATGACTTACAAGGATGCTATGGACAAGTATGGCTCAGATAAGCCAGACTTGCGTTTTGGGATGGAACTAGTGGATGTTACTGATGTTGTAAAGAAATCTGACTTCAAGGTATTTTCAGGTGCTGAACAAGTAAAATGCATTGTTGCAGAAAAAGATTTCAGCAGGAATGAAATTGATGACTTGATTAAATGGGCTCAGGAAAATGGAGCTAAAGGGCTAGCATGGATGAAAGTAACTTCATCTGGATTAGATTCTTCAATTGTTAAATTCTTCAGTAAACCTATTCAAAAACAATTATTGCAAAAAGCAAAGGCAAAAAAAGGCAGTGTTTTGTTTTTTGTTGCAGACAAGCCTAAAGTAGTTGCTGATGTGCTTGGCAAACTAAGGGTAGAGCTAGCTCAAAGACTCAAGTTAATTGACTCAAAAGAGTTTAAATTCTGCTGGGTTGTTGATTTTCCAATGTTTGACTGGAATGAAGATGAGAAGCGTTGGGATCCTACCCATCATCCGTTTACCATGCCTCGTTCCGAGGACATTAAGTTCCTGGAGAAAGATCCTGGAAAAGTATATGCACAACTTTACGATTTAGTGCTGAATGGAATTGAGCTTGGCTCTGGTTCTATCAGGATAAACAATCCAGAATTGCAGGAACGCGTTCTTAAAGTCATAGGAATAGGAGAAAAAGAGGCTGAAAGCAAGTTTGGCTTCTTGCTCAAAGCATACAAATACGGCGGACCGATTCATGGAGGCATTGGTTGGGGTTTTGACCGAACAGTTGCTTTAATGCTTGGTTTTAATGATATCCGCGAGGTAATCGCTTTCCCAAAAAACAAAAAAGCAGAGTGTCCTATGGACGGCTCTCCTTCAGACATTGATGAAAAGCAGTTAAAAGAGCTGCATTTGAAGACTGATGTCATGAAATAGAAAAATGCTAGAAACTAAATTATCCAAAATAAAAAAAGGGGAGCTTTCTGCTGTTGAGAATATACGCAATTTTCTTCAGGTAATCAAAGCTAAAAATAAAGACGTAAACGCTATTCTTAATGTCAATGAAAACGCTTTGAAAGAAGCTGCTGCTGTTGATAAAAAGATAAAGCAGAAGAAAGCTGGAAAGCTTGCAGGGCTTGCCATATCTGTTAAGTCCTGCATTTCTGTTCTTGATTTGCCTCTTACTTGCGCTTCCAGAACTTTGGAGAATTATAGTGGAACGTTTGACGCTGATGTGATTAAGAAAATAAAGGAAGAAGATGGAATAATCATTGGAATGGCTAACATGGACGAATTTTCTTGCGGAGCTTCAGGCGAATCCAGTGTTTTTGGGCCAACAGATAATCCAGCTGCGCCTGGAAGAATTCCTGGTGGTTCTAGTTCTGGCAGCGCTGCTTCAGTGGCTGCTGGAATGTGTGACTTATCGCTTGGCGAAGACACTGGAGGTTCTATCAGAAATCCTGCGTCTCATTGCGGAGTTGTAGGAATAAAACCAAGTTACGGCAGAGTTTCCCGTTTTGGAAGTGTTGACTTAGCTATGAGTCTTGACCAGATAGGTCCTATAAGCAATGATGTTTATGGAAGCGCTTTAATGATGGAAGTAATCAGTGGAAAAAGCAAGTATGATGCCACTACTTTTGATAAACCTGTTTCTTCGTATACTGCTATTATTAAGAAAAAACTGAAGAATTTAAAAATAGGCTTGGGCAGTGATTTTGAAAGATTATGCAGTGATAAAAGGATTTATGATAAAATAAAAGACGCAGCTACTTCGATGGCTGCCACTACAAAGTCTAAGATGATTAACGTAAATTTAAAATACATACATCTTGCAATTCAGACTTATTACCCCTTGGTTTATGTTGAATTCTTTTCAGGAACAAGAAAGTTTGACGGCAGAGCTTATGGGAAAAAAATAGAAGAATATTGCGGAGAGGAAGTTCTTCGGCGTATCTTAGGCGGTAAAGAAATATCTAAATCTGAATATGAAGGCAAGTATTACAGGAAAGCTCTTGCAATAAGCAAATTCATAAAAAAAGATTTTGAAAAAGCTTTTGAAAAAGTTGATGTTATTATTGCTCCTACAACTCCTATGCTTCCTCACAAAATTGGAGGCCGCATAAGCGAGCCAAAGATAATGTATGCTTATGATGCTTTTACTATTCCTGCTAACCTTGCAGGTATTTGCGCAGGAGTTGTAAGTTGTGGAAAAATCGATAATATTCCAGTTGGCTTGCAAATAATGGCTCCTGCATTCAAGGAAGACTTGCTTTTGCAGGCAATGAAAGCTGTAGAGGATTTAAATGTTTAAGACATTGAAAGACATTGATGTTTCTGGGAAAAAGGTTATTGTAAGAGTAGGTATGGATGTTCCTGTTGACGAAGATGGGGATATAACAGACGACACCAGAATAATAGACGGCTTGCCAACAATTAAGTATTTGCTTAAGAAAAAAGCTAAATTAATACTCTTAACGAAAATCGGGAGACCAAAAGGAAAGCGAGTTGAACGTTTAAGTGTTAAGAAAACCGCAGCTAAGCTTTCTAAACTTGTTGGAGTAAATGTTAAAGCATTTGACGAATGTGTTGGTGATAAAGTTGAAGCTGTTGTTAATAATATGAAAGATGGTGAAATTGTTTTTCTTGAAAATGTTTTGTTTTACAAAGAAGAGAAAGAGAAAGATACTAAGTTTGCTAAAAAATTAGCTAGTTATGGAGAAATTTATGTCAATGATGCTTTTTCAAGCTCTCACCGTGATACCTCGTCTATGACTTTATTGCCAAAATTGTTACCTTCATGCGCAGGGATTCTTTTAGAAAAAGAAATTGACGCGTTAAATAATTTGCTGGAAAATCCAAAAAAACCATTCATAGCTGTTCTTGGCGGTGCAAAAGTTTCTGATAAAATCAAACTAATTGAGAACTTGCTAAAAAGAGTTGATAAAATACTAATTGGAGGAGCAATGGCTTTTACTTTTTTAAAGGCTCAAGGCATAAGTGTTGGTGAAAGCTTAGTAGAAAATGATTTTATTGAAAATGCTAAAAAATTGTTGAAAAGCGGAAAGATTGTTTTACAGGTCGATGTAGTTATTGCTGACAAAATGGATGCAAAAGCGAAAAATAAAACAGTTTCCATAGATAATATCGAAAATGGCTGGTTAGGTCTTGATATTGGTCCTGAAACAGTTAAGTTATTTTCATCTGAATTAAAAAAAGCCAATACAATTGTCTGGAATGGCCCTATGGGCGTGTTTGAGATGGATAATTTTGCAAAAGGAACCATAGAAATAGCAAAAAGCATAGAAAAATCCAAGGCAACTACACTAATAGGAGGCGGCGATACTATTTCTGCTGCCAGAAAAGCCAAAGTTGAAGGAAAATTCACTCACACTTCTACAGGAGGCGGAGCAATGTTAGAATTTCTAGAAGGAAAAAAGCTTCCGGCGATCGAAGCGTTAGAGAAAAGTAGTTAAAAACCACCAAAAACTTTATATATCTATGTTGCTACTTTTAAATTAATACACTTAGGGGTGGTTGTTATAGCATTTCAGGACGATGTAGAAAAAGGATTCTCAAGGGTAAAGGAAGACATTTTCAATTTAAAGCGTTCTGTAAATCGTGAACTAGTTGCAATCGAAGAACTCAGCGGAAAGCTTCAAACAGTTCTTGCAAAAGACGAATTCTATAATTTCATTAAAAGGTTAGGAGAAAGGCTTGATAAACTTGAAACAAATATTGACACTTATTCTGGATACGATGATGAGTTAAAGGAAGTTGACGTTAAAATTAAGAATCTTGGTAAAAAGATTTCCAGGCAAGACGATTTAAGTTCAGAAATTAAAGAAGTAAGAAAACTAAGAGGAAAACTTTCGGCTTTGGAAGGTTCTACTGTAAGTGCTAAGAAGTTTAACGAAGAATTAAACAAATTGCTGAGTGATTTTTCATCACTAAAAGAAGTTATGCTCACAAATAAGGCATTAGAAGCTACGAAATTAAAAATAACCAAGGTTAATAAAAGAATTGCAGATTTTGAAAAAATTGCTCCTTCGAAGGAAGAAGTTTCAAATAATACAGAAACACTAACAGCTCAAAGACAAAGTTTTGAAAGCCATAAGAGTGAGAATCAAAAAAAGTTTGATTTGCTTGAAAAAACGCTTGGGAAAGAAGTTGGGGATTTGAAGGAAAGCTCTGTTAATAAAGAGTCTTTTGATAGAAGATCAGAGGAATTGAAAAAAGAATTAAACTCTATCAGGAGTCTTCTTGACAGTTCTGTTAGTGAGATTGATTTGTCTGATTATGTGACAAAAAAAGAAGTGAATAAAAAGCTTCTAAAGTTGGAAGAAACAAGTTCTACTGGAAAGCTTTCTACTGACGTATTAAACATAGAAGAACGATTGAATTCTTTAGCAAAACGTGCAGCTTCCTTGAATGACATAGATAAAATAGGCTCGGATGTAAAAAAAGTTTCTAAGTCAATTGACGCTTTAAAGGTAGGTATAGAAAAAGTTGCAGAAGTTGTTCAGAATCGTTTAGATGTCGGGCTTGACCATACAAATACAAAATTTGAAAAAGAACTTGCTAAAGTTAAGTTGGATTTAAAGAAAGTTGATAAAGGAAAAGGAAGCGCAGGACAAGGAGTTTTCTCAAAGATAGGGAAAGGTGTTTCCGATTTTTTTAAAGAAGAAGATGTTCCTAAGAAAGAAGTGAAAAAAACAAAGTTTAGTGTTTCTGAATTTCTAAAAGAAGAGGAAAAGAAGAAAGGTTTTGGTATTGGAAAATTTCTTTTAATTGGGAGTCTTGTGTTGGTTATCGTGTTTGCTGGATTATTTTTCTATTTTTCAACTCAATTTGGTGGAATTTTTGAAGGAGAAGAAGCACTACAGGAAATTGAAGTGCCTGAAGAGTTACCAGAAGAAGAAAAAATTAGTGAAAAGTCAGAAATAGTAGAAACAGAAGGGAGTATTATTGATACAGAAAAAAGTTGTGAAGAAACTTATGAATGTAAAGAGCGGGTTTCAGGAGAGTATTGGTTTAATTGTTATCTTGACGAAGAGGAAAGTTGCAGATGTTTTGTAACTGACGCAACTGGTTGTGGCTTGGCTGAAGAAGTAGAGGAAACTGATTCAAGAAACAATACATTTTATATCATAGCTGCTTTAATTGTTTCGATAATTACGCTTCTTGTTTTTTATTTTATTTCAAGAGGGGAAGAAAAAGAAGGAGATGAGGAAAAAGAAAATAAGGGAGATGGTGTTGATTTAGAGGAGTTCTTCCAGAAAAAGAACAATAATAAGAAATAATTATCCATAATCACGCCAAGTATGATTGCATTTCTTGCATTTTAGAAATTTTGTTTCTCCTTCATCAGCAGCTCTTGTCTGCATTGTCCAATAATACGCTTCTTTGCTTTCGCATTTTGAGCAGTCTGCTTCAATTGTTGGCAATGTTTCTGTTTCTTTGTTTACCACTTCAATATTTTGAGAAGTTTGCTTAATTTTTTCTTTTAATGACGCGCTCTTCTTATTTACATGGCCGCAGTTACATACAGTATTCTTGCTGCCTTTTTTAGGCATTAAAATTGAGCCGCATTTCTCACAAAACATTTCAAGCACCGTTCAACAAAGTATTAACTGTTTCTGTGAATATTATTTTTACATATCCGAGAAGAGGGATTCTTAGTACTGCTTTGCCTATTACTTGTTCTTCAGATATGTTCTTTTCATAGGCAAGTTGCTTATCATTATTGTCTCCTTTGGTTGAAAAAAAATATTTTCCGTTAATTTCTTTTATAGAGATTATTCTGTGAATAATAGGGTCTCTTCCACTTCCCTGAAAAACAATAGTTTCTCCGATTTTAAATTCATTTGGGTTTTTGCCTTTAAGAATCATTAAGTCTCCTTCATTGAAGCCGTTATTAAACTGAAAAGTCTCAAAATCTGTTTTTTTAATGCTGAAATTAGTGTAAAATTTTTCTTTAGCCCTCCACCAATCATCAAATTGATTATCATGTTCCATGCTTCCGCTCACTACCGCGACAACAGGATTTGATGTAACAAGCAAAAATCCAAGGCCTGGATAAACAAGGAATTTTATCAGTATAAAAGCCAAAATTATGTTAACAACCCAGCTAAAAACACTATTATCTTCCCATATGAAATGCCATACTTTCTTTAGGATTTTTTTCATTAATAATGGATTTCAGGAAAGAAATAAAAAGCTATCGGTTTTTTCCTTTTTTATGAACATTGGTTACTATGAGGCGATTATTCAAGTACGCCCAAGAAAATCAGAAATTGAGAAGTTTATAGAAAGTAGTTTAAAAGACACTCATAAAGCAGACTTGTCTAAAAAGAAAAGAACAAAAGGGGGGATAGATTATTACATAAGCTCGTGGAAATATGCAAGTGCTCTTGGTAATTTGCTTGTTAAGCGGTTTGGCGGAAAACTTACTTTATCAAAAAAGATATTCGGAAAAAGCAAGAAAAAAGGGCGGGTTGTTTACAGGGCTTCAATTTTATATCGCATTTTTCCATTCAATAAAGGAGATATTTTAGCTTGTGATGAAAAAGTGGTTTCTATCACCTCTATAGGAAAAAAAATAGTTGGTAAAAATCTTATGAATGGAAAAAAAAGAACAGTAGATCAGAAAAAAGGATATGAAATACTAGAAAAAAACAAAACAGTAATTTCAAAAACTCATCCTAATCTGGAAGTTATCAACCCTGAGGATTATCAAAGTGTTTCTGTACAAAATCCGAGAAAAGTTTTAAGTAACAAGGTAGAAGTAGTTATTTATAAAGGAAAAGTTTACTTAATTGATTAATCTGTTGTTTAGGAATATGCTTGCTTCTATCCCGCTCAGAACCAGCGCAGTTACTATACTGCCTGCTATGACCACGCCAAATGATAAAGCAAGTAATGATTTTTTTCTTTTCATGTTAAAAAGCCATGCTGCCAATGTCCCTGTATACGCGCCTGTTATTGGTAAAGGGATAGCAACAAGAAGAACTAATCCCAAATACCCGTATTTAGATATATGGTTTTGCGCTTTGTGTTGTGTTCTTTCAATAAACTTTCCAAAAAGACTATTATAAAGTCTAATGCCCATTAAATGTTGATGAACATAATCAAGAAAAAAGAAAATAGTAGGAATTATAATTATGTTAGATACCACTGCTGTTAAAAAGACTAAAACAGGATTCAAGTTTGCTATTATGATGCCGTAAGGTATAGCTCCTCTTAGTTCAGAAATAGGCAAAACACTTAACAAGATAACAGTTAACAAGTCTAATGCCATTCTACTTCAATGTTTTTTATCTTATTTTTAAAATTGTTTTGTTTCAGAATAAATTTTACAAGCAAATGCGGTGTTGGAAATTTTCTTTTCACTTTGGCATAAAGTCTGCTGCTCTTTGCAAAAGTGTTTTTATGGGTTTTTCTGAACCTTGATGAATTTGCTTTATCAGATAATTTTGGGCCTTTTCTTACTTCGATTTCCGCTGGAAATTTTTTATTGATGAAGAACCAGACTAAAGCCTTTCGTTCATTCCAAACCCAAGAGCATTTAGTAATCTTGAAATTGTTTTCAGATAATTTGGTTTTGATTATTTCATATTTGTTTAATATAGCAGCGCCCATAACGTCTTTTTTGTTTGTTTCTGGTGTTAATTCTAAGGTTAATAAAAGCGATTTTTTAGAAGTTTTATCTATTAAATCCTGCTTTGTAATGATTTTTTTAGTAAAAAACGTTTTAGAGGGATTTTTAAGAAATTTTGCTGCTGCTTTTTTAAAAGTAGAGAAAGCTTCTTCATTTAAGGCAGCAGTAACATTTCTACTTGGCTGAACAGGGTCAATAAGAATCAACGGGCTTTCTGTTTTTGACTTGTTAAGCTCTAACAAAGGATTTTTGGATTTATAGGCTTTCTCAGGGTCTATGATTTGTTTTTCTTTCCATTTTTTAACAGAAGAAAGAAGGTTAGTAAACGAGCCATAATATATTGTAAGAATTTCGCAAGCATATCCTGAAAAGCCTTTTATGTAAGATTCTGCTCCGTAAATGCCTAGCGCAGAAAGAAATGCTTTGGTAAGCCTTATTTCAACAAGTTTATTTTTTGATTTTTTTGCAACCCAGTTAGCATGGAGAGGGCTTACATCTGTAATGTTTTTTGCCTGTTTTGAAGAAGTTATGTTTAATATTGGAACTATTTCAAAAATGTAAGGTTTAATTTCAATTTGAAAGTATTCACGGCTTCCGTGTAATTTTATTATTTTCTTAAATAATTTTTTTAGTTTAGCTTCAAGAATATCTGAGATTGTTTTGTCGTTGTTTGAATATTTTTTATAATTGAAAAGAACAAAAACATCAATTTCAAACGTGTTCTTAAGTTGCGTGTGCTTTTTATTAGAGCCTGCGACAACTGCTTTTGCGCTTACAGACTTTAAGGATTTGTTTAGTTTCAAAACAAGCTTGTTCGCAGCTGATTCTGCCTGTTCAAGCTCTTCAGAAGATGGAGTTATGTTACGACTAACTTCTTCCAAAAGCTGCTTAATCGGCTTGCGCTTCATAAAACAATAAAGAAAGGATAGTTATATAAAAGTTTTGAGAAGTAAATTTATAGGATTTAAATTACTCTTAATTTTCCAAATAATCGTCTTGTGCGGATTCTCCGTTTGGATCAAAAGGTTCATCGTATGGTTCTGTTGGGATTCCACTGAATGCGCTTGCTCTTATTTCATCCACTCTTTCACCATATATGGTTTGTTGTGCTGCTTCAACCCCCTCTCCTAAAATTAACTCTAAAACTCTTTTTGTTTTTCCACCAATTCCTGTAACACCCAAACCCTCCAAAGAACCATGTTCTTCAAAAAAAGCAGAAATATCTGGTCCTGTGTTTGCTATTTTTGTTCTGTATGTACGGTATGTAGAATCGTTTCTATAATTTCCACTAGCTACAACAGAAAAGTACTGCTCTGCTAATGTTTGGTTTGTTTGCCAAGTCATTTTATTGTTGTATACTGTTTTGTTTTAAATATTAGTCGTTTTGCAACTTCTTCATGTTCTTCCATGAAGTTAAAAACATCTTCTTTAATGACGCGACAAAGAATGGACTCTTGACCCATATTGCTGAGTCGTAAGTCTGATGAACGTCTGAATCGTTCATAAGCATGAAAATTATTTCTTCTCCGTCAATTATGTAGAATCTGCCGTCTGTTTGAGCGTCTTTTATTTCTGCGTATTTACTTAATTCAATAGCTGCTTGCTTGTTTTCTTGCATCATTGGAGCAGCAACTAATATCTTTACGCCATTGTCTTTTGCTTTCTTAAGGGCTGACTTAAAAGAATCTTTTTCTCTAACAAGACCAGAGCTAGTGGTTTGAATAATAACTTGCTTTTTTGCTGATTTTATAGCACGTTCAATGTAATTGTAAACATTTTTTCTTCCTTTAAAGACACCTGAAAATTCTTGTGGGTTTACTTTTTTAATGCCTGTTTTGTGTAATAGCTTCAATTCGTCTAATATCTCACTTTTTGCAAGCTTGCTAATTATTTGTGTTTGTATTTCTGCGTCTTCCACTATTCTTTTTTTAACCCTTACTAAAACATGTTCTGGATCAACAGCTAAGTATTTTATAGGTTTTCCTATTTTCATTACAAGAAATCCTTTCTTCTCTAAACTTTCTAAAACATCATATGCTCTAGATCTTGGAACGTTTGCAATATCAGAAAGCTCTCCTGCGGTTGCAGCCCCCCTTGATAAAAGGGCAGCCCATAGTTTAGACTCATAACTATTCAAACCAAAGTCTCTTAACTGTGTATGTGTGTTTTTATGTATTAACATAAGATTTTAGTGTTGTAACCCGCTTTTTAAAGGTTTTGATTTATTTGTTACTTCACAATAACAAATAATCCACCCACCCCTTCCCTTCTTATGGAAATCTGTATTTTTGTCTTTTTATTTTGTATTTGTTTAATATGTTTTCTATATTGAAGATATTTATTTTGTTTCATATAAAAAAACACGTATTTTTTAAAATAGACATTCAGTTATACAAATATTAATAAAACACGCACACAATTCTCCAAGGTCTCCAGTGGAAATTTAGGGGTGGTATCGTTTGCAACAAGAACTTGTTAATTTTTTAGAAGGGTTTGCTTCAAAGAAAAGCATTTTTGTAAATAAGAAAGTTTTCCAGCCATCATACAAACCAACAACAATTCTTCATCGTAATGATATTATTGAGCAAACAGCAAAAATTCTTGCGCCTGTTCTTAAATTAGAAAAACCATCCAACCTTTTTATATATGGAAAAACAGGAACAGGAAAAACATTATCTATAAAAGATGTTACAGATGGATTCTCTAAGCTAGCGGCGTCAAAAAACATACCACTTAAAATAATTTATATCAACTGCAAATTAAAAAGAGTTTCTGATACCGAATATCGTTTGATAGCACAGCTTTCACGTGAATTTGGCAAAACAATTCCTGCTACTGGTTTGCCTACAGACGAAATTTATAAGATTTTTTTTAATGTTGTAGAAGAATCTGAAAAAGCAGTTATTCTTGTTTTAGATGAGATAGACCAACTCACCAAAAAAACAGGAAGTGAAGTTCTTTATAACTTAACTAGAATAAATGAAGACCTCTCAAAATCTTTCATATCTTTGATAGGAATATCAAACGATCTTAATTTTGTTGATACTCTTGACCCAAGGGTTAAATCCTCTCTGTCTGAAGAGGAACTTCTTTTCCCTCCATATAACGCATTTCAAATTCAAGACATTTTAACTGAGCGTTCTGACCTTGGTTTTGCTAAAAATACGCTTGATTCTGGCGTTATCCCAAAATGTGCAGCATATGCTGCCAGAGAGCACGGAGATGCCAGGCGGGCATTGGAATTGCTTAGAATCGCAGGAGAGCTTGCTAACCGCTCAAGCAGTAAAAAAGTGGCAACCAGGCACGTTGATGAAGCAGAAGAGAAAATTGATAGAGACCGTATTCTGGATGCAATAAGAACTCAGCCAAAACAAGCTCAAGCAGCATTGTTTTCAATAATATCAACAAGTGTTGGAAAACAAAATCCGATTTTCACAGGTGCGGTCTACGAGTTTTATAAAGAAATATGCACAAAAACAGGTTTAAGGCCGTTAACTCAAAGAAGGCTTTCTGATATAATATCTGAACTTGATATGCTGGGTATAATAACAGCAAGGGTTATTTCAAAAGGCAGGTATGGCAGAACAAGGGAAATTGTTGCGCCAAAAACTCTTCAGACAGATGCTGTCAGGAAAATTCTTAAGGACGCAATTAACTTATGATGAAAATGGAGCTTTTTGACAAATGAATGTATTAGCCAAAAAAAAAGTGGCTGATTTGTTAAAAAAAGGGGTGCTTGTTAGTCCTGATTTTATTGAGCGAGCAGACACATCAATAGATCCAAATAAAGATTTGGTGGTTTTGGACAATGAGACTAATAAGCTTCTTTCAAACGCTAAAAACGTTAACTGGAAAGAAATTGAAAAAATTAGAGTAATGTATGAAAAAGGCAAGGCGGCTCTTCCAACCATAGATGATATTGCTCCTGTAGTTGAAAATGAACTAAAAGATGTCCAAGTGATATCTTCTTACAAAACTCTTCCTGAAAAAGCAGATGTTTCCAATTTTACTGGCTATTTTAATACTCGCTACAAGCTTATTGAGCGATTATTAAGAAGCAGGCCAGAACTACAAAATCTATCTTCTATTAGCAGAATGAAAAATCGTGAGTTTTCCAACAGTGTTTCTATTATTGGTATTATAAATGAAAAAATGGAAACTAAAAATAAGAATCTCATGATTACTCTTGAAGACAGTACAGGTAAGCAACGCGTTCTTGTGAATAAAAACAAGCCAGATTTATATCCAGAAGCAAAAGATCTTGTTGTGGATGAAGTAATAGGTATTAATGGAGTGTATAAGAAAGATATTTTATTTGTAAACAAAATAGTTTTTCCTGACATTCCTGCTGTTGACATAAAAAAATCTCCAGATGAAGAGTATCTTGCATGTATGTCAGATTTGCATTTTGGCTCAAAACAATTTATGCCAGACGAGTTTAACCGTTTTTTAAGTTGGGTTAACCTTGAGACGGGAAACCAAAAACAAAAAAAGATTGCAGAGAAGCTAAAATACATACTCATTGCAGGAGATATAGTTGATGGAATAGGTGTTTATAACAATCAAGACTCAGAACTTACAACACTTGATATTAAAAAACAGTATGGAACTTGCACAAAACTTCTTTCTGAAATTCCTAAACACATTAACATTGTTATTAGTCCAGGAAATCACGATGCTGTTAGAATGGCAGAGCCTCAACCACCTCTTAATAACCAATTCTCTCAAGAATTAACAAAGCTAAAGAACGTTTTGCTTGTTTCCAATCCTGCAACTATAAGAATAGGCGCAAAAGAAGGATTTTCAGGATTTAATTGCCTTCTCTACCACGGTTACAGCTTTGATTATTATGTTGCTAACGTTGACTCAATAAGAATGAATGGAGGTTATGAAAGAGCAGACTTAATAATGAATTTCTTGCTGAAGCGCCGTCATTTAGCTCCTGCCCACACTTCAACTTTAATTAATCCAACATTAGACTATGATGCTTTATTTATAGATCCTGTTCCTGATTTTTTTATTGCGGGGCATATCCATCGCACTTCTGTTTCCAATTACAAAGCAACAACGTTAGTCAACAGTTCCTGCTGGCAATCAATGACTTCTTTCCAGGAACGCCTTGGTCATAACCCGCAACCAGCACGGCTTCCTTTGATTAACCTGAAAACAAGAGACGCTTCTATCATTAATTTTGGGAAATAAGTGCAAAAACAATAAAAAGAATCCTTTTATTCTTAGTTTATGCCAGAAGCTTCTCCTGAAATGGAACGTTATTTTTCTGAAATTGATTCAGAGCTTACTCACTTGTATGAAGTTGCTAATGAAGCCCGTTCTAAAGGTTTTGATCCTGAAGAAAAAGTTGATATTCCTCTGACTAAAAACATGGCAGAGCGTGTTGAAGGTTTACTAAGCGCGATAAAGCCCGAAATAATTGGAAGTGGTTTAGCTAATCGTATTGAAGAGCTAGAGAAAAAATACGGCGCTCTTACATTAGAAGTTGCTATGGTTATAGCAGACGAAGTTGCAAATAACAAATTCTGCAAATTTGATAATAAGCGGGAAGCCATGCAAACAGGGATTAGGGCGGGATTTGCTTACCTTACTATTGGGGTTGTTTCAGCTCCGTTAGAAGGCTTTACAGAACTTAAAATCAAAAAAACACGAGACGGCAAGGAATATTTCTCAGCCATGTTTTCTGGTCCTATCAGAGGCGCTGGAGGGACAGCAATGACCTTTTGTTTGGTTGTTGCAAATTATGTTAGGCTAAAAAACGGGTATGCTGCTTTTGACGCAACTATTGAAGAGCAGAACAGAGCTGCTGTAGAGCTTGATGATTATCATGAGCGTGTTACCAATCTTCAATACAGGCCAAGCAGCGATGAAATAAAGTTCCTCATTAAAAATTGCCCTATTGAAATTGACGGAAACCCTACTGAAAAACTTGAAGTGAGCCAGTTCAAAGACTTGCCAAGGATTGAAACCAATAAGATACGCGGAGGGGTTTGTTTAGTAGTATCTATGCTTGCTCTTAAAGCGCCAAAACTATGGAAAGAGCTAAAACGCATTCAGAATGAGTTTAATGTTGATTGGGATTTTATTCAAGAATTTATTGAATTGCAAGTTAAGAAAAAAAGCAAATCAGAAGAAGTAACTTCAAAAATAATTGCAGATTATACTTTTATTTCTGATTTGGTTGCTGGCAGACCAGTTTTAACATATCCTTTGCAAGTTGGTGGTTTTAGATTAAGGTATGGCCACACAAGAATGAGTGGTTATTCAGCAGCAGGGATTAACCCTGCAACTTTAACTGTTTTAGACAAATATGTTGCAACAGGCACTCAACTTAAGGTAGAGCGCCCTGGAAAAGCAGCAGCTATTACTCCTTGCGAATCTATTGACGGGCCTATTGTTAAACTTGCAGATGGCAGTGTTTTAAGATTTGACACAGAAGTCCAAGCCAAAGAATATGCAAAAGAAGTCACTGAAATACTTTATTTGGGTGATTTACTGGTTGGATATGGTGATTTTTACGACCGCAATCATGTTTTAGTTCCTGCCGGATACTGTGAAGAGTGGCATAAACGCGAACTGGAAAATGTTAACCTTGCCGAAGAAGAGCCGGATATTAAAAAACTGTATGATGAATATATATCTTTCAAGTTTCCTTCTGCCCCTTCTGCAAAACAATCAATTCTTATTTCTCAAAAGCTTCAAATTCCTTTACATCCAAGATACACATATTATTGGAATGGAATTAATCCAGACAAACTATCATCTCTTATTTTATATCTCGGTAAATCAAAAATTTCTGACTCAAAACTTGTATTAACAATTTCTGAAGAAAAAAGAACATTAGAGCTTCTTGGAGTTCCTCATAAAGTTTCTGGAGAATTTGTTGTGATTGAAGCTGAGGATAGCATGGCTCTTATAGCTTCTTTAGGCCTTAATGAAAACCTTACAAACATAGAGCAACAAAAAAAAGTTGTTGATGAAAATCTGCAGTTAACTACACTCGATGTTGTCAAAAAACTCTCTTCTATTAAACTTAGAGATAAATGCGGAACATTTATTGGAGCAAGAATGGGCAGGCCGGAAAAAGCCAAAATGCGTAAAATGATTGGAAATCCACACACTCTCTTTCCGGTTGGAGAACAAGGAGGACGTTTGCGTTCAATACAGTCTGCTCTTGAAATAGGAAAAATTGTAACAGATTTCCCCACTTATTTTTGTGATGGTTGTAAGGAAGATACTATTTATAAGATTTGTGAACGGTGCGATGCAAAAACTACGCAAATATTCAACTGTGATATCTGCGGTAAAATAAAACAATGCGTTCACAATCCATCTCCCTTTATTAAACAAGCCATAGACATAAAACACTATTATAACTCTGCATGCAAAAAACTTAAAGAACGAATATATCCAGAACTTATCAAAGGTGTTAGAGGCACTTCTAACCGTGATCATATCCCGGAAAATCTGTTAAAAGGAATATTGCGGGCTAAACACAATATTTCTGTAAATAAAGACGGCACAACAAGATATGATATGAGTGAACTTCCTATAACACATTTCAAGCCTGGTGAAATAGGAGCGTCTGTCGAAACAATAGTTAAGTTTGGCTATACCAAAGATATCCATGGAAAGCCAATAGTTTCTCCTGAGCAAATTGTTGAAATAAAACCGCAGGATGTTATACTTCCTTCAAGTCCGGAAGCTGTTGAAGACAGTGCGGATACTGTTTTGTTGCGAATAGCGAACTTTATCGACGAAGCTCTTGTTACGCTTTATGGCCTTAAACCTTTTTATAATGTTGAAAAGAAACAAGATTTGATAGGCCAATTAGTAATTGGATTAGCCCCGCACATATCTGCAGGTGTTGCTGGCAGAATAATTGGTTTTTCAAAAACACAAGGAATGCTCGCACATCCATTATTCCATGCTGCAATGAGACGCGATGCTGATGGAGATGAAGCTTGTGTAATTCTTGCAATGGACGCGTTACTTAATTTTTCAAGGCAATATCTTCCTGATACAAGAGGGGCAAAAACAATGGATTCCCCTCTTGTTCTCATTCCCAGAATTATCCCAGCAGAAGTGGATGACATGGCGCATAGGTTTGACGTAGCTTGGAAGTATCCTTTAGAGTTTTACGAAGCTGCTTCTGAATATAAGATGCCTTTTAACATGAAAATAGAGCTTTTAGGAACAAGACTCGATACTGAAAAACAATACGAAGAGATTGGCTATACTCATGAGCTTGATAACATAAACTCTGGCGTCTTATTAAGTGCTTACAAAACTCTTCCTTCAATGGAAGAAAAATTAAAAGGCCAGATGATACTGGCAGAGAAAATACGCGCTGTTGATTCTCAGGATGTAGCAAAGCTTGTTGTTGAAAAACATTTGCTCAGAGACATTCGCGGTAATCTGAGAAAGTTCTCTAACCAACAATTCCGCTGCGTTAAATGCAATAAAAAATTCAGACGCCCATTATTAGCAGGAAATTGTGATAATTGCGGTAATAGAATTATATTTACAGTATCTGAGGGCACTGTTACTAAGTATCTTGAGCCTGCAGTAAGCCTTGCAGAAAAATATACAGTCTCTCCATACTTAATTCAGGTTCTCGAACTTACAAAGCAACGCATAGCAGAAGTCTTCGGAAAAGAAAAAGACCGGCAGGAAGGCTTAGGCAAGTGGTTTGGTTAATTACTCCATAACAAAAGCCTGAGCATGCGGCACACCAGAAACAGTAAGTACATTCTCTTTCTTTATAAAACTGTTTTTTATTCCAAACTCAACAGACTCTTTACCTGCAAAATTAACAACATAAGCATTCTCTAATAATTTCTTTAATTCTTCTTCATTAACTTGCTCCCCTTTGTAAAAACTTCCTGTTAAGTCAAGCTGCAAGTCGTTTTCTTCAAATTTTTTGCCTATAAGCTCTTCATCGCAAATAGCTACTAATTTTCTGCCGTTAACAACATGGACTTTTGTTAGAATCATAGTTTTGCTCTTACCGGATGCTTTGCACCACAAACAGAACACTTTATGAAATTGATTTTGTCTTCTTTTACAAGTTTTGTGTCTGGTCTGTTGCACTCAGAGCACATAACAAAATCTTTCACATATTGCTGTATTTTTTCATTTATTCTTGAAGCAGGAGTTTTTGTTCCAACTATCAATGCAGAGCTTGTTAAGTCGCCTGGAGTTGCTAGTTCTCTCAGAACGTATTTGAGCAGGTGTTCAACGTCTCTTCCTACAGCTTGCGCAATCTGGTGAAAATTGCTTATGATAGTTTTATTGCCTTGAATATGCCCTCTTACCTTAGGCACTTCAAACCTTGCAACTTCTTCAGAAAGCTCTGGCAAGTCTTTTCTTGCCCGCTTCAGTAATTCTTCATAACTCATATTAAAAAGAAACAGTAACGGGTTTTTAAAGGTTTGGTGTTGAATCAAACTCTTGACAAGAACCCAAACCTTGGCTCGAATACGTCTCCTGAGCGTTTGAGTTTTTCTATGTTTTCTTCTACGTCAGATGCGCTCATTCCTTTTTCTTGCGCTAGTTTTTGAATGTCTTCGAGCGGGATTGTTTTTCCAACTTGTTCTTCAAGTTCCTGCATTATTTCTCTTATAAGATAGATTCTTTCGCGTTGGGATGCTCCTATTCCTGTTGCTATTCTGTCTATGTCTATTTTTCCTGTTTCCCTGTCTAAGCCTACTTGCAGCAGGCAGTACGTAAGAAGTTCTATTGCTTTTCTTGCGTCTTTTTTTGTAACTTTGTCTGAGAATCTTACTCTTGCATGGGCTTCTGCAAGTCTTACCAAGGCTTCCAGTTGCCTTGCTGATATTGGTATTGAGCGTGCAGCCCTGTCATCTGTGCTTTCACGATTCCTCATTTGAACGTAAAAATCTTTTATTTCATTGAATGCAGATTCCGTAAGTGCAGGAAACACGTTTTGTCTGGCATAAGCAATGTATTTTTTTAATAATTCAGATGATATTTCCTGTTCCAGCTTTTCAGGGTTTTGTTGGAGCTGTAGTATGTGTTTTGCAAGCCGTTCATCATTATCAGGATCTGGAATATCTTTTATCGGAAATATTAAGTCAAACCTGTTGATAAGTGTTGGAGGCAAGTCTATCTGCTCTGCCATTATTCCATGAGGGTCAAACCTTCCGAATTTCGGGTTTGCTGCAGCCAGCACAGTTGTTTTTGCAGATAATGTTGCTTGAATATTAGCTTTTGCTACGCTAATAGTTTGCTGCTCAAGTGCTTCGTGCATTGCCGACCTGTCTTCATCTCCCATTTTATCCATTTCATCTATTGCAACTAGTCCGTTATTGCTTAGGACAAGTGCTCCTGCTTCTAAGCTCCACCCTCCGAGAAATTCGTCTTTTACAACAGCTGCAGTAAGTCCTGCTCTGGAAGAGCTCATTCCTGCAACATATCTGCCTTTTGGAGCTATTTGGGTTATTCTTTTGAGAATAGCTGATTTACCTGCTCCTGGATCTCCAACCAATAACATATGGCAGTCTCCTCTCGAAATTCCACCATCATTCCTTTTTTTATGAACTCCGCCAAGTAATTGCAGCAGAAGAGCTTCCTTAATTCTGTCATAACCATGAATTGAAGGCACTATCGACTTCACAAGCTTTTCATAAACTTCCGGGTCTTGAGAAAGTTCAAGTATTTCTTTTTCTTCTTCCTTTGATATTTCTATTTGATAGAAATCTTCTTCCAATGCTTCGGAGTGATTAGCTTCAAGCACCAAATCAAATCTTGTGCTTTTAGTTCCTTTTACAAAAACAGGAATTTCTTTTAAAACTCCCACTACAATAACTCTGCTTCCAGGATTTGTGCGCTTGTCTGTTATCGGGCTTACTAAATCTTCTTTTAAGAAAACATTTAATCGCTTTGGTTGTTCTCCTCCTTCAAGTTCGTCAGGAGATTCTTCAAGAACCATTGCCTGTGCATCAACTAGTTCCTTGCTTATCGGCTTGAACTTGCCTTTTCTTCCGCAGCCGCATTTGTCTGGCTCTCTAAAAGAATTTTCCAGTTGCAATACAGAAATAACATTCCCGCAGTTCGGACATTCAAATCTTGAAGATGTCACTTGCGGCCTAACATCAGATTTTTGCCTTACAATTCCGCTGATACTGATAAGCTTGCCTATGTGTGCGCTTCTTATGTCGCTTACCATTATTTTCTGTGTTTCAGTAATGTCTTTAAACCGTATTCTGAAATTTTTTATGTCAGAAGGAAGGTCAAGCGACTCTAAAGCAGCTTCAGCTGCTTTAATGATTTCTTCTGGATTCTCAAGAAGTTCTTCTGCAAGTTTAGTGTCAAAAGAAAGAATGTCTTTGAAATTTACAACAGCGAAATTATTTCCTTTTCCTATTGATACCAGTAGCTGTTTCTTATAGAATTGATCAAAGAACTCTTCAAATCTCTTTATTTGCTCGGAAACATCCATTTTTAGCCACTACAGTCAAGATAGACGATTAAAATACAATAAAAAATCACTTCTTAACTGTCTTTAGATTTGCTATAAGTTTTGCTAGGGCAGAGTGCACTTCTTTTTCGCTCTTTGTTCCTGTGCAAACCACTTTGCCGTTGCTAAACAACAGGAATGTTGCTTTTGTTGCACCATCAACAAGTTTGTACACTAGTCCTGGAAATTGTTCTGGTTCGTACTCTGTGTTGCGAAGCTTCATTGCCAAAGTATTCAGATTCAAGTCCATGCCCACAGTCCCCGAAGCAACTATGTTTTGGATTTTAACTTCTGGCTTTATCTTGATTTTTATTCCAATTTTTTCAAGGCTCTTTATTATTTTCTTTATGCTCTCATTGACCTTGTCCATGGAACGAGCGCCTGTGCACACTACTTTTCCAGAACTGAAAATTAGTGCAGAAGTCTTTGGCTCTTTTATCCTGATAACAAGCCCAGGAAACTGCTCTGGATTGTACTCTGTGTTAGATAGCGTAGCAGCCATTTTTTCCAAAGGAATATCGTGCTGCAAAGAAGTACTAACAACAATGTTAACAACTCTTATATCGTGTTTCATATAAATCACCTTTATAAAGGGTATCTTTAGTTCATTTATAAATAAACCGGTTTTTAAATGCGTATTTCCTTGTTATCATGACCCCTTTGTTTCCTGTGGAGAATTGCGGTTTCAAGCCTTGAAACCTCAATTTTTCGCTATTTTTAACTACATTAATCACTTTCAACATACTTTTTTGTATATAAATGATAAAAGTAACGCTTCTTTATAAACTCTATCCGTGTATGTCCAATGTCTAATGGTATGTTATTGGGCCCAGAAATTAGCAATTTCTCGTGTCCAGTGGGAACTTTTTTAAAATATCAAACCTTCTTTTTTCTTATGAAAGGCGTTGAAATCATAAAACACAATCCTAAGCATGAGGATGCCCGTGGTTTTGTGTCTGTTTACGTTGCAGATGAAAAAATGAAGGAAATTCTAATGCTTAAAAGAAAGAAAGGTTCAGTTTCTGGCAATCATTATCATACTGGAGCAGATCCTACAAGAAATCCTGAAATTCAATACTTTGTTACTGGGAAAATTAAGTTAACTGTGAAAAATCTTGATACTAATGAAAAAGAAGAGCATATTCTAACAGAAAATACTGAAGTTAAGATTAATCCAATGATTGCCCATAAGATGGAGATGTTAGAAGACACTGTTTTTCTTGAATTTCATACTGAAGTAAGTTCTTATACAGATATGACTAAGGTGGAGTTGTAAAATGGAAGTTTTCATAGAAGCAGATAATAAAAAAAGAAAAATAAAATTTAGTGGAACAGCATCGCAATTACTAAAAAAATTAAATGTAAACTCAGAGACAGTAATAATTGCAAAAAATAACGAACTTGTTTCTGAAGAAGAAAATCTTAAAGATAAAGATGAAATTAAACTACTTTCTGTAATTTCAGGTGGTTAGAAAATATTTTTTAAGAAGTTTCACAGCATTAGCTCTGAAAGGATGAAAACCGTCAGGATAACCAAGCTCTCCGTAAGTTTTCTTTTTTCCTTTTGGTATGAAAATAGGGTCTTGCCCCCAGCCTTTATTGCCTCGCATTTTATTAGCAACTCTTCCTTCTTCAATTCCAAGAAAACATAACGGTTGTTTTCCAGGGCGGCATATCCCAATTGCAGATTTGTAATACCCTTTTCTGTTCTTTTTTCCTTTCATCAACTTAAGCAGCCCTTCATTTCCAATTCTGTTGTGAGTGAACTTAGTCATTATTCCTGGAAAACCTTTCAAAGCATCTATATGAAATCCAGAATCTTCAACCAATACATTTTTCTTTAATTTTTCAGCAAGCATTTTAGCAGCAGCTTTCGAAATATCGCACGGGTCATCAAGCTTAAGCTCAGGATACTCAAACTCCATGATTTCAACCTCAATCTCAGGCTTTAAGAGTAAACTCAATTCCTCTATTTTGCGTTTATTGCTGCTTATCAGAACAAGCTTCATTACCATTTTTTCTTTTCAGCAACTATTTGCCTGCCTTTCTTTGCAGGCGCATTTTTAATCATTCTTTCAGGAAAACCTTCTGTAAGCTCGCACTTTTCTGCTTCTCTGGTAGAATCTTCCCTTTCAATACCTACTTCTTCATCCTTCTCCTTAACAGTGTTCATGGCAGTCATAAACTCATCCATTAAGGCTTTTGCTTCTTTCTTTATTTTTTCCTGATTCATTAAGAAAAAGCTTAGTATTCTTGTTTTATATATTTTTGCTACTCGACTCTTGAGAGAATTTCCCCTTGTACTATTTTAGTATTTTCAGGAGAATCAATGTAGTACTCCAAAGCGACATTAATTTTAGCTTTAGTATCAACTTTCTTGATGTTGCAGTTAGTTGTGCTAATCACTCCTCTTTCTCCATTTTTAAGTTTTATATTAGGGCTTGTTTGGCATTTCCCGCTAATAGCATCTCCTGTAAAACTTACCTTAGAAATAGTTATGTCCTTGCCTATTCCAGGCTGGATTACTAAATCTACTGTACTCGTAGTAACTCTAAAATCCATGCAACTAAACCCTACAGAAAAAGTACATTTTTCAGGAAGAAATGCTTCAGGGCTTTCATCTATGATTTTTTTTATTTCCTCAGATGCTTTTTCAATCGCAGGAATTCGAACATCTTCTCTAGAATAAACTACAACTTCTAAACTAGATTCAAAGCCTTCTCTTGGCGAAGTAATATAAATATGCCATACATCATCTTTTTTATCAGCTCTTCCTACAATTAAGGAATCTTTGGCTTCAGCAATTACAGAATCAGCCAGTGTGGAAGCGTATACATCATCTAAGACATTCTTATATTCTTGTAAGGCTAACTCTTCTGCCTCTTTTTGAGATAAACCACTAGAACTACAACCGTATAAAATAATAGAACTCAATAATAAAAATATCACGAGTTTGCTTTCCATTACTTAGAATCTTGTTTCTCTTATTTAAATATTTTTTTGTATTCACCGACAACTATTTATACCTAACAATTAACTTTTGCTTTAATGTATGAGATAATAGTTGGCAGGGATGCTGAGGATAAAAGAAAATTCGGAACCAGAGCTATGTTCTTGCTTGGAAAGCATTATGTAAAAATGGGGCAAACTAGCTCGCTTTCAAACAATGTTTTCATGGATGTTGCTAGAAGTCACGTTGTTTTTGTTACTGGCAAGCGTGGTAGTGGCAAAAGTTATTCAATGATGTCAATGGCAGAAGGCATGATGACTTTGCCTGAAGAAGTTACTTCAAAACTTTCAGTTGTAATGTTTGACACTATGGGCATTTATTGGACAATGAAATATGAAAATAAAAAAGATGAAAGCCTTCTAAGGGAATGGGGCTTTAAACATTCTGATATCAACAATAAAATTTACGTTCCTTTAGGTCATTTTGAAAGTGCTAAAGAGAAAGGCATTCCAGTCGATGCAGCTTTTTCAATAAAACCCTCTGAACTGTCTATAACTGACTGGTGCTCTACCTTTAATGTTGAATTAACAAGCCCTATCGGTGCTTTAATTGGAAGAGTAATCTCAAACTTAAAAGAAGATTTTGACATTGATGACATCATTGCAGCTATTCAGTCAGATGATAGAACTGACCACTATACGCAGGCTTCTGCTGAAAATCTTTTCATAACAGCTAAATCCTGGGGGTTATTTAGCAAAGACGGAATTTCATTTTCTGAGTTGGCTGTTGCTGGGCAAATAACAGTTATAGATGTTAGCGGCTATGCTTCTGCTGTTAACAGAGCAAGTGTTCGCGCTTTGGTTATTGGCTTAATTAGCAAGAAACTTTTTTCAGAAAGAATGGAAGCAAGAAAAGCAGAAGAATATAGAGATGTTAAGACATTCACAAGATTTGTTCAGAGTGAAGAGCCTGAAACAAAAGAAGTTCCGTTAATTTGGATAATGGTTGATGAAGCTCATGAATTCCTTCCTAGAAAAGGAACAACTCCTGCTTCAGACGCATTGCAAACTCTTCTAAGAGAAGGCAGACAGCCAGGAATATCGTTAGTTCTTGCTTCCCAACAACCAGGACAAATCCACACTGATGTAATGACTCAGTCTGACATTGTAATAGCTCACCATATTACTGCAAAGATTGATGTTGATGCTCTTGGTAACTTGATGCAAACTTACATGAAAACTGGCTTGGACAAGACACTGCAGGATTTGCCTGATGTTAAAGGCGCAGCAATACTATTTGATGATACCAACGAAAGACTTTACCCAATAAGAGTCCGCCCAAGAATTACATGGCATGGCGGCTCAAGCCCGACGTTGCTGAAAGAAGAAAAATCAATTGAGTTATGATTTATCGTCGTCTTTTTTCTCTGTTTTGAGTATGTTCCTGCACTTTGGGAAATTATCGCACGCTAAGAACTGTCCGTAAACACTCTTTCGTATGACGATTGTTCCTTCCTTGCATTTCTCGCATTTTGTGTTTTCCTTATCACTTTCAATTACTTTTGTAGGACAGTCAAGGTTAATGCAAACTATCTGCGGTTTTTTTCTCTTTTTTATCACCATTATTTTCGGATGCTTGCAGTCATCACATATTTCCTCTGTATTTTTTATTAGTCCGTTGCTTGGAAGCTTAAAGGTGACTTTGCAATCCGGATATTTACTGCAAGCAATAAACTTTCCAAACTTGCCGCGCTTCATCATTAAAATTCCTTCGCAGCTCATGCATTTTCCAATGGTATTTAGTTTTTCTTCACTTGCTTTTGTTGCTTCAAATAAATTCTTTCCAATATCCATTTCTTTTTTCTTGAATTTACCAAGTATTTCTGTTAGAAGATTTTCAGCTTCTTTTAACACAACTTCTTCTTCTTTTTTCTTCTGTCTTATTTCCTCCATCTCTTCTTCAAAGTGCTTTGTTAATTCTTCATCAACAACTCTTGGAACGTATTTTTCAAGTGTTTCCACTGTTTTTATTCCTAAATCAGTTGCTGTTAATGCTTTATCAACAACATAATCTCTCCTGTAAAGAGTGTCTATCACTTCAGCCCTTGTTGCTTTTGTTCCCAAATTTCTTTTCTCAAGCTCTTTTATAATAGAAGCAGGCGTGTACCTTGCAGGCGGTTTTGTTTCTTTCTCCTGCAGGTCCAGTTTTTTCTGCTTGAAGCTTTCTCCTTTCTTAACTTCAGGCAATTCTTCCTCTTTCAGCTTTACATACGGCCCATAGTATTTGTGCCAGCCTTCATATTTTGTTCTTGTTCCTGCTGAAACAAAGTTTTCTTCTTCCACTTCAATAGTTATTGTCATTGTTTCTCTTATCGCCGCTTCAGCAAACGTTGCCATAAACCTTCTGGCTATAATGTCGTATATTTTTTGATTCAACTCTTTGAGTGCTTTCCCAGAAACTCCTGTCGGATAGATTGCAGGATGCGCAGGATCTGTTTTCTTTCCGTTATTAGGCTGCAGTTTTTTCTTTAACAATTCGCTGCATAAATCTTTGTAATCGCTGTTCTTTTGCAATTGTTTCAGAATCTTCTCATATTCTATTGCTGGAGGCAATTGTTGTGAAGATGTTCTTGGGTAAGAAATCAATCCAGAAGTGTACAAGTCTTGCGCAACCGAAAGAGTAATCTTCGGACTTATTCCAAAGCATCTGTAAGCTTCTGTTTGAAGTGTTGTTAAATCAAAAGGGGTAGGAGCTTTTTGCTGGAATTCCTGTTTTTTTACTTCGCTTACTTCTCCGTTTTTTCCTTTTACTTTTTTGTAAATCTTCCCTGCTTCATCTTTCTTCCAGAACTTGTCTGTTTTATGCAGTGCAGTTATGACTCCGTTCTTTACGTTTCCTGTTATTTCCAGTTGCCAGAAAGGCACAGGTTTAAATGCAGAGATTTCTTTTTCTTTCTCAACCACAATCTTCAATGTTGGGCCTTGCACTCTTCCAATGCTGAGTATCTTAAAAAGCCCTGCTTTTTTTATTGAGGAAGTTAATGCTCGGCTGAGATTCACACCATATATAAAATCTAATTGATGCCGTGTCTCTCCTGCTACAGCTTGGCCCCAATCGAGGTTGGGCGACGCATTTTCAAAAGCGTTGATGAGCTCAGGCTTGGTCAAAGTAGAGAATTTCATGCGATAAGCATCTTTCTGTTTGCAGATGAAACGAATTATGTTCATTCCAATGACGCTCCCCTCGACATCAAAGTCTGTCGAGATTACGAACACATCTGCATTCTTGCTTAGCTTTTTTAACATATCATAATACTTCTTAGAAAACGCAGCGCCTTTATTTATCTCGTATAGTGGCTGCCATTCAACATCAAATACAGGGTATTTCATACCCTTTTTAGTTTTCTCTGCAATTCCAAATAAATGACCTACCGAAGATCCAACTATTATATCTTTATCTCCATGAGTTATCTCGTAATAATAAACTCCCTTTGCACCTTTTTTTATTGGCTTTCCATCTGCCAAAGCTTCTGCAATTTTTTGTGCAGATTTCGGTTTCTCGGTTATTATTAAAGTATAACTCATTTTACGCTTGCCCAACAATTTTTAAAAGAATACTTAGTTTTCACTTTTGTAAATTTAACAAGTTTTGACTCAATTAGATTGTTTAAATGATGTTGTATTGTCCTTCTATCTCTTCCCGCAATATTTGCCAAATCTTCCACACTTTTACTTCCCCCTTTTCTTAATATATCAAGTATAACAAATCTTGCTTTATAACCATATGTATTTTGCTTGTAGCTTCTGAGACGCTTTCTAAGTTTCTTCTTTTTGTCTGGGTGGGAAATCCCAATCCTTTTATAAAATTTTCTGAGGTTATATTGACCGCTAATAACAAAATACCATGCCAAATGTCCAGCACCACTAAAGTCTTTCCCCAACGGTGAGGTCTCTATACTAAATTCCTCTAACAATTGCTTTACATCCTGAAGAAATGTTTTAAATTTCATTTTCAATCTTATTTGACCGTGTATCTTATTGACATTACCTTCATCATCAAAAACAGCCCTTAAGTAAGCAGCTTTAATTTCTTTATCAGCTAACATAATTTGAGAAGGAATTCTATTCATACCTAGCCTAAATTTCTTATATAGTACTTTCCCAATAATATTCGGCACTCTAACAGCATACACATGCCCCTTACTCTCACTGAACTTTAAATTTCCAAAACAATGACCAATTTTTTCTTTATATTCAGATATAAGCTGCGGACACGTATTATAATATATTGTTGTGTATTTATTTCTCTTAGTGACAGAACCATCACAGTATAATTTAGCAAGAATGTTAGCTAACTCCGGCGATAATCTTACTGGGAATTTAATATTTGTGATTAATCCTCCCGTTGTTTCTGATTTTAGCCCTTTTATCTTTTCGACTATTAACTTCTTTCTTAAATATTTGTGCAAAGCATGTATCAAATCTAATCTGAGATTATTTTGCCGTAGCCAAGTAGAAATTTTGGTTTGATAAGCACACCCTTTATCCAACTTTAAAATAGTACCAAGTTTTCTTTGCGATCCTGCTTTTGCTATCGCAACCTCTAACAAATCTCTTTTATAGCTAGATTCTAAAAATAAGTAAGTCTCACTTGGTTTAAAGTCTTCTATTGTTATCATTTCCTCTTAAGCTTATAAACCTCCATCAAATTTGATATTTTTAGTACACACTCTACATCATTCTTCATATATTCTCTTATGTATCTATGCACGGTAGACTTACTTATCTTTGATTTTCTAGAGATTTCTCTTATCCACAAACCGTTAGGATAACTTTTTAATACTCGTTTTATTGTTTCAATCTTTTTTACATCCGGTCCACGTTTCCTCATAGAATAAATGGGACAATTGTCCTATTATATAAAGATTTCGGTTTTTCAGTTATGATTAATTCAGTCATAAAAATTGAAGAACTCCGCTAGGATTTAAAAAACCTTTGGAAAAAAGGTTCTATGCCTTCACAAACTTCAATTTAGAAACTTGTTTTTTCACTTCTTCCAGCTTTTTTTCAAATGTATTCATGAATTCTGTCATTTTTTCGCATGCTATTTCTTTTATTTCCCCAGAAGTCATTTTTCCTGATTTGTATTTTTTGTAAATATTCTCTAACTCTTTATCGTCTTCTATTAAATGTTGTTTAAGCAATTCAAAAGCCATATCCTTTTCAACATCAGCTCCTAGGCGCTTGTGCTCTTCTAAAGTATCTCTGCCACCACTTAAAGCGCGCTTTATCTTCTTACAGACAATTTTAGGGTCCTCAGGCAGTTCGATACATGATTCTGGCTGTGACTTAGACATCTTCATGGAGCCATCAAGAGAAGGAGCATACTTGTTTAAAACCGTGCTTGGAGGTACAAACTTTTGTGTTTTCATCCTTCCTACAATATCTCTTGTGAGCAATATGTGTGGTAATTGATCAGAGCCAACAGGAATCACTCCTGGCATCCGTCTCTTAAACTGAGGATAAAGAATATCAGCGACTTGCGTTATTGCTCCTATTATTCTTCCAGGATCTGCATTTCCATACATTGCTAAAAACTGGTTTAGTGTTACTTTTTTAGAAAACAGTGCAGTAGCTCTCATTACTTCTACATTCTCTGATTGAAAGTAGAAAGTAGTCTTTTTTGGGTCTAAACCAAGTGCGATATACGCAGGTATGTGAAAATCAAAGGCTCTTTTTCTAGCTTGTTCCAAAGAAACTCCTCTTGTTGCTTCTGCCTCTAAATCAGCTACTAGAATATAAGCCTCAGCACCCACTTTTTGGAAGTAAGCTATGTTCTCTACAACCATTTTAGTTCCAAAATGAATCTTATCTCCAGTTGGCATTATGCCGCTAAGAACGTAAAACGGTTTTTTTTGTTTGATAGCATCAGAAATAATTTTCTGCCCTAATCCTGCATAAACTACCCCTCTTCTCATAAGCCTGTTAGGTTTTGGAAATAACGAAGCATCAAACTTTTCAAGATGAAAGTCAGCGATCAATTTAGTATAATCTTCCACTAGTTCGCTTCCGTAAGGGTCAATTAGTCTTTTCTTTGCCATGTTCCAACTTGCTCCTATTCTTTATTTAAATCTTATGAATTATTTATTATATATTGTGGTGTGGTGTCTAAACAGTAACGATGATGACTGATAAAATGTCCATTAGAAGTTTGGTTATCTGCATGTGTAAACAATCTACTAACATTTTTCTTACTTCCTCTTTCATCTCTTTTTGTGGCCGTTATAGGTACTAATAAATCAAAAGGGCTCACCATATGGTATGTTGCTACAGAAATTAAACTATATCCGTTTCCTTGTAGATTACTTAATAACCTTCCTAGCCCATTTTTTTGTTTTTTTAGCTTAATTAAATTCGCGCCATTATATGTATGGGCAACAGTCATTGGATGTTTTAGCAAATTTTGAAATTCTACTTGCTCCGATGCAGTCATTATTCTAAGACGTCTTTGTTCAACTCTTTCATAAGTAACCACACCTTCTCTTTTAGTTCCTATGCGTCTATTAACCATTACATAAATTGTGCCATTTTCTTCTGTGATATCAACGACATCCTCTTTTCTTGTTCCATCATTATCAAGCAGAATTCTTACTATCTCTTCTTCAAGTTGTCCTAGTTCCATTTTTTCCTCCTTCCATTTCTTTAATCGTAGCTTCAAATAAAATATCGAAAGAATCAATATGTTTCACAATGTTTTTACCCAAAACTAATTTTAAGTCTGTGCATGCAAGAAATACTGTTTCTGCTCCTTCCTTAAGCAAGTGCTGGAATACTTTTTTGATTTTGTTTCTTGTCTTTTGGTTACTTTTATTTTCCAGAATTTCCAAAATACATTTAGATAAAACTTTTCGTGATTTTTTATTAGGTAGTACGTAGCTAATCCCTTCCTTTTCCAGTATCTTTTGGTATAAGCCACTTTCAACAATTTTTGAAGTTGCAAGAATACCAACTGTTGAGATATTTTTTCTCTTAACTTCTTTAACCATTTCTTCCAGAATACTCAATATTTTAGCTTTGGAATGTTTTCGTAATTCGTCTATAAACAAATGAGCAGTATTGCAGGGAATAACTATCAAATCCACTCCTGCTTTATTCAATCTTGCAATGCTTTCTTTCAGAAATGGAAGAAGCTTAGCTTCATTTTTTGACTTTAATATTATTTCTTCTTCAAGTTCTAAAGGAAATGCACAGTTATCTATTGTTATCTTAGGACTAACCTTCCTGTTCTCTCTAAAACAATCTGATATTTTCAGATAGAATCTAGCGGTTGTTTTTGAACCAAGCCCGCCGACAATTCCAACAGATTTCATTTCTCAACCTCAGAAAAATACAACTTCCTTCTCACATCATTTAATTGCAATATAGAAAATATTAATTCCATAGACTCGAGAATCTTTAGAGAACCCTTAACACTCCTCAAAGAAAGCCCAGTCTTATCTACAATTTCTTTCTGAGAAATGCCAGATTTACAACTACTTAGAACTCCGAGAACTAATCTACAACTCTTACGCCCAAAGGCAACCAGTCAGTTCCTGACGCTGCCCAAAGGCAACCATCGCGGTTTGCATTAGTCATTTTAATCAATATATTGAAAGTTATAACTTCTTTATATACCTTTGTATAGGTGCAAATATACTATATTTGAAATATAGTGACTTCTGAGAATTCTGGTTCGCCATCAGAACTGAGCTTTATATAGCTTAGTATGTTATTAAAGTGCAGTCTAATATTTGCGTCATCTTCTCCGTATGGAAAATATGAGAAAAAAAGGCAATTTTTCGTATTCATATTGATACTGGTTCTACGGTCAGGACCGTACAAAACACTTGATATTATGCTTTCCTCATCCGAAGTAATTATATCTCCTGCCTTCAACTGCTGCTCCTTTCCATTTATTCTTTCATATCTCTCCCTTCCACCTGTCATTTTCGTATGTAACTCTCCCTTTAATGAGTCCAAATCATGCCCTGCAGTTAGAAACATACTTTTCAGTTCTGCCATAAACATGGCTTCAACAACCGTGGATACCGCTGGAAAACTCTGCCCGTTAAGTATTGATTTTATCTGAAACTGAATGGGATAACTCTTCCCAAACTTCTTGAAAAAGCGATCGTAGTTCTTTATGACATCGCTATTCTCCAAGTTTTTACCTTCCTTCCTTATAAATGCTTCAAGTTTTCTTTTTTCATTTTCAAGTTTAGAATCAGATTTTTTGTTTACAACGTTCCTAACTTCTAACATCGCAACTTTTATGTTTGGATAATCTTTTTTTAGATTTTCAGAAAGTTTAACTTTTACATCATTCATTATATGACAAAACAAAATGTAGTTTTAAATATTTTTTGATTGGTGAAAAGTTCTAAATAGTAAGATTTAAATAGTAATACGTATTACTTTAAAAGTATTACTATGACTACTTTAACTCAAAAATCTCAGGTAACAATTCCAAAGCAGTTTAGGACAGCTTTAGGTGTGAAGCCAGGCGATGAGGTAGACTTTGAAATGGAACACGGTAAAGTTGTTTTGCTAAAGAAACCAAAAAAACTACCTTTTGATAAGTGGAAGGGGCGCCTTGGCAGATTTAAAACTGATGACATTATGAAGGAGTTGAGATGATAACTGCGGTTGACACTAACATATTACTTGATATTCTTGGTAACGATTTAACATATTTAGGGCAGAGTAGCGCTTTACTTGAGAAATACAGCAATATGGGCAGCTTGATGATTTCGCCAATTGTGTATTCTGAGATCCTTACAGCTTTTTTGCGAAAATACAGGAAGAACGAAGCAATTTCTGAACTGCATCTCTTTTTAAGAGATTTAGATGTGCAAATATATGATTTTGCTATGGAAGATTTCAATCTTTCTGCTGAGAGATGGCATAAATTCTCAAAATTTAAACAAATTCAGTGCCCTAAATGTGGCGCAGTGAATAAATTCAACTGCAATAAATGTAAATCACAAGTTACGTGGAGAAACCACATTCTAACAGATTTTCTTATAGGTGCTCACGCTCAAAATAATGCAGAGCTTCTTCTGACAAGGAATAAAGGGTATTTTAAAAAATATTTTAACATAAAAATACTGCCTTAATGTAAAGTCAACATTCTAATTAACCCCTCGCTAGCTCTGGTTCTTCGAACTCAACTTCCCCCTCCCATACCTTTAAGGGAGGGAGAAGTTAACCCAAGCACGCATGCTTACTTGGGCAGAGCCAGTGTAGAGAAAAGATGCGTACTTAACAACTCGACTTAACACTTAAACAACTCTTTCAACACAACAACTGCTTTTTCTTTCTTTTTGGGAAAGGCAGCAATGTTAATTCTTATGTGATAGCAATCACCAGCATCTGTTAAAACAAATTTGTCTTTCAATAGCATATTCTTATCCAGCCTGATAAAGAAATTCAAGTCATCATCTAATCTAGAGCCAATTTGCTCTAACAATGTTTTTTTCTCTTCACCAAGCTTAATAATCAAATTTTCAATAAACGTATTTATGTGTCTGTCTTTGGTTAGAAATACTTTAATCACATTTATTTTCTTGTCATCAAACCCTTCTGCTTTTTTTTCTTCTATCTTTACTTTTTCTTTCTCTAAATCAAACGGAAGCAAAAACTTAAGCTTTTCAATTACCAGTTTTTTATCTTCATCTTCCTTGCAGAAAACCCTTACGTTAACATTATTAGCTATTTTCACTGTGTTTGGAATGTTAATAATATTTATATAGTTAACTCTAAAATTCATACATATGAAGCATTCCTTTCCCATTGTTTTTGCTTTGCTTGGGTTATTCTTTGTAGCCCAATTCATAGGCTTGTTTGTTCTTGATAATTACGTTGACCAGGAGCTTACTGAGAAAACAGGCATTGTTTCTTACAAAGCTCTTCCTGGCGGTATTGAAAGGCCGGATGTAGAGCCTAATTACGCGTTCTTGTTTATCACATTTGCAGTTATTCTTGGAACTTCGATTCTTCTAATACTGATAAAATTCAAAAAATTCAAGATTTGGAAAGCATGGTATTTTCTTGCTGTTACACTCTCACTGGCAGTTGCTTGGACAGTTTTTATCCCTCAGGCAATAGCATGGATTACTGCTTTGATTGCTTCACTTCTTAAGCTTTTCAAGCCAAACTTTATTGTTCATAACTTTACTGAACTGTTTATTTACAGCGGGCTGGCAGCTATATTTGTTCCCATACTGAATATTTTTTCAGCAATTATTCTTTTACTTCTTATTTCAGCTTATGACATGTATGCAGTATGGAAAAGCAAGCACATGGTTGCTATGGCAAAATTCCAGACTTCTTCAAATATGTTTGCAGGCTTAACTATTCCTAAATCTTTGTCTTCAATTACTAAAATAACCATTTCTAAAACTAAAAAAACAAGCAGTAAAAAAACATCCAAGGAAGCGAGTGTAGCAATACTTGGCGGAGGAGATATTGCCTTTCCATTGCTGTTTGCAGGAACTATAATGGCTCAATTCGGCTTCCAGAAAGCATTTGTTATACCTGTTTTCGCAACCTTAGGATTAGCAATTCTGTTTGCCCTCAGCAAGAAAGGAAAATTCTACCCAGCAATGCCTTTTGTCAGTGCAGGATGCTTTGTCGGGTATGGTATTATTCTGCTAATATCATAAAAATTATAAAGTAGATTAAAATATCTAACTATTTAATGTCCGTAGAAACACTAATCCAACAGGTTGAAAAAAATGCGAATTTTAACCCTGATGATGTGTGTTCTTTACTGGAAGATGAGCTTGGCTATGAGCAATATGGAACGCATGGAAGATTTACGCTTTATTCTAACAATGATTCTTATGTTGCTGTAGCAAGAAGAGGATCATCACGTTCTCCAACTACAGGGATAATCAAAGGATCAAAAAGTTTAGAAGAAGATTTAACTTACATTGATGATTTGTTTTCTTGGCAAAATTTTAGAAATTGGGGAGCTTTAACAATAGGCGCAGGCGCTACGTTATTAGTTGATATAGCTTTTATAGCACCAAAAATAACATCAAGTTGGATGTTAGCAGGAATTACTCTTGCAACAACTATTGGAATAGGAGCTTTAGGTTATGTTGGATCTGGGCTTAATTCAATTAGACAGAATAGGCAAGACCCTGTTCTAAACAATTATGAATTTCATCAATCCGCTGTTAAAAGCATCCTACATGAACTAGATTCTTACGAATAGTTACTTTTAAAAACCCTTCCCAGTTAACTTTTTTCTATGGAATTTGAAACTCTTCCAGAAGCCTTCGTAGACGGCGAAATTGACCTAGATAAATTAGATGATAAACTAAGAGATCTTAAGGGTTGTCCTGAACACGCAGAAACAGTAATTGTTATGGAGCAATTATTTAGAATGTTAAGTTGCTTACATCAAGATATCCCTCGGGATGATGACTATTCTCTTAGCGTATTTCGTGATAGGTTAATGACAGTTAATGATATTTATGACACCGCAGAAATTGACGGCGCTTCTGCTAGAGTACGGGCAGAAGAAACATCTTCTATCTTTGGCGAATTTAGACAGATTTAAAAACCCCTAAATCTTCGCTTTTTACAGGCAGGCTATACTGGGAGGTTAGCCCTCTTTTGTTACCACAAACGGGCTTTACGGTGGAGTGAAGCTGGTGAGCGGTTCAGACTGTAGCCGAAGGTCTTGGCTCGTACGTTGACCTTCTGTCCTTCAGGGTTGTTGCTTTTGAAAACCACGTCAGGCTGGGAACAGAGCAGCGTTAATCATATGCGATGGCGCTTGAAGGGTCGCGGAAGCGAGGAAAAGTCAAGGTTAATCTTTTGGCAAAAGTTTGATTCAATTGCTAGTGCGCCTGCCTACTTTTATTAACCGTAATGCAACCCGTTTTTGTATTTTGGATTCATGTGTATTCGTTTCATCGCCAATTCTGCGTAACCGAGAATATATTCTGGTTTTAGTGATTGGCTATTTTTTGTGCCATCTGGATAATAAACTAACAAGGGATCTTCTATGTTCCATCTGTCAGTTCCTGCTAATCCCAATAACGGTATTCCGCCAGATGCTTTTTCGCTTGCCAATCTTTCCTTAATTCTTTCTTGCGCTTTTTGCATTATAGCTTTTGGAATTTCTATTATAACTACAACGTCGTTCCCTCTATGCCGTTGTCCTATTTGGTGGATGGCTTGTTCAGTATGTTCCGAAAGTAAATCCGCTGTTCCTGTGAGTGTAACCAATGGCCCTTGTCTCTGATAGAAGTCAAAACTACCAAACCCTCTTTTCATTATCATTTCAGCACTTCCTTTGTTTGTTCTATGCGAAAGCCTATACGCATATGGAGTCGACACAATTAACCTTTCGTAACTTGCTTCAGTATTTGCTTCTTGTTGGTATAGTTTCTTAATTTCATTTATTAACTCGTCTATGGTTGTTGCATTTACATTAGAGTTGTGCTTCAATGTGTTAAGATAATGGTGCAGAAGTCTTGTTTTCTCAAAAAGTTCTTTGGCTAATTCAGGAATATCTAATCCTCTTTTGTGTAATTCTACTATTTTTTTCATCAACTCAACGTCTAGAGCATCTATCTCAGAAAGTTTGGGTTGTTTCTTTTTTACCCATTGCCAATCTCGTGGCAATTCAATGTTATCTCTATCTAGTGTTTGAATTATTCTGTCTATTTCTTCTTGCAAGTCTCTATGAAACCAGCCCATTTAAGTTATGCTTGCTAATTTCTTTAAGAATTTTTTCTATTTATAAATCAAAACTCAACATAATTCAAAGAATTCTTGGAAACTGTAACTTCCAATTTATCTCCGTCGACAAATTTATGCGCTTTTTCAGATGAATCAACAACAACAATTCCTGCATGCATTTGAGAATTGATTTTTACTTTATCTTTAGCAGACAAGCTGCCTTTCAGCAGCTTTGATTTTGTAAGTCTTCCAATGTATGGTTCTCTTACAACATATCCAAACCCGTTCTCTGGTATTTTCAATTTTCCTTTTGCAGCGCTTTTTGCCCAGCCAGTACTGCCTGTTTTTGTTGTAATAAGAACTCCGCTGCTTTTTTGGAACTCACTTTTACCGCGTACATTCAAAACATATCTTGAAGTATGATACGGATGTCTGCTTCCAACAAAGATTTCATTCACTGCAAGATACGGCAGTTTAACTCCATTTATCTTTGCCTCTAATCTTGGCAGTTTCCTTATTCGAAATTTGCCTTTCATCAAACGCTTAAACTTCTTTACAAAATCTTTCGGCGTTGCTTGCCCATAAAATGCTTCATTATATCTAGTGTCAGAGCTGACTGCAAAAATCGGTGTATTGTTTGTGTGATGTGCTGCTCTAAGAAAAGTGCCATCTCCTCCCACAACTATAACTAAATCTTTGTTTTTGCATAATGTGTTTGTTAGATGCACTCGTCTTGTTGCAGTATAAGATATTTTATGTGATTTCAAGCATTTCTCAACCAGTTCAAGAGTTTTGTAATTATGCACGTAGTACACTAGCAAAACTTTTTTTATTGAAAGTTTCATTTTCAAATCATTACAGGGAATGGTAAACTTTCTCCTGTTGTTTCTTTTATTTCCTCAGGTAGAACATATAATATATTAAGTTTGCCTCTCTCTGCTACTACTCTATTAAATGGTAATGCTGCAAGTGCCCCATTAATACGAATCGGCAAATATAATGCCTTTTCTCCTGAACCATACATCCCTATCACAGTTAAATTTCTTCCTATACTTAATTCTTTTGCAGCTTCAAATGTCTTTTCGTCAATCGTATCTCTACGATTAACATAAGCTTCTATATCGCTTGTTTTGTCAACAAGTGTAATATTATCGCCATTTCCAGCAACTGTTACATCCAGCATAAACAATTCTCTTCTGTTTCTAATGGAACAGTAATTCTTCATTTCTTGTATAGACGTTGCTTGAAAAAGTTTTGGAAATAAGAATTTAGCTAGTGTTGAATCATCAGAAGTAAACAAATAAACATCTTTCCAACTCATTTCGTGCATGAGATTCACTCTACAACTATTGCTGGCTTTCCAGGCAGCGCCTGTTTTGCCTTTGCGTTTTCTGTTTCTTTTTCAGATATTATTTCAGCTTTGGTTCCATACTCTTTTTCTATGGTTTCAATAGCTGCTTTGTAAGATTCCAACTCTTTTTTCTCTTCTAGAAGAATCTTTGGGATTTTGGAGTTGTCTTTTAGAAGAGCTTGTATTATTTTTACAGCATATTTTGCATATGCTTTTACTTTTCTCTCATCCATGCAAGTTCCAATAACTGCTTTTGTATCTCTTGTGTCTTTCATAGCAGTTACCAATGTTTTTAGCAAAGTATATTTCCAGTCTGCTGCAATTATCAATGTTATTTTCTTAGGTTCTTTTATTCCTGCAAGTTCAATGATTTTTTCAACATCACTCAAAACATTATGAACAAGCTCGTCAGCAAATTCAGCTTCTTTGTCTATCCTGCTTTGATCGTATTCAGGCCAGCTTTCCAAGCTAACCATCTTTTTGTTTCCAAGTTTTTCCCAAACTTCTTCAGCTAAATGCGGTGCAAAAGGCGCAATTAGCAAAGTCAAATTCTTTACCGCTTCTTCATACACTTTTTTGTTAACAGAAGCTTCCCGGTACTTGTAAATGTGATTTACCAGTTCAATAATTTTTCCAATAGCAACGCTTGGTTTTAATTCTTCATAAGATTCAGTAACTTGCTTTATTGTTTGATGTGTCTTGCTTAAGATGTGTTTGTCTTTATTGTCAACAGTTTTTTTGTACTTTGGTTTTTCAGTTGCTAAATAATAAACTCTTTTTAGAAGCCTATAGCTTCCTTCAGCTCCTTTATCGCTCCACTCAAACTCTTTCTCAGGCAGTGCAACAAATAAAATAAACAGTCTTGCAGTATCAGCACCATACTTGTCAATTATTTCACGAGGGTCAACAATATTTCCTTTGCTTTTGCTCATAACCATTCCATCTTTCAAAACCATTCCTTGATTTAGCAAATTGCTGAAAGGCTCATCCACTGTTGTTAATCCAATATCTCTCAAAGCTTTTGTGAAAAATCTTGCATACAACAGATGAAGAATTGCATGCTCTATTCCTCCAATGTACTGGTCAACAGGCATCCAATACTCAACTTCATCATCAAACGGCTTTTTGTCTTCTTTAGGACTGCAATACCTGAAGAAATACCAGCTGCTGTCAACAAAAGTGTCCATTGTATCAGTTTCACGCGTTGCAGCGCTCTTGCATTTTGGGCATTTAACATTAACAAATTCTTCAGAGCTTTCAAGCGGATTTCCTTCGCCAGTAAACTTAACCTTTTCAGGAGGAGGAAGCTTAACAGGCAAGTCTTTTTCAGGAATTCCAACAATTCCGCACTTCTTGCAGTTGATAACCGGTATTGGCGTTCCCCAGTAACGCTGTCTGGAAATCAGCCAGTCGCGGAGTTTGAAATTGACAACTTTCTTGCCTTTGTTATTTTTCACTAGCCAAGCAGATATTTTCGGCAAAGCTTTTCTATTATGCATCCCATTAAACTGATCAGAATTAATCATTATCCCATCATCTGTATGGGCTTCTTTCAAATCTTCCACTCTGAATTTCTTAACATTTGCTGGCTTAATCACTACTTTTAGCGGTATGTCATATTTTTTTGCAAACCTAAAATCTCGTTTGTCATGCGCATCACACATTACAGCTCCTGTTCCGTAGTCCATAACTGCAAAGTTTGCTATCCAGATTTGTATTCGCTCTCCAGAGGCAGGATTAATAGCATATTTTCCTGTAAAGAATCCTTCTTTTTCCTTTTCTTCGTTTATTCTGTCAATTACAGATTCTCTTTTCACTTTTTCAACAAATTTCTTAGCTTCTTTTTCATATTTTGTTCCTTTTGTCACTTTTTCAACAAGCGGATGTTCAGGAGCAAGTGCGATAAAAGTAACTGAAAAAACAGTATCCGGCCTTGTGGTGAATGCAGGAATAGCTTCTTTGGATTTCTCTATTGGAAAAAATATTTCAGTTCCCTCACTCTTTCCAATCCAGTTTCTCTGCATTGTTTTAACGCGTTCAGCCCAATCTTTTACATCATCAAGCCCTTTCAATAACTCATCTGCATAATTTGTTATCTTAAAGAACCATTGCTCTAGTTCTTTCTCGCTTACAGGATTCTTGCATCTCCAGCAAGCTCCGTCTTCAACCTGTTCATTTGCAAGAACAGTTCCGCAATCCTCACACCAGTTAACAGGCGATTTTTTCTTATAAGCTAATCCTCTTTCAAGCAGCTTAAGAAATATCCATTGATTCCATTTGTAATATTCAGGATTGCATGATGCTAGCTCTCTGTCCCAATCATAGCTTAATCCAAGAAGCTTTTGCTGCGACTTCATCAAAGCCATGTTATCTTCTGTCCACTTTCTGGGATTAATTTTGTTTTTTATAGCAGCGTTTTCTGCAGGCATTCCAAAAGCATCATACCCCATTGGATATAAAACGTTAAAACCACGCATTCGTTTATAGCGTGCATAAGAATCCCCCATAGCGTAGTTTCTTACATGGCCCATATGTAAGCCCTGTCCACTCGGATACGGGTACATCTCAAGGCAGTAATACTTCTTTTTCTTAGAGTCAACCTTAACTTTGAAGATTTTCTTCTCTTCCCACTTCTTCTGCCACTTTGCTGCTATCTTATTGAAGTCAACTTCTTCCATAACTGTCAAAAGAACCTTGAATGGTATTTAAAGATTGCTACCACTACCTCAACCCAAACCTTTTAATATACTGCTTTCTTTCTATCATTCAATATGCCACAAGATCAAAAGATGATGCTTCCTTCTTCGCAAGGAGGCTTAGTAAGGTATTATGATGAATACAAGAGCAGGATTCAGATTAAGCCTAGCCACGTCATAGTATTAGCTGTTGCAATCATAGCTATCGAAGTATTCTTGCACAATTTTGGATAAAAATGATTCCTGGAATGAATCCTAAAGCAGTAGAGCAGGCCATGAAGAAGATGGGCATTAAGCAGGAAGATATCGCTGCTTCTGAAGTTATTATAAAGAGTGAAGGAAAAGACATTGTAATCACTAATCCTAAAGTTGTTAAGGTTAACATGATGGGCAATGACAGCTTTCAGATAACCGGCAATGTAGAAGAGCGTTCTGCTGCTGTTGAAATTTCTGAAGATGATGTAAAAACTGTTTCTGAGCAAGCAAGTGTTTCTGAGGAAAAAGCAAAAGAAGCTTTAGAAGCTGCTAATGGAGACTTGGCTGCTGCTATTATGCAGTTGAAAAATAGTTCTGGTTTATAAATAATAAGCTTTAAAAAATAAGTGACGAATCCAACTAGCTATTGGTTTAAATAGAATTGAAAACATAATTGAAAGCTGATGCAATATGACAAATAAACGCATTTTTTCTTCACCAAGAATGGGGATATATACCGATTTAGTTAAAGACTTCTTTACAGAATTAGGAATAAATTATGTCTTGCCTCCGCCTATAACGCAAAAGACCATTAAGCTTGGCGTTAGGCATAGTAGCGATATGATTTGTTTTCCTTTCAAAGTTACTTTAGGCAGTCATATCGAAGCTTTGGAAGCTGGTGCTACTGATTTGTTAATGTTTGATAGTGCAGGTACCTGCCGTTATACTAACTATCATTTCACTCAAAAGCAAATACTGGAAGATTTAGGATACAAATTTAAGATGCATGTGATATCGGCAAAAACTATTTTTCCCTTTTTAAAAAGCACAGGATGTAATCGGCTTAAAGCGTTAATGATAGCTCGTAAGCATTGGAAAAAAATAAAAGAAGTTGAAAGAATTCATTATGGAAACCCTGAAAAAGCAGAAATAAAAGTGGTTCTTGTTGGAGAAATCTTTACTATTCACGAAAACAAAATCAATTATGATATAATTAAAAAACTTGAAAAAATGGGTGTTGGCGTTAAAGTATCTTTGCTGCTTTCAGATTTTATAAAACATATTATTCCTTTCAGCAAGGATGAATATACGCCTTTTAAAAAAGAAGCGAAGGAGTATTTAAGTTCTGACATTGCAGGTCACGGTAAGCATACGTTATGGGATACTATAGATCATTGTAAGCAGGGTTACGACGGAGTGATTCATTTACTTCCTTTAAGCTGTGCGCCTGAGTGCTTAATTGAAATGCTTATTGATCGTGTTTGTAGAAAGTATGACGTGCCATTATATAGTTTTCCGATAGATGAAAACCAGTTTGAGGTTGGGTTTGATACTAGAATTGAAACTTTTGTAAGTTTATTAAAAAGACGAAAAAAGAGGCGTGTGTCATGACTTTTTTTATAGGTATGGATATTGGCAGTGTTAGCTTTAAAGCAGTGATTATAGACGACAAAGGCGCGATTGTTAAGTCTTATTATACCAAGAACAAAGGCGTGATATCGACTGTTAAAGAAGTCATGAAGAATCTAAAATTTGACGGAGTGATTGATGGTGTTGGTATTACTGGCAGCGGCAAGGAATTTGTTAACTTGCTTGTTGGAGGGGATGTTTTGGAAAGTGAAATAATGAGCCATGCTGTTGCTTCTATTAAGCAGTTTCGTGATGTTAGAACTATTTTTGATATTGGCGGTGAGGATAGTAAGCTTATTATTGTGAAAAATGGCGAGATTGAAAATTTTATGATGAATCAGGCTTGTGGTGGAGGTACTGGTAGTATGATTGAAGCCATTGCTAATCGTATGGGCATTGCTATTGAAGATGTTGGAGATTTAGCTTTAAAAAGCAAAAATGAAGTTAGTGTTCCTTCCAAATGTGGAATTTTTGCGCAGAGCGCGGTGGTTAGTAAGCTTAATAAAGGCATGTCGAGGGAGGATATTTTAGCTGGTGTTTGTAAAGGTTTGATTGGAAATTTTTTAACAATGCTTGGCAAAGGCAAAGATTTAAAGCCGCCTTTTGTTTTTCAGGGAGCTACTGCTCAGAATAAAGCATTAGTTGTTGCTTTTGAGAAAGAACTGGACGAGAAAGTTTTTGTTCCTGAAATGTGCAGTTTTATGGGCGCTTATGGTGCTGCACTCTTAGTTCAAGAAAACAAGCCGAAAAAGTCTAATTTTAAAGGCTTTGAACTGGCAGAAGCTGAATTACAGACCAAAACTATCATTGGAGATGGCTGTAGTAACATGTGTGAGATTACCTTTATTTTTAATAACAAGGATTATGTTGGTACTATCGGTAACAGATGCCAGAGATGCCCATTGACACACCTTAAAAAAATCTCTCAAAGCATAAAAAACGAAAAAAGTGGCGAACAGGCAGTAGATTCGAAGGAAGTTGCAAGTTCGCGGATTGCTGCAAATTAGGGCTTAAAAAGCAACATTTATAAACAACCTTGAAATCCTCGTCTATATAAGCCCGAGTCTAACGGCGTTGTTAGGGTTAGAAAGTATTCTAGCTATGTTTTCGGGTCCGTTTAATATGGAAAAACCAACAGAAAAACCTGGCGAAGATTTCAAGCACATAGTCAGAATTAGTAACGCTGACTTGGATGGGAATAAAAAGTTAATAGATAGCCTGAGAAAAATCAAAGGAATAAGTTTTACTTTTGCAAATGCGGTTTGCGATGCTTCTCAGCTTGAAAAAACAAAGCGTTTAGGCGATATGTCTGATTCAGACATAAAGAAAGTTGAAGAAGTGATAAAAACAGCTCATTCAAAATTTCCTCAATGGCTTCTTAATAGACGAAAAAATATTGAAGATAACTCTTCAGTTCATTTAGTAACCACTGACCTTTCTTACGCTCAGGAAAACGACGTAAGACAGATGCAGAAAATCAAAAGCTATCGTGGCGTTAGACATATGTCAAACAGTCCTGTTCGTGGCCAGCGCACAAGATCAAATTTCAGAAAGAATAAAGGAAAAGTGCTTGGCGTTGCAAAATCTAAGGCAGTACCGAAAAAACCACAGGATGATAAGAAAAAGTGATGTAAATGGGTAGTCCAAGATTTCCAAAAAAGAAGTATTCAAGACCGCTTAAACTCTGGAATAAAGAAAGGCTTGATGAAGAAAGTCCGTTTATGAAAGAGTTTGGTCTCAAGAACAAACAGGAGTATTGGAGAACCACTTCTTTACTTAGAAAATTCACAGCTCAGGCAAAACGCCTTATCGCTCTAAGAGGAGAACAGGCAGAAATAGAAAAAAAGCAACTTCTAGACAAACTAGTCTCACTTGGTGTAATAACAAAGGAAGCTTCACTTGATGAAGTTTTAGGGCTTACTGTTAAAGATTTTCTTGTTAGACGTCTTCAAACTGTTGTGTTTAAGAAAAAATTTTCCCATTCAATTAGTCAATCAAGGCAATTTATTTCTCATAGGCACATTAAGATTGGTGATAAAATAATCACTTCACCTTCTTATTTAGTTCCTTTAGTTTTGGAAGAACAAGTTACATTTGTAGAAAATTCTGCTCTTTCAAAACCAGATCATCCGGAAAGAGTTATAAAAGAAGTAACAGAGGTTCCAGATGCCGAGTAATGATGTTAGATGGGGCGTTGCACACATATACTCTTCTTATAACAATACAATAATTCATATTACAGATATTACAGGCAGGGAAACAATCGCAAAAGCTAGCGGCGGGATGGTTGTTAAGTCTGATAGAATGGAGTCTTCTCCAACTGCTGCTATGGCTGCAGCAAAAAAAGCTGCAGAAGGCGCTATGGAAAAAAACATAAGAGGGATACACGTTAAGATTAGAGCTCCAGGCGGGCATAATGGCCCAAGTAATCCAGGTCCTGGGGCGCAGGCAGCTGTTCGTGCTTTATCAAGGATGGGATTGCGCATTGGTATAATAGAAGACGTAACTCCAATTCCTCATGATAGCTGCAGAAAAAAAGGCGGAAAGCGGGGTAGAAGAGTATGATGACTATCGAAATTTTGGAATCTGATGTAAAAAATAATAAGCTTTCTTTTGTACTAAAGGGAGCAGACTCAGCATTTGCCAATTCACTTAGAAGATCTGTTCTTCGGGATGTTCCAACAATGGCGATTGAAGATTTGGAAATAAGGAAAAATAATTCAATACTTTATGATGAAATGATTGCACACCGTATCGGGTTGATTCCTTTAACAACAGATCTTAAAGGTTATAACATTTCTGAAGACTGCAAATGTAAAGGAGAAGGCTGTGCAAGTTGCCAGGTAAAACTAACGCTTAAAGTGGAAGGCCCTGCTACTGTTTATGCTTCTGATTTTAAATCAAAAGACCCAAAAATAAAGCCAGTCTTCCCTGGAATGCAAATAACTAAGCTTTTGAAAGGACAAAAACTTGAGATTGAAGCAACTGCTGTTCTTGGAACTGGAAAGCAGCATTCTAAATGGGCTCCAGGTCATATTTACTACAAAAACAAGCCTGTATTAAACGCAGGCAATGTTAAAAACCCGGAGAAAGTTGCGCAAGCATGCCCGCCTGGAGTTTTCGAAGTTAAGAACGGAAAACTTGTTGCTAATCAAGCACTCCTGATGAAATATGATTTGGCAGGAACTATTGAAGAAGCCTCAAACGGCGAAGCAAAAATTGAGGAAACAGATGACTTCATATTTTACCTTGAATCATTCGGTCAACTAAGCTGTCGTGAAACACTGGAAAAAGCAACGGAAACATTCGAATCACAACTCATAGAATTTCAGAAACTAATCAAGTAAGCTAGGCGACCTACTTCATGTTCATTCATGCGGGGGTGGCAGAGCCTGGTCAAATGCGCTACCTTGAGGGGGTAGTTCCTTAGTGGATGCGCGTGTTCGAATCACGTCCCCCGCATAGTTTACATAAAAAATGAGAACTGGACCAATAAATGAACAATTGAAAAGTCTTACTGAAGACTTAAAAAATAAGGGGCATAAAGATAGCTCCAAACTCCTATTAAGATTAGCTAATGATTTAAGAAAGCCTACAAGGCAGCGCCGAGTTGTTAACCTTTCCAAAATAAACAGATACACTAAAGACGGTGAAACTATTGTCGTTCCAGGAAAAGTATTGGCTACTGGCGAACTTGACCATGTTGTTACAATTGCAGCCTGGCAATTTTCCGAACAGGCTATTGATAAGATTGAAAAGTCAAAGTCAAAGGCATTGCAGATATCAGAGCTTATTAATGACGATATCAAAGGAAAACGCGTGAGGATTTTTGGTTAACATGATAATTAACGCAGAAAAGCTGGTTTTAGGAAGAATGGCAGTTATTGCTGCAAGGCAGGCTTTGCTTGGGGAAGATGTTAAGATAGTTAATGCTGAGAAAGCGATAATAACTGGGGATAAGCAAAGCATCCTTAAGCACTATTTAAGCAGGCTTGAACTTGGTCAACCGCAGCAAGGTCCTTTTATTCAAAGAAGACCTGATTTGTTTGTAAGAAGAACTATCAGAGGAATGCTTCCTCGCAAGCAATATAAAGGCAGGCAGGCATTTTCCAGAATTAAGTGCTACATTGGTGTTCCGGATAATTTAGAAAAAGCAGAGAGTTTAAAAAAAGCGCAGCTTCAAAAAATCACAAAGCGTTACATTACTGTAGGCGAGCTTTGCATGCATCTTGGAGGAAAATGAAAAACTTTATTACATCTGGAAAAAGAAAGCGGGCTGTAGCAAGAGCTGTAATTAAGCCAGGCACAGGAATTGTCAAAATTAATAACAAATTGCTTGAGTTTTATCAGCCTGATATTGCAAAGCTTAAATTACAAGAACCATTAATACTTGCAGAAAATCATGCTAATAAGGTTAACATAACAGTGAAAGTTTATGGAGGCGGAGTAATGAGCCAGGCAGAGGCAGCAAGGCTTGCGATTGCCAAAGCATTGACAGAATTTACTAAGGATAAGAAGCTTGAAAAGACTTTTTTAGAATATGACAGGCACTTACTTGTCGCAGATGTTAGAAGAAGGGAAGTAAGGAAGCCAAACCATCATGGAAAAGCCAGGGCAACAAGGCAAAAAAGCTACCGTTAAACTTAAATAATCAACTAAAACACTTGATAAAAAATGATAATTCCAATGAGATGCTGGAGCTGTTCGAAGCCTATATCACACTTATTTGAAAGCTATAAAGAACGCATGGAAAAAGGCGAAGAGCGCAAAAAAGTGTTAGATGAGCTAGGCTTAGAGCGATATTGCTGCAGAGCAATCTTCCTCGGCCATGTTGACTTGCTGGAAACAGCTTCTGAATTCAAAAAATTCTAGTTCTACATATTCAAAGCTATAAAAGAAGCAGTAAAATCTGAAGTTTTAGTTACAACATCTTTAAGTGTGGTTAAAAGTAATGTATCTGTTCCTTTGCTTATTTTCAATAAATTCACAATTCTTCTCTCTAATTCCTTCCCTCCTTTATTCAGTTCAGATGCTTTATTGATATCAAATGTATAATATATCTCGTAATACTTGGTGAAATAATTAGTAGTTTCTTTAAGCAGCTCTAAAGACTGCTTACTAACTTTTGATTTTGGCTCTGAAGCTAATATTTTGCACAAATCTCTGAAATCATCAGCTATTTTTTCAAGATTCCATGCAACAACATAAACAAAACACCTTTTATTGTCGTCTTTAAAACCTCTTTTGTTTAAAACCCTTTCACAGAAATTAATTAATTGATTGTTGGTTTTTTCAAGAGATAATAAGTCGTGAAGTTGGTTAAGTTTTCCTTCTTTAATATATGTGTATAAGCTTTCTCCTAGATTTTTTGTTACAAGAAAAGCCCTTCTAAGCATGTTTTCAAATTCTTTTTCCTGTTCTTCTGCAACAACTCTTAAAACACACCTGTTTTTTCCCTGTTCAACTACAACAAATCCAATAAGCATGTCATTAATATTTTCCTGAATAGCACTTAGCACTTTAGTGTCTTTATACATTAATTCAACTTCATCATACCCTGTCTTATATAAGCTTGAAAGCAACCTTCTTCTTAAGATATCTATATCTAACTCTGTTATGTCCAATTGTATGCGTTCAGATGCTGAATGTTTGCTAGTAGAGAATATTATTTGCTGCCCTCTTTCTTCTACTTCCAGTTCTGCGCCTTTCTTAACTTCATAAGTCTTTGCCCATTTGCTTGGCAACGATACAACCAATGTTTTGTGGGCGAGCTGTATTACTTTTCGCTTCATATGGACAGCTAATTGTTGAGAATATATAAATATTTCGATAATATATAATTATAAGGTAATATATAAGTCTTAAGGATAAATTATATATCTTATGGTTCTGTATATTCTTCAGAAAAAGTATAAGAATATCGGAGAGGTGTTATAAATGATAAGCAAAAAAGATTTGGTGATAATAACTCATTTACGAAAGAATTGCCGTGAGACTTTAACAGATATGGCAAAAAAAAGTCGTATTCCGATTTCTACTATTTATGAAAAAATAAAGCGTAATGAAGATAGACTTATCCGAAAACATACTTGCTTAGTCGATTTCACAAAGCTTGGCTTTAACACTCGTGCAAAAATTGCAATACAAGCAAATATTAGTCACAAAAAAGATTTGACAGATTTTTTGCTAAAGCATCAAAACATTAATTCTATCTTTAAGATAAATAATGGATATGACTATCTTATTGAAGGTGTTTTCAAAAATATGGTGGACTTAGAAAACTTTCTAGAAACTTTGCAGACTAAATTCAAGATAAAAAAACAAGAAACATATTTCATAATAGACGACATAAAAAGAGAAGCGTTTATGAGTGATCCAAGTACGCTCGATTTGGTGTTGACTTAATCAATAACTTTATATATCTATAGATATCTATAGACAACATGAAAAAAATGAAACTTACAAGCATTCAAATGCACGAGGACACAAAGAGAGCCTTGGAAAATAGGAAGCTAAACTCTAGAGAGAGCTATGAGTCTGTTGTCAAGAGACTGATCGAATATGAGGACGGGCCTTCTATGGAAGAAATGTTTAGAATTTGTGATAAGATGCCTCAAAAAAGAAAGTATACTACTAATGAAGTTATAAAACTTAGTCATTCTCTGAGAGGTAAAAGATGAGTGTTTTTGTTGACGCGAACGTCATTATAAAGGCATTCATTGACAATGAAGATAAAGATAAGTGCAGATCTTTACTGTACGATGAATTTACAACAGATACTTTATGCTTAGTGGAAGCGCATGAAGCTATTTCTAGAATAAATAAAAACCAGGAACATGCCTCTAACTGTATCAAATCTTTGTTTAAGTTGAACAGTTCCATTGTTCAACTTGATCAAAACTTACTTTACATGAGTTTTAAAGCACCCATCAAAAAAAGTCTTAACACTTTTGATTTAATTCATTACGTAGCAGCAATCATTAACAATTGTTCAGAATTCGTTTCTTACGACAAAGATTTTAACAACTTAGAAATAAAACGCATCGAGCCTTAACCAGTGCTTCCAAACCCGCCTCTGCTTTCTCCCATTTGCTCTACTTCATCCCATTCAAACTTATCTACCTTAACAAATATCCCTTGGCCGATTCTTTCTCCTTTTTCTACTTTCACTTCGCTGTCTGTGCTGTTAAAAACCTGTATTCCTATTTCATCTTTTTCTCCACGGTAATCATTGTCAATAACACCTATGCCGTGCGGTTTGTGCAGCCCTTTTTTTCTTGGAGTAGAGCTGCGAAGAGCAAGCAGAAGCATGTATCCAGGAGGCGTCTCAACAATTATGTTGCCTGGAATAATTCCAACGCTTTTTGGCGGTACTATGGTATCTTCCCTTGCAGAAATGTCAAACCCAACACTACCTTTTGTTTGGTAAATAGGCAGGGGGATGCTTTTGTCAAGTCTTTTTATCTTTACTTTCATAAAAGAAAGAATTTTGGAGGAGTTTTTAAAGTTTGTTGCGGTTATAACTTCTATTAAAATGAGTTTAACGTATCGGTGGGTAATTGGCTTTAGGCACAGGCCAAGAACCAGTAACTGCCAGCCATACTACTATTGCAAGAAAAATAATAATAATTGCGCCTATCATGATTGCGCCTATCATGATTTTTTTACTTAGCTTCACTATTTACCTCTTCACCAGCTTTTTTATCTCTTTTTCAAAGCTTTCTATGTCTTCAAACTCGTGGTAGACTGCTGCGAATCTTATGTACGCAATCTTATTGAGTTTTTTCAGTTTTTTCATTACTAAAGAGCCAATTTGCTTGCTGGAAACTTCTTTTTCATTAAGTCTGCGTAATTCGGCTTCAATTGAATCAATTACTGTATCGACTTCTTCAACAGAAATAGGAAGTTTTTCACAGGCTTTCACAACACCGCTTTTCAGCTTTTCCCGGTTAAATTGTTCGCGAGCTTCATTTTTTTTCACAATAGTTAGCTCAAACTCTTCAACTCTTTCATATGTAGTAAATCGTTTCTTGCAGCGTAGGCACTCGCGCCTGCGTCTTGTCACAGAAGCATCTTGAGGCTCTCGCTTATCCATTACTTTTGTTTCTCTTGACTCGCAATAGGCGCATTTCATCTTATCTGGTTGTAAACTGGATTTTTTTCTACAATGTTATTCTTATAATTTTCAAATCTCAATAAAACGTAAAGCAATGAAGATAACCGATTCATATATTTCAGCATTTCAGGATTTACTTTGCTTGTGCTGCTGAGCTTGACCATTGCACGTTCAGCGCGTCTTGCTACAGTTCTTGCAACATTCAGCATCATGGCAGCCTGAGTTCCTGCGGGTATTACAAATTTGGTTTGTTGAGGAAGCTTCTCATCAATTTTTTCAACAAGCACTTCCAGCCGTTCTACATGTTTTGCTTTTATCTTAACTGATTTTGGTATGGCAAGTTCTGCTCCTATGCTGAAAAGATTATTTTCTATCTCATGGATTATTTTTTTGGAAATTTTGTGTGGTGAAAATGAGGCAGCTGCTCCAAGGAAAGCATTTAGCTCGTCAATTGTTCCTATAGCTTCAACTCGCTCACTGTACTTGTATAATTTACACCCGAAAAGGTGTGTTTTTCTTTTATCCCCTATTCTTGTATAGCATCTCATTATACATCACATTTACTAAATCCGCATTCTTCATTTAAGCAGGAATGGCATCCGTTATCCATCTTAAGTGTGTTCTGGCTGCATGAAGGGCACTGCACTAACTGCATATTTTCTGCCATAATATCTTCAGTCATCTACTCACCTCTGTTTTTCAATTGTTTTTTCTAGTTCTCTTTTCACAACTATCTTTTTTTCTTTCATTGCGTGATAGACTGTTGTAAGCTTTCCGTCAGGGAGTGTAATAACATCCCCGCCTTTAACCTGGACTTTTTTATCATCAATGGTTGTTTCAAATGTCTTATCTTTGTATCTTTGGAATTCTGTTTTTTCAGTTTCAGAGCTTAGGATTGGATAGCGGGAACCAGCGCGGTAGATTGTTACGCCCTTAACTCCATTCTTCCATGCATCCAAATACACATTTGATATTACTTCAGGCTGTACGTCTTCTGGAAGGTTTATTGTTGAGGAAATGCTGTGGTCGATGTATTTTTGCCATAACCCTTGTATCTTAACTCGTTTTTCATGATCTATTACGTGGGCTGTTCTAAAGAAATGTTTTGGAAGAACTGCTTCAAGCTCTTCAGTTGTTTTGCATTTTTGTGCTTTTTCTGCGAGGCCTGTTTGTTGTAAGTACGCATTAACAGTTGAATGGAAAATTCTAAACAGTTTATTTCCAAATGATTCAGAGCGTCTTGTATAATAAAGCGCAAATATTGGTTCTATACCGCCGCTTACTCCAATGAAATTCTTTTCTCCTATGTTATAGCCTAAAACAATGCTGGAAATTGTTCCTGTCGGAGCTATTGAAAGTATTGCTATGTTTCTTAGTCCCTTACTTCTTATTGTTGATCTAGTATCTGCATCTAAAGCTTCCATAAAGAAAGCTCCTTTGCTGTATGCTTCATAATCAAATATGGTTGACGGGCCTTTTTCCTCAGCAATCCCAGCAGAAGCCATGTAAGCCGTGTTAGCAATTACTCTTCCAACTTCTTCAAGGATTTCAATACCTTTATCACTGTCATAACCTAATCCAAGCTGGTTTAGCATATCTGCTATTCCCATAACACCTAAGCCAAGACGTCTGCTTTCCATTGCAGCTTTTCTTTGCTTTTCCAGTGGATTGAGAAGCTCATTCCATATGACAACATTATCTAAGAATCTTATAACTGATGTCGTAGCTTCTCTTAACGCAATCCAGTCAATCTTAGCTTCCTTAGTGTAGCCGTCTACAACAAATCTCGAGAGGTTTAGTGATGCTAAATTACATGCTCCGCCATCCTCAAGAGGCACTTCTCCGCACGGGTTAGTGCTCAGAATAGGCATGCCAACATAATTCGATGGCGAATATTTTGTCATTGTGCTCCAGAAGATCAATCCAGGCTCAGCTGTTTTGTAATTGCCTTCAACAAACGAATTCCAAATTTCTCTTGCCTTCACAAGCCTCTTTATTTCTGCAGTTTGAGGAGAATTAAAGTACAGCATAAAATCCCCAGCTTTCTTTATTGCAAAATCATACTCGCTAACTTGGCTCTTTACAATCAAGTCTCCAAACATATCTCTTGAATTAGCGTCAGAAAGCTCCTCTTCGGTTATTTTTCCAGCATCATTCTTCTCAAGGAAAGAGTTAAGCTTATCAATATTGTCAAACTTTTCAAGTAATTGATAGCGTTCAATTGGCTTTGAAGGTATTCCGTATGAATAATGGATAGAGCCTGCTTGGGCAATTCCTAAACCAGAAACTTCTCGGTCTTTTCTGTAAACCAAAATTTTACCCTGGTGATTATTCTGCTCTTCAACAGCCTGCATGAATTCATCTGAAACTTTGATGCTTATGTTTGCAAATCTAACCTGTGTGTTTTCCCGAACTTGCTGCTGGATTACTTTAAGTTGGTCTTCTGTAAAGTCGCCTGTCCATTTGCATTGCTCCACAATTTGGTTTGTAACCCAGTTTGGAATATTTTTGACATTGATAAACAGCGGGCTATCAGGATGTTTTATGTCAATTGTTAGCATTAATGCTCCCCTTCTTCCTGACTGGCCTATTAATCCTGTTGTAAGGGAAAATATCTCCATAAAAGAAACCGAGCCTGTTGAAGCATCTGCAGCATTGTGGACGATTGAATCTTTTGGTCTCAAAACAGAAATATCAACTCCTATTCCTCCTCCGTAAGAGTATGTTCTTGCGCATTCATAAGCAGATTTGTAAATAGATTCTATGTTATCTTCATCTATTCTTGAAACAAAGCAATTAGCCATTGTTTTTAGCCTGTACAAATCACCGCCGCCAGCTATTACTCTTCCGCCAGGCAAAAATTGCCCGTTGTATAAGCTTAAATAGTATTTTTCAGCCCACTCTCTTTGTTTTTCTTCGTCTGTTTCTACAGCGGCTATAAAACTTGCAAGCCTGGCAAAAACATCTTCAGGCTTCTTTTCAATTCTGTCATTATTTAAGTCTTTTAGATAATACTTTTTTTCGTAAATATTTAGTGCCAGCTCATTGCTGTTAAGATAGTTTTTGTTCACAGGAAGCTTTCCTGACTTCTGAAGCGTTTTAATATGGAAAAGCAGTTTTTTATATGCCTCAAGGCGGTCATAGCCTATCAATGAAGCAAGCTTGCTCTTGTGTGCGAACATGTGAAGAAGCGCTGTCTTCTCATCGTCCTTGCTTTTGGCTGATTCTGCTGCTGCAGCTCTTAACTCAGCGCGCTTTGCCCTGTGTAGAATGAATGCTTTTGCAGTTTTAGCATGCCCATCCTTTATTAAAACCTCTTCAACTACGTTCTGAACATCTTCAACACTAGGAATTTTCTCAGTGAAACGCTTGTCGATTATGTCTACGACCTTTTTAGAAAGTTTTTCAGCAGTTTTTCTGTCATCTCCTCCGACAAAGGCAGCTGCTTTGAAGATAGCATTTGTTATCTTTTCATGATAAAAATCAACTATAGAACCATCTCTTTTTATTATCTTTCTCACTTCATTTTTCTGTTTACCTACTATTTTCTTCACCTTTGAGTCAATACAACCGGTTGTGGCTTCTCTCCCTCTAGAACCCAATATCTTGTGTTTCATTGGACTATCAAGTATTTAAACATTTTGCTTGTGAAAAATATAGGATTCATAGATTCTTTCCTAATTGTCAATAAAACTTTTGATTATTTACTGAAATGTTTTGCCATTTCGATAGGCCTTGAGAAAACATAAACATCTTTTATACTCAATTGCTGAGAAAACATCATAACAGCTTCTATCAATTGAGTAGCAACACTACTACTGCCGCTAAAATTTACCTTCACATCATCTTTTATTTCAGGATATTTCATTAGCATGTTGTAGCCAGCAGCTCTTTTATCTTCTGGTCTGGCACCAGGTAGCAGTTTAATTAGCTTAGCTCCTTCCTTCATTCCACCTTTTGCTTTTTCGTGGAATTTGTAAACAGGATCTTGTTCAAGATATTCTTTCGCTTTATCTATTTCAGCATTACCAGCTTCAGGAACAGGTTCTGATTTGTAATTATCGCTGCAGATGGACGTACAAACAATCACTTTTCCTTCACTATCGTTCGTTTCTAATGTCTGCTTTCCAGTTAAATCATCATAAGTAACCTCCGAAAGCTGTTCTTCAGTTAGATGTGTTCTTAAGAACGTTATCAAACCGCAAACTTTATCGGTTCTGTCTACGGCCGCTATTACAACACCGTTATCTACATGCTTTCTGAAGAGTGGCATACTTATTACTAAAGGATCCCAGCAGTAGTTGTATAGATCCAGCGCTTGTTTAACAAAGTATGTTTGGTAGCTAGATAATATGATAAATACATGTTCTTTACTTGAGCCAAGCCAATATATAGGCTCGTAGCGCAAATCCATTTTCTTAAGCACTGATCGTTGCACTTTACCTGTTGAAGTTAGTGGGATTTTATCTGCGTCCATTGCCACAATATACCTGGGCTTTTCATATTCTGACAACGTTTTAGTGTGAATAATATCATTTTTTATCGCAGTCAAAGTTCCACCTTCCTTCAGGCATACTACCGCCGCAACCTCCTCTCCATACCTTCTTTCTGGAACACCAACAACAAATACTTGCTGAATATTCTTGTTAAGCTGTTTCACTTTATCCTCAACAGCAACTGGTGAAATGTTAATGCCGCCTTTGATTATTATTTCTTTAGAGCGGCCTTTAAGGAAATAATATTTCTCGTCGTTAATCATCTTATAATATCCAATGTCTCCAGTGAGAAAATAATCGTTTCTAAAAGCTTCAATATTTCCCAGATACCCTTTCATCACTATAGGCCCTTTGATAACCAGTTCTCCTTCCTCACCTTCATCTAAACTTTTACCATCATTACCCATTATTTCAATTTCTGCAAATTTCATTGCTTTTCCAATACAATTACTGTCAACCAATTCCTCATATGTTTTCTTGTCTAAATCCAAAGGAACTCCTGTCACTCTCAAAGCAGTTTCTGTCTGCCCATAACCCTGATAAAGAGGAATTCCAAACTTCTGCATGAATTTTTTGACATCACTAACCACTACAGGCGCTGATCCTACCTGAATTCTGTTTAGATTAAGCTTATCCTTGAACTTTTCAAATTCTTTTTCTCGATCAAGCTGGTCGAAACAAATAGTGGGAACTATTGAAGTAAATGTAGCTTCAGTCATTGCAAGCTGTTGCCAAAATTTTGAATTGGAATATTTTGGCGGTATTGCAATACTGGCTTCTGCAAGCAATGTAGCGAGGCAAAAACTTGTTGAGTTTATGTGATGCAAAGGAAGGTTAACCAAAAACCTGTCAGAACCTGTTATTTTAAACCAGTCCTTTATGCAGTCAGCATTCGCAATTAAATTTTCCAGGCTTAACTGCGCTCCTTTTGGTTTAGAAGTAGTTCCTGATGTAAAAAGTATAAGTGCTTGATGAGAGATGTCTTTTTTCCACTCAACACTTCCAGATTCTTCAGGTTCAAATTCAACCACTTTTACTTTAAAGCTTTCTTTGTCAATGCCTTTTCCAGCAGCAAGTAACTTTGCCTTTGAAATTTCCAGCTTGTACTGGTGCTGTTCTAAAGTATCTCTTTTCAAATCAAGTGGAGTTGTTATTATTCCTAAGCTCCACGCTGCCCAACTGACAATAAGAAGTTCAACAGAGTTAGACATAGCCAGTCCTAACACATCCCCTTCTTTTAAGCCAAGCTTAATTAGCCATGAGCCTGCTTGCCCAATCTTTTCCTTTAATTGCTCGTAATTAATTTGTTGCTCTGCTTTGCCTTCCTCATCGCATCCTATCAATGCAATGGATTCAGGATTGTTCTGAGCAAGGCTAACTATGTGCTCGTATAGACTTGTAATCGGTTTTACATATTTCATTTTTCATAAATCTCCTTTAGAAATAACGCATCTTCCTCTATGTTAGGGCTTTCACTTATAGCAACTCCTTTTATGTTGAAATCTTTCCATGTTTCAACCATTTCTTCATATTTCAAGTCCGAATCTTTCAACGTAAGGTGGTTTAGCTCGCCTTTCTCGCTGAAGTTAACCCCTGCAAATTGTATGTGCATGTTGTCAAGTGCTTTTCTTCCAAGCGCTTTCTCAATCTCTTCAATTATAGATGCAAATTCTTGTTTGCTGTTCTTACCTTCACGCGCTCTCATATGCGCATAATCAATGCACGGTTGTACTTGTTCAAGTTCTTGTGAAAGCTGCAGAATTTCTTTCAAGTTTCCAAACTGGGAGTGTTTTCCAGTTGTTTCTGGTCTTACCCATATCTTGTTGTTTTCTTGCTTAAGCTTATCAACAATTTCTTTTAGCGCTTCTTTTACTTTTCTGTAAGCATATTCCTTGCTTGATTTTAGGTAAAACCCCGGATGGAAAGTAACACTAACTGCTCCGCATAAATTTGCTATGTGTGCAGCTCTTAGCACTCTTTGCTTGCTTGCTTCATACTTTTTTTCTTCAGCTGCATTAAGGTTTATGTAGTACTGTCCATGGCAGGTTAAAACCACATCATTCTTTTTAGCAACTTCACTTACTTTAACTGTTCCTTCTTCTGAAATGTTAACACTGTGAACAAATTCTAATTCAAACGCTTCCAAGCCAAGTTTGCGCACTTCAGAAATTCCTTCTACTGTCCCAAGGCCTTTAGCACTGTGCGGTATTCCCGCTGTTCCAAAACGTAACATTTTCTAAATAATCTTTTCATTGCTGTCTTTTTTCTTAAGATGTATTACATTAACAGGGCAGCTTTCAGCAGCCTGCTTATTTGCTTCAAAATCTTTTTCATCTATTTCAAGTTCCTGCCATCCATCATCTCTGTTTTTCCCGCCTTTAATGTCTGACTTTCCGTCGTCATTCATTTCCCAAAACAAAGGGCAGACAGCAGCGCAAGCTCCACATCCAATGCACTCAGCCCTGTCATGTTCAAGCAAAAACTTCTTTGACATATAAACCACGTATATGCTTTTGTTTATAAACACTATTATGATTTTTTATCATTATTAAAAAATATTTTGTAATATTCTTCCCAACAACAAACTTTTTAAATTTCAAATTTTTCTGCTTATTTATGACAGAACTCTACATTCTTCCTTTTGACCATCGCGGCAGTTTTATGAAGATAATTGCAGCTGCAAGTCCTCCTACTGAAGAGGATGTTGCTAAAGCTAAAGAGTATAAAAAAATAATTTATGAAGCACTGCAAAAATCCATTGAAGGCGGTGTTCCAAAAGATAAAGCAGGCATTTTAGTTGATGAATGGCTTGGAAAGGAAATTCTTACAGACGCTAAATCTAAAGGATTGATAACTTGCACTCCTCTTGAAAAATCCGGGCAGGATGAGTTTGATTTTGACAGGGAAGACTGGAAAAAGCAAATAGAAGAAATAGACCCTACATATGTTAAAGTTCTTGTTAGGTATAATCCTGAAGAAGATAAAGAAATGAATGCAAGGCAGGCTGCAAGGCTTGTTGAACTAGGTAATCATCTTAAGACTATTGGGAAAAAATACTTGTTTGAGCTTCTTGTTCCTGCTACTGACGGGCAGATGGAGCAGGCAGGCAATGACAAGGATAAGTATGAGCAGGAACTAAGGCCTGATTTAATGGTTAGAGCTATCAAGGAAATTCAGGATGCTGGAGTTGACCCTCATGTTTGGAAGCTTGAAGGCCTTGATTCAACTGAAAAGATGCAGAAAGTTGGAGACCAGGTAAAAGCTGGAAATGCTGAAGCAGGCATAATAATACTCGGAAGAGGAGAATCAGCAGAAAAAGCAGAGCATTGGCTGAGAATGGGCGCAAAAGTGGATAATGCTGTTGGTTTTGCTGTTGGAAGAACTGTATTCAAGGATGCGCTTAGTGAATATGCAGCTGGCACTATGACAAGAGAACAAGCCCGTGATAAGATTTCAGAAAACTACTCTTTCTTTGTAAGCGTCTGGCAGAAGGTTAAAGCAGAATAATTACTTCACATGATGATGCGTTTCTATGAATCTTATAGTTTTCGTTTTTGAGCGCATGACTAATGAGTGTGTTTGAACGCCGTGCGCGCTTTCTGTAACTCCTTTTAGAATTGGGCCTTCAACTATTCCTGTTGCTGCAAATTGCAGGCTGTCTCCTTTTGCTAAATCTTCCATTTCAAGCAGTTTATCAGGGTCTACGCCCATTGATTTTGCTCTTTCTCTTTCAGCATCGTCTTTTGGAGCTAGTCTTCCCTGGAAAAAGCCGCCAAAGCATTTTACAGCAGTTGTTGCGATAACTCCTTCCGGAGCAGCGCCTATCCCCATTAGCATGTCCACTCCAGAATCATGAAGGCAAGGTGCAATAGCTCCAGCCACATCCCCATCACTTATCAGCCGTACTTTTGCTCCTGCTTCTCTTATTTCTTTTATTATTTGTTCGTGTCGTGGCCTGTCAAGAACAATAACAGTAACTTCACTTGCTGGCTTTCCTAAAGCGTTGGCAACAGCTTCCACATTTTCCTTAACACTTTTATCCAAGTGAATTCCAGCATTTGCAGCTTTCGGCCCTACTGCTATTTTGTTCATGTACATATCTGGAGCGTGTAATAATGTGCCGCGAGGCCCTGCGGCAAACACAGCAATAGAATTTGGATAGCCAAAAGCAACACTGTTAGTTCCTTCTATAGGATCTACAGCAATGTCAATTTCCATTCCTTTGCCTGAGCCTACTTTCTCTCCAATGTATAGCATTGGCGCTTCATCTCGCTCGCCCTCTCCAATAACAACTGTTCCGTTGATGTCAACAGAGTTAAAGCGAGACCTCATTGCTTCAGTTGCAGCTTTGTCAGCAGCTTTCTTATCTCCTTTTCCAACCCATGCATTGGCTTCAATAGCAGCTGCCTCTGTAACTCGAACAAATTCAAGAGCTAGATTTCTATCCATAAATCATGGATTTTTTGCTTCTTTTTAATTCTTTTCCACAACCCTTAAAAATATCTGGCGTTTGCTTTCTGAATATGAAAATACTGGTTTTTACAAGCAGGTATACTGCAACAAGGGACATAATAAACGAGGATTTCGGAAGGCAGGTGAGGCTGTTTGAGCGATTAAGAGACCTTGGGCATGAAATAGATTTCTTTTGTGTTGATTACAAGAAAATGGAAAATAAAAATTTGTATTTGCATAAGATGAGAATTTTTATAAGGCCATTTAAGCATTTGAAATTTTTTAATTTATTGTCAGATTTAAGAAAAGTCATAAAAAACGATAATTATGATTTGCTTATAGCAACTTCTGATCCTTTATGGGGGGTTATTGGTTATTTTATGTCTAAGAAATATAAGATACCGTTTGTATACGACATACAGGATAATTATTTGGTTTACAAGAGCTACAAGCTTCCTTTTTTTGGCTTGTTTGAAAGGCATGTTGTAAAAAATTCTGATTTGGTGATGTGCGCAGGCAATATTTTGACGCAAAACGCAATGAAGATTAGGAAAAAGAAGACAATAACAATTCCAAATGGTGTTGACACAAAACTATTCAGGCCTTTGGATAAAATAAGTTCAAGAAAGAAATTAAAATTGCCTTCAGATAAAAAAATAATTTCCTATATTGGCTCTTTGCAAAAGATACAAGGAGTTGATATCTTAATCAAAGCTTATGAGGACTTAAGAGATGAAATAAAAAACCTTAACTTGCTTCTTGTAGGCAATATAGGAACTGCTTCTAAAGAAAGTTTTGATTTTGACAAAAAAGGACTTATTTATTTAGGCTCTTTATCGCAAAAAAACGTTTCTTTTGCTATTAATGCTTCTGATTTAATGGTTATTCCTTATCCAAAAAACAAATTTACAGAAGTTATGTTCTCTCCATACAAGATTATGGAATTTATGGCTTGTGATAAGCCGCTTGTGATAACAGATGCTGGTGAGATGTACAGGCATATAGACGATAAAAAAATGATAGCAAAAGCAGGAAATATTGAAGATTTGAAGGAAAAAATCAGGTACGCTCTTAAGTTAAAGAAAGTTAACTCAAGAAAAACAGCAATGAAATTTGACTGGAAGAACATCGCATCAAGGTTAGATAAGGCGATAAGAGAGCTAAAACAATAAATTTTTAAGCTATTGTCAAATTCTTAACAATGATTCAACTTGGTTAATGTTGGGGTAATAGGTGCGGGTTATTGGGGGCCTAATTTAATTAGGAATTTCAGCCAGACAGGGCAGTCAAAAGTTTTATGGTGCGCTGACTTGAGTGATGAACGCCTTGAGTATGTAAAAAATCTTTATCCTGAGATAAAAACAACAAAGAATTACATGGATTTAATCAATGATCCTGAAGTAAATGCGATTGTTATTGCAACTCCTGTTTCTACGCATTTTGAGCTTGCGAAAAAAGCTTTGGAAAATAATAAGCATGTTTTGATAGAAAAACCAATTACATCTATCTCAGAAAATGCTGAAGAGCTGATTAAACTAGCAGAAACAAATAAGTTAGTTTTGATGGTTGACCATACTTTTGAGTATACTCCTGCAGTAAATAAGATAAAAGAAATTTTGGACAACAATGAATTGGGAAAAATATTCACGATTGATATGGTTCGGGTTAATCTCGGATTATTTCAAAAGGATATTAATGTTGTATGGGATCTTGCTCCTCATGATATTTCTATTCTGCTTTTTTTAATTGGAAAAATGCCTTCAAGTGTTAAAGCTGAAGGAATGGCTTATGTTTTAGAAGACATTGAAGATGATGCTCAGATAACTTTGAAATTCGATGGCAATGTAAGAGTGCACATGCATGTGAGCTGGCTTGACCCATTAAAGATTAGAAAAACAACAATAGTTGGAAATAAAAAAATGTTGGTGTATGATGATACTGAGAAAACAGAGAAAGTAAGAGTTTACGACAAAGGTGTTACTTTAGAAAAAAATAGTCTTCCTAAAGACAAGTATTATGGAACTTGGGAAGAATTTAATATTGTATACAAGAGCGGAGATTCAAATGCGCCTGAACTTGATGATAAAGAACCATTGAATATTATGTGCACTCATTTTGTCGATTGCATAAACAAAGAAGAAAAGCCTGTTAGCGATGGAACGTCTGGGTTAAGAGTTGTTAAAGTTATAGAAGCTATTCAGGAATCACTCAAAAATCAAGGCAAAGAGGTTTTTTTATAATTTAAAATGGAAAATCAGATTATAAAAGATGTTAAGCTTGGAAAAGACGTTCAAATATTTAATTTTGTAAACATATATGGGTGTGAGATAGGTGATAATACTAAAATTGGCAGCTTTGTTGAAATAAGAGAAACTGTAAAGATAGGAAAGAACTGTAAAATACAGGCTTTCGCGTTTCTGCCGCAAGGAATTATTCTTGAAGATGAAGTTTTTATCGGCCCTCATGCTTGTTTTGTAAATGATAAGATTCCAAGGGCTACAACAAATGGAAGGTTAAGAGAGAAAGGAGAAGATTGGAAACCGTTAACTACTATTGTTAAAAAAGGAGCATCTATAGGCGCTAACGCAACTATTCTTGGAGGAATTACAGTTGGAGAAAACTCAGTTGTAGGAGCAGGCTCTGTTGTTACTAAAGATGTTCCAGCTAATGTTATTGTTGTTGGAAACCCAGCTAAAATATTAAAAAAACTAGAGAAGTAAAATGCAAATACCTTTTGTTGACTTAAAAACTCAGTACCTGAACATAAAGGAAGAAATTGATTCTGAGATACAGGATGTGTTAGATAACACTGCTTTCATACTTGGAAAAAAAGTTGAGGCTTTTGAAGAAAACTTTGCAAAGTTATGCGATGCAAAATTTTGCGTTGGAGTGAATAATGGAACCTCTGCGTTACGGCTAGCATTGCTTGCTTTGGATATTAAGCCTGGAGATGAAGTAATAACAACTCCTTCCACGTTCATAGCTACAGCAGAGGCAATATCTCATGTAGGAGCTACTCCTGTTTTTGTTGATATAGATGAAAAAACGTTTACAATAGACCCTAATAAAATTGAGGAGAAAATAACAGAAAAAACAAAAGCAATAATTCCTGTTCATCTTTATGGCCAGCCTTGTGATATGGATCCTATTATGGAGATTGCCCGTAAGCATGGTCTTAAGGTAGTGGAAGACGCTGCGCAGGCTCACAACGCGACTTACAAAGACAAAAAAGCTGGCTCTATAGGAGATGTTAACTGTTTTTCTTTTTATCCTGGGAAAAATCTTGGTGCTTATGGAGAAGCCGGAGCTGTATGCACAAATTCTGAAGAACTGGCAAGAAAAATTGTCTTGCTAAGGCAGCATGGTGAGTTAGAAAAATACAATCATGAAATAATAGGAGATAACTGCAGGATAGCAGCAATTCAGGCAGCTGTTTTAGGAGTAAAACTAAAACATTTGGAGTCTTGGACTGAACAAAGAAGAAAAAATGCGCAGCTTTACAATGAATTATTGGAAAACACTGAACTTACTTTGCCTTTTGAAGCACCTTACGCAAAGCATGTTTATCACGTGTACTGCATCAGGGCAAAAAACAGGGATAAGTTAAGAGAGTATCTTGAAAAAAATGGCGTTGCCTCTGGAATTCATTATCCAATTCCTGTTCATCTTCTGAAAGCTTACTCTTTTATGGGTTTAAAAGAAGGTTCTTTTCCAGCATCAGAGCAAGCTGCTAAAGAAATTGTATCTCTTCCAATGTATCCTGAACTTTCAGAAGAGCAAATAAGGTATGTGGTGGATAAAGTAAACGAATTTCTAAAAGATAACTAAACAATACTTTTTTATAGACTCCAACAGCAGTAATGTTTTATGACTGAAGCAAGATATGTTTGCGAAGGAACTTGCGGTGGTTCTGTGAGCGAGGAAGAGTTTAACTCTGGAAAAAACGTTTGCGGAACAGACGGCTGCCCTAAAAAAGGAGAACCTCTTGTTAGGAATGATTGAATCAGCACACCAATTTTAACGTTCCTTCTTCCAGGCATACAATCTTGTTATCCTGCACATCATAAGACGATATAGAAGGTTTATCTATCCTTTGTTTACAGCATATGTTATGTGCGGAGTTTTCTACAACCATTGCATAGCGCACTTTTAAGTCATTAAGTTCTTCATCTTTAACTTCTAAATCCACAATCTCTCCTTCCATGTTTGTTACAACGCTCGATAAAGCATTTATTTCTTTTTCATATTCAGAAACCTGCATACTCAAATTTGTTTCATAAGAACTTCTTTCACCTACGCAAGTTACCAGTTGTTCATGGTTATCCTCTAATTCTGCTAGTAATTTGTCGTTAGTATCGCTGCACAGAACTAAACTAGAATTAATTATTGAAAGCTGCAAGTTTAACAAATCCGTCTTATTAATTTGAGTGTCCGGTTCTACGTTATATGCTGTGTAAGCGGATATGACTGGTTTAACCAAGATTGGTGCTCCTAACAGCGCTATAACAATAACACCCGTTACAAAATACCTATAATCAAATATTTTCTTAGACATTTATAAATTATATAATTATTCATTTATAAACCTTCCTGTTCTTCATATCGACTTAAAAAAAGCTATTTCATAGAGGGATATATAGTTTACAGAACAATAAAGCTTAAAGATGAGAAGCTTGAATTAAAAATTATATAATTTATGTAAATTATAAAGATTGGTTTTTATTATGGAAGCTGTTACTAAAACTAAAAAAAGTTATCGGGTAAAATCTTTTTCAGAAAATCTACTTGCTATTAAGATTTTTCTTCAAAAAACTGAAGCTCGTCTAAACGAATTTGAAGATTCGAAAAAAACAGCTTTAACAGCAAAAAACATGGCTGAGAAAAACAAGTTTACTAAAGTGATTAAGCTTCTAAACGCAGAAATAGTTGATCTCGGATTACAAGAGCACATTCACTGGACTCAAGCTGGAAATTCCAATAAAGCTCTGAAAGCGTACTTATCTGCAGCTCTGGCTTTGCTATCCTTCCAAAATCAAATGCATCGTAATGATTTTGAAGTTAGAAAAATTAAAATTTTTACTAAAGGGATTCCTCTTTTGTGGAATGCAGGCACATTAAATCATCGTCAAGGAAATGCTAATCTTGTGAGCGGTTGCAAGCCTTACGAAGTAATTTCTTACTGGGACAAAGCTGTAAATTTTTATCAAACAGTGCAAAAGCTTTACGCTATAGGTTCGTCATTAGGAATGAAGCAAAATTCGAAATATTATAAGCAGGCGCAGATTCAAACTAAAGATCTTAAAATTGCTATGAAGCAATTGGGCGGTTAATATGAAAAAGGCAAAAAATGAGAAACGTATTGAAGTTTTGTTCACAGATCCAAAAGCGTGGAAAGCGTTCGAAAATAAGCTCAAGATAAAATTGAGTAATCTGATTAAGAAAAAGAAAGCTACAAAATTGAAATAATTTAAGTTTCGGCTAGCAATTCTTCATAGCCTTTAGCTTCCAGTTCTTCAACTAGTTTATGACCGCCTTCTTTTACGATTTTTCCGTTAATCATTACAATCACTCTATCCGGCTTTATGTAGTTGAGAAATCTTTGGTAGTGAGTTATTAGCAAAACACCCATGTCTTTGCTCATCACTTTCTTTATTCCTTCAGCAACTGTTTTCATAGAAGTAATGTCTAACCCAGAATCTGTCTCATCAAGCATTGCCATTTCCGGCTTTAGCATTGCAAGCTGCAGTATTTCAGCTCGTTTCTTTTCGCCTCCTGAAAAGCCTTCATTCACGTAACGCTTTACAAAGCTTTCATCCATTTTGAGCAACTGCATTTTCTCCTTAAGAAGTTTCATAAATTCTTTAACTGGCATCTTTGAAGAGAGTTTTGCGTTTACTGCTGTTCTTAGAAAATTAGCAATGCTAACTCCGCTTATTTCCTGCGGATACTGGAATGATAAAAACAAGCCTTCTTTTGCGCGCTTGTCAGGGCTCAGCTTAGTCATGTCTTTTCCTTTGAAGATAATTTTGCCTTTTGTAACAACATAGCTTGGATGCCCTGCTATTGTATACGCCAATGTGCTTTTCCCAGAGCCGTTAGGCCCCATCAACGCTACAACTTCTCCTTTGCTTACTGTAAGATTAACTCCTTTGAGTATTTCTGTTCCTTCAACAGTAACATGCAGGTTTTTTATTTCTAAATCATTCATGTTTTTTCCTCTCATAAATCAACAATCCTTTTTGTATTGCTTTAAGCGCAAGCAAACCGCATTTTATGCGCAGATTGCTTACTTTGATTGGAAGCAGCTCTAGCACTTCCTCATTGCTCATTTTTTTAACATCTTCAATCTTTTTGCTTTTAATGTGTTCAGTTAAAATAGATGCAGCAGCTTGGCTTATTGCGCATCCTTTTCCTGTAAACTTAACATTTTCAATCACACCTTTTTTGATATCAGCATAAATCTCAATTTCGTCTCCGCATACTGGATTGAAATCTTTGTATTTAACATCTGTATCTTTAATTTCTCCATAGTTTTGTGGCTCTCTATAGTGTTCAAGCAGTTCTTCTTTGTACATGTCTTCTGCCAAATCCATTTTAAGCTCCCATTATTTTTTTAACTTTAGCAAGCGCTTTCACAAAAACATCAATTTCTTCTTTTGTGTTGTAAAAGTAGAAGCTTGCTCTTACGCTTCCTTGTATTCCAAGCAGTTTCATAAGCGGCATAGCACAATGATGGCCGCCTCTAACCGCAACTCCTTCGCTGTCAAGTATTGATGAAACATCATGCGGATGAACATTTTTAAGATTGAATGAAATAACACCTACTCGCTGCTTTGGCCCGTAAATCTCAACTCCTTCTATACTGCTGAGTTTTTTAATAGCATATTTTGTTAGCTCTAATTCATGCTCTCTTATTTTCTCCATCCCTATTTTTTTTAGGTAATCAATTGCTGCTGATAATCCAACAGCTCCTGCCATGTTTGGCGTTCCTGCTTCAAATTTCCATGGCAAATCATTCCATGACGCATTTTCAAATGTAACTTCTTTTATCATGTCTCCTCCAAAATTAAATGGTTCTATGTTCTCAAGCAGTTCTTTTTTCCCATACAAAACTCCTATTCCTGTTGGCCCAAGCATTTTATGGGCTGAGAACGCAAGAAAATCGCAGTCCAACTCCTTAACATCCACAGGCATGTGTGGAACTGACTGCGCTCCGTCTATTAACACTAATGCTCCTTTATCATGCGCAACCTTTGCAATTTCTTTTACAGGGTTAATTGTTCCCAAAACATTGGAAACATGAGCTAATGCAACTATTTTTGTTTTGTTAGTGATAAGTTTCTTAATTTGCTCAAGGTCCAGCTCGCCATCTTTATTTATCTCAGCATACTTAATCTTAGCTCCTGTAATCTTGGCAGTATTAAGCCATGGAACTATGTTGCTGTGGTGTTCCATTTGTGTCAAAACAATCTCATCATTCTTTCTTAGAGTCCTAGCAAAATGGTTAGCGATAATGTTAATGGATTCAGTAGTGTTTTTTGTAAATATTACCTCTTCTTCCTCAGCATTAATGAAATTTGCTGTTTTCTCATGCGCTTCATCGTACGCATCTGTTGCTTCTGCGCTTAGCTGATGCACAGCTCTATGAACGTTTGAATTGTAATTTTCATAATAATTCTTAATTGCTTCAATAACTTGTTTTGGCTTTTGTGCTGTTGCAGCATTATCTAAGTAAACAAGCTTTTTTCCATGCACTTTCCTTGAAAGTATGGGGAAATCTTTTCTTGCGTCAATCATCTTCCATCCTCTCTGCAACAATTGTTTCTACATCTTCTCTTAGCTCGGAAACAGGAATTCTGCTCATGTATTGCTCAAAAAATCCTTCAACAAAGAGTTTCTTTGCTTCTCTTTCATCAATACCGCGGCTCATTAAATAGAAAATTTTCTCACTTTCAATTTGCCCTACTGAAGCCTGATGAGTTGCAACAACTTCGTTATTGTCTATCTCTAATTTTGGAGTTGGCAGTGCTCTTGCATCTTCACTCAACAATAAAATCTTGGATTTTTGATGTGCAGAAGCGTTATAAGCTTTTTTTTCTATTTTGGCAAACCCTTGCTGCAATGCTTTTGCTTTGTCTTTTAAAGCTCCGCTTGTGTGCATGTCTGACTCTGTGTTTTTTCCAATATGAACGCATTTGTTTACAAATTCAAATTGCTGTTTTTTGTTTCCGAAAAAAACTGTAAAAATACTGCTTTTAGCTCCTTCGCCAACAAGTTCAGAACAAGTCTCTGATTTTGTTATTGAGCTGCCTGTAATGATTTCAAGCCATTCAACATTCGCGTTTTTATGAATAACTGCTTTTCTTGATACAATATTTTCGCAGTCAGGTAGTTTCTGCACTGCCCCAAATCTTATTTCTGAGTTTGGTTTTGCAATTATTTCAATAACTTCTTTTCTGTTAGCATTATCTGAAATATCTTCTATGATCGTTGTTTTGCTTCCTTCTTCTGCCACAATACTAATCTGTGAAAATCCGCTTTTTCCTTTGAGCTTGATTGTTCTGTTCTCAGCATTTTTTGGGATTCGTATTGTTTTTTTCATTTTCTTGCAAAACTTCAGAAATTTTATCCTACTGCTCCAACCATTTCAAGCTGTATCAACTTGTTGAGTTCAACAGCATATTCTAATGGAAGCTCTTTCATGATTGGTTCCATAAATCCAGTAACAATCATCTGAATAGCTTCTTCTTCCTTTAACCCTCGGCTCATTAAGTAGAAAATTTTCTCTGTGCTTAGCTTTCCAACACTTGCTTCGTGTGATATCTGGACTGTTTCCTCTCCTATGTCCATGTCTGGAATTGTATTTGATATGGATTTTTTGTCTAAAATTAAAGCATCGCATATTGCAGCTACTTTGGAATTTTTAGAACTCTTAGCGACTTTTACTAAGCCACGGTAAGTGCAAACTCCTCCGTCTTTGCTTATACTTTTCATTCTGATATTTGAGCTGGTGTTTGGAGCAATATGATACACTTTTGCTCCTGTGTCTTGGTTTTGATTACGTCCTGCATAAGCAATTCCAAGATGGTCTGCTCTGGCTCCTTCTCCTTTTAGTATGCTGCACGGGTAAAGCATGGTGGTGCAACTGCCCATATTGCCTCCTACCCATTCAATGATGCCATTCTTCTCAATAATGGCTCGCTTTGTGTTAAGGTTAAATGTGCTTGTGCTCCAGTTTTCAACACTGCTGTATCTAACTCTAGCGCCTTCTCCAACATAAATTTCCACACCGCCTGCATGCAGTGCTTTTGCTTCTCCAAACTGCGGAGCTGAACAGCCTTCAATATAATTTACCTCGCCCCCAGCTTCTACTACTATCAGCGTATGCTCAAACTGGCCGCCAAGTTTTGCATTCATTCGGAAGTATGCCTGCAATGGCAGCGTAACTTTCACATTTTTTGGAACATAAATGAACGTACCTCCACTCCAGACTGCAGCATGCAGCATTATGAACTTGTGATCACTTATTGGAATGCAGTTTGTCATGAAATATTTCTTTACCAATTCAGGATATTTTTTTACTGCAACATTCATGTCTTCAAAAATCACTCCTTGCTTATCGAATTCTTTTTTTAGTTTATGGTAGATAACGTTTGATTCAAACTGCGCTCCAGTTCCTCCTAATGCTTTGCGTTCTGCTTCTGGAATTCCTAAAGCATCAAAAGTTTTCTTTATTTCCGAAGGAACTTCCTCCCAATCTGTTGTTTGCTCCATATCTGGTGTTCTGTAGAATATAATTTTGTCCATTTCTAGTTTCTTTAAGCTTGGCCCCCATTTCGGCATTGGAGTTTTCTTAAACAATTCCAAAGCTTTAAGCCGTTTCTTCAGCATCCAATCAGGCTCATTTTTATCTTTTGAAATAAATCTTACAAGTTCCTCATCAAGCTTTCCTGGTTCTGCTACAAAAGAATCTTTGCTTTCAACAGCAGTATCCATTGCTTTCTTGATTTTTTGAATCTGTACCTGTTTCATTTTAACTTGACAATGCAGTCATCGCAGCTTTCCGGAAGTTTAACTATTGCTCTGTGGATTTCACACAATGCATTCTCGTTTTTTGCTAATGCCAAAAGCTTTTGAGTCTCAACAATAAGGTCCACTTTATTTTGAATCTTTTTCACAGAATCAGCAACATCACGCTTTATTTTATCGTTCAGATTCATTTTGGCTGCACGCTTGTTATTAAGGTATTGGCTTATAGTAGATTCCTCAACACACAGCAACTTTGCTATGTCTTTCTGCTTTTTCCCAGAAGCTTTCATAGCTACAGCCATTTCTCTTCTCAGGGCGGGTATTACGTAGAAAACTTCAACTTCCTGAGGCATTATTAGCTGTGTTTTCATAAGAAATTCACTATTGTGAACTTATATAAAAAGGTTTAGAATTTCCTTAAGAAATGTTAAGATTGGCATTTGTCTTGTTTATGGATTCATCCTTCTCCATAAGTCCAAACATTGCGCGAATCGCATCAATGGTTTCAGGAACAACAATGGCTTGCTGGTCTATTGCAATGTGCATCCCTAACTCGCTGTCTTCGTCCAGTCCGATTCCTTCTTTCCAAATGCAAACTTCGTACATGTTTCCTTTCCTTCCGTTAGACACAGAAAAGTCTTTTATTTGAGCTGTTGTTGAAAATCCTTCTTCAGAGCTGATTATTTTGATTCTTGGATTGCATTCTAAGTTTTTTATCACTTCTTCTGGTGTATTTGGCTGATTATAAAATTCAATAAAAAGCATGTGGCCGTGCATTGCTGTCATTGGCGCAATCCCTGCTAGAGAAGATATTTTTATATCTGGAATGACTGTAGTTACATCAGGAGAATGGTGGCTGGGGTATTCTAATTTAGGTTCCCAAGAATTGATAATGCTCTTCTTGCTGTTTCCTGGGTCTGCACTTCTTCTGACTACAGCAACTCTTGCTTTCTTAATTTTATAGAATTTATTAAGCTGAGAGATTATCCTGCATAATGCAGTGGTGTTGCATGAAACTACTCTTGCATATTTTTTCTCTTTAGCTTCATCGTAATTACACTGACTGTTAAAAGAAAAATTAGTAAGATTGTGAGACTCGCCTCCTTGAAAAATTACTTTTAAGTTAGGAAATTGTTTGTAAACTTCCAGGTTTTCAACACCTTTGTTTTTAGGAGAGCAATCAATTACAACATCAGTTTCTTTCAGAGCATCTTTCAAATCACCTTCTACTTGATAGTTTTTTTCTTCAAAAGCGTTTTTGTCAGAAACAGTAAAAATCTTTATTCTTTTTTCTTTTGCTTCTAATAACCTGAAGTCTGGCTTTGTTTTAGTAACTCCAATAAGTTCCATATCATCTTGTTTTAGAATAGCGTCAGCAACCCGTCTTCCTATTACACCGTAGCCGTTAATTACTACCTTTACTTTTCCCAATTAACTCAGCCCAAATAATACTTGTTCTAAGAATGCTTGCTGCTCGTGTTTGTTTTTCTTTTTTGTCATAAATTCAGTCACATCATCCATTGCTTTTTCAGCAGCATACATCTCAATCACCTCTTTTCATCATACTTTATCATACTGTGTATGATGTTATATTTAAATGTTTGGATACTGTGGGATATATGTTTCTTACTAGTTTGCAGCTACCACAAAAACCTTTATAATCTTGTCTAAGATGTCTTTTATTATGGAAGATCGTCTTAAAACAGGCTCTGAAACTGTTGATAAATTCCTTGGTGGAGGTTATGAAAAGTCTGTAATTACGACTATATTTGGACCTTCTGGAACAGGCAAAACAACAGCTTGCCTGCTTTCTGCGTTATCAGCAACAAATGACAGCAAGGTAATATTCATAGATACTGAAGGAGGTTTTTCTACAGAACGATTAAAACAGCTAACTCCTGATTACAAAGAAGTTCTTGACCGTGTTTTTATTATGAAGCCAACAACTTTTCTTGAGCAAAAGCATTGCATTGATTCGCTGCATAAAAAGTTTCCAAAAGGTGTTGGCTTAATTGTTTGCGATACTATCTCTGCTTTGTATAGGCTTGAGCGCGGTGATGACAATCAAGGCCTTAACGCAGAGCTTGGAAAGCAGCTTGGCAAACTATTGGAAATTTCCAGGAAAAACTCAATTCCGATAATTCTTACAAATCAGGTTTATGCTGACTTTGATGACAAAACAAAAGTGAAGATGGTTGGAGGGGATATAATTCATTACAACAGCAAATGCCTTATCGAGCTTCAGGCTCTTAACCGCAACAAGAGAAAAGCATTGCTGAAGAAACACAGAAGCCTTCCTGAAAAAGAGATTGAGTTTGAAATTAAGGAAGAAGGTATTGTTTAACTTACTCGTACTCCATTACAGTTCTTAGGATTCCTTTCATTGATCCTATTGTGTGCTGGAAATACTCGATAAACCTGACAATAGATACTTTTGGATATTTTCTTAGAATTGTATCGCAGTCTTTGAGGAGTGCGCGTGTTGTTGTTTCTGCTTTAAACGCTTCCTGCTTTTTCTTTTCATAGAAAATTTTCATTACCATAATATAATTATCATTTACAGACTTAATAAGCTTCAATAAGTCATTTCGTTCTTTCTTGTCAATTTTTTCATCTTTTGCAGTTCTTATTATGCGTTTTATCTGGTCTGCAAACCTTTCAAGATAGGTAATTACTTGCTTTGCAATTAATACGTTCCAGTAAGTTGTGTTAAATAGCTTAAGCAGTCGTGGATTGTCAGTTGCAGCTTTTGCGGTTCTGAAGCCAAGCAAGCTAAGTCTGTTAACTTCTTTATCCCTGCCTACTACGCTGTCAGCATTTGCCACATCAAGTTCTATAGAGTCTGAAAGCATGGATCTTATTATTATGTCCATTCTTCTTATAACATTATCCAGAGAAACTTCTTGTATGTTAAGCAAATCTTTTGCAACTATCTTTGTTGCAGTTTCTTCAACAACCTCCATCCCGACTAAGCTCCTGAATATATCTTTAACAGTATCAGAATTCTTCACATTAACAACAGTTATCACATCGTAATTATTCACGTACAGGGAAATAATTTCTGTTTTGAACTCTTCAAATGTTTTTCCTTCAGGATTGATTGTGATTTCATTTATTTTTCTTCTTTCACTTGCATCTTTCGAGCTGATTATTAACTCGTTAGGTTTTTGTTCTACAAGAAGCACATCTCCTTTCTTCAGCCTATTCTTTTCAATCCATGCTTTTGGAACAGAGATTATATAAGAAGAGTTCCCAAAAGCCATTAGTTTTCTGAATTCCATAGTTCCCCCTATACTTAACACGTAATTATATAGTATATAGAGTATATCGCTAACACATATATAAAGGTTATTCTGATTATTTCTTAAGGTGATGCAAATGGAAGAAAAATGGGAAATTGATAAGATTGCAGATCTGCTTGACGACGACGAGATATCAGCTGCAGAAGAAGGCTTTATGAGAGGTTACGAAGAAGAGTAATTATTCCTCTGTGAAATCTTCTAATTTTCCCTTGAATTCAGAATCTTTTTTTATCAAACCTTTTGCTTTAAGATATTCTCTTGTTATAACCCAAAACAATAATCCTAAGCTTTTCTTTCCTTTATTGTTGCAAGGTATGACTAAATCAATATTATTTGTCTGATTGTTTGTATCGCACAAAGCAATAACCGGTATGCCCATTCTTACAGAATCTGATATGGCGTTTCTGTCAGGCCATGCATCTGTTGCCAATAAAACTTTTGCTTCTTCATATTTATCAAGAGCAGGATTTGTGAGTATTCCAGGCAAGTATCTTCCTGCAAATACTTTAATGCCTGTAAGCTTGCTCATAGCTTTGAGCGCTTTCCAGCCATTCTCTCGTCTGCTTACAATCAAAATATCTTTTGGTTCATAGTTAGCAAGAAGTTTAACTGCAACTTTTATTCGCTCATCTATTCTCTGCAGGTTCAGAACGCTAAGCCCATCAGGCCTTGTCTTGTAAATAAAGCGTTCCATGTATTTTGTTCTGAATTTTGTCCCAATATGTATGCCTGCCTTAAGATACTGGTCCTGCGGTACTAATAATTGTTCTTCTTCCATAAATATCACCGATTCAAGAATTCTTGAACCGCAACTTATTATCGCCTGTTGCGACAGCATCCAAATCAGATGCTTGGGCAATACATTGAAGGATTCGAGAGTGGTTTATAAATGTTACTGCTTGTAAACAAACAACTCATCATAAACAGGCCCTTCTGCGGTTAGCGTGCTTCGCATTAGTTTGAATTCATTAACGCTAAAGTTTATCTTCTTAATTTCAATATTTTTTAGAAACTGCAGAAAATTCTCTTTATCCTTGACATGCTTTATTCTTGCTAATGTTAAGTGTGCTTTGAACTGTTTTTCTTTCTTGAAGTCTTTTTGCATTGCTTCATCAATCTCTTTCTGAAGCTTTACAACGTCTTCTTCTGGCTTTATACCAACCCAAATAACTTTTATGTGTTTTTCATTGGGAAAAACACCAAAATCGTCAAGAGTTACTTCAAATTTCTTGAATTTACAACTGCTAAGTCTTTTTTTCACATGTTCGACTTTTTCAGGCGTTAAATCTCCAAGATACTTAAGAGTAAGGTGAAAGCCTTTGCTAAAGGAAGCTTTAATATTGCTGCTTCTGATGTCTTCTTGCAGCTTTTGTAATTCCTTTTTAACTTCTTCTGGCAATTCTATTGATATGAAGCATCTCATGTTGTAAATGCTGTAGCTATTGTTATTTAAAATAATAATTAAAAAAATAAAAAACAGAAAAGATTATTTCTTTTCGTCTTCGCCGAAGTCTTCGGAGTCTTGAGGTGCTTCTTCAGGAGCAGCGTCTTGTGTTGCTTCTTCCTGTGGAGCTTCCTCAGAAGCTTCGTCTGCAGGCGCTTCTTCAGCTGGCTGCTCTTCGCTTCCGCCTTCAGATGAGCCAACTACTTCAGCAAATCCTACTTTTCGAAGAACTTTTGTGATTTTTATCTTCACATTGTCCCCTTTCTGTACGCCAGGAACAAAAAGAACAAAACCTTCTTTCTTGGCAATGCCGTCTCCTTTGGCTCCAACAGCCTCTATCGTCACTTCAAATTCGTCTCCCACATTTACGGGAACCGCATCTCTACTTTCAAATCCGCCTCTGTCTTCATACATTTTATTTACCCTCCATCTATTTATTTTATTTACAATCTGCAGAAAGCGCATCTTCTTTAACTGAATGTCTGACCTTCTTTAGACCGTATTGTAATTAGGGGTCTTTTTTTAGTATTTAAACTTTTCTGATGTGTTTGATGAAAATCTCTTATGCATGCTTCTGTTCTTTGCTCCTTTTCCTTTTTACCTCCCCTTAACTTAGATTAGGAGAGGTAAAAGAGGAAGAAAGCGAAAACGAGATTTTAAACAAGGCTTGATATCATAATGACATAAACTATTTAAGTAACTTGGAATTTTCCAAACAAAGATGAGAGCACTTATTACAGGTGGAGCAGGCTTTGTTGGAAGTCACATAGCAGAGTATTATGCAAAAAAGGATTGGGATATAACTGTATTTGATAATCTTTCAAGATCAAAGCTTCTTAACAGTGAAACAAAAAATGCTGACTTTAACGCAAAATTCCTGCAGAAAAATTTTCCTAAAATTAAACTAGTCCAGAAAGACATTGTTGATTTTGAAGAGCTTGATGCAGCTGCTAAAGGCGCTGATGTAATATTCCACGCAGCAGCTCAAACAGCTGTTACAGCTTCGGTTAAAGATCCTGTTGCAGATTTTAAGACAAATGCCATAGGCTCATTTAATGTTATGGAAGCAGCCAGGAAAAATGACGTGAAAACTGTTGTTTACTGCTCTACTAACAAAGTTTTCGGAAACAACACAGATTCTATTGAAGTTACAGAGGGAGAAAAGCGTTATAATTTTGGAAAAGGATTTGAAAAAGGGCTGCCTGAAACATTTTCTATTGACTTGTGTGAGCATACTCCTTACGGCACTTCCAAGCTTACTGGTGACTTATACGCTCAGGATTACTCGCATGTTTACGGAATCAAGACAGGAGTTTTCAGGATGTCCTGCATTTACGGAACAAGGCAGTTTGGTGTTGAGGACCAAGGCTGGGTTTCATGGTTTTCTATTGCCACAATTCTTGGAAAACCCATAACGATTTACGGAGACGGAAAGCAGGTTAGGGATGTTCTTTATGTTTCTGATTTGATTGAGCTTTATGATAAGTTCATAAACAGCAATGTTAAGCATGGTGTTTACAATACTGGCGGCGGCAAAGAAAATACAATGTCTCTTCTTGAGCTTCTTGAGATTTTGAAAAAGCTTACTGGCAAGGAAAGCAGCCTGTCGTTTTCTGACTGGAGGCCTTCTGACCAGAAAGTGTTTATAGCAGACATTAGCAAAGCAGGCCACGAACTTGGCTGGGCCCCAAAAATAAAGCCTGAAGAAGGTGTTCAGAAACTTGTTGACTGGGCGAAAGAAAACAAGGATATATTTTAAAAGTTGTATTTCCCGATTAAATTCTTGAAGATTATTTTGAGAACATCTATTCCGTATGTGAACGCGTTCAGATACGTTTCTTCGCTTCCGTAGTGCGTTGGTATGCCTATTTCTTTTATGCGCAGTTTGCGCTTGCTTGCCATCAGAATCATTTCACCGTCAAAATGAAATGTGTTGCTTAGTTTTAGTAATGGAATTGATGTTAAGGCTTTCTTAGAGTAAGCTATGTATCCTGTGTGGTATTCTGATATGTTAAGGCCATAAGCAAGGTTTTCCAGCATTGTTAAAGCCCTGTTTCCAATATAACGGTGCAGAGGCATGCCTCCTTTCAATGCTGTTCCTCCGAGTATTCTTGAGCCTAAAACCATATCTGCGTTTCCTGATAATATGGGGCTGATTATTGTTGGAAGCATTTCAGGAGGGTATTGCCCGTCTGAATGAAGCAGTACAGCAATATCAGCGTTTGATTTGATTGCCTGTATAAAGCCTGTTTTTTGCGCTGCGCCATATCCCCGATTAGGGTCGTGGGTTAACATTTTTATTTTATGGTGTTTGCTGAGTAATTTGATTTTCTCAACAGTATCATCCGTGCTTCCATCATTAACAACAATAAACTCTGAAATTTTCTTAAGAAATTGCTTAGGTATTCTGGAAAAAACACTCTCAATTGTTTTGCCTGCGTTGTAAGCTGGCATTACTATGACTATTTTCTCTGCCATAACATTTTGCAACTGAGAGGGGATATATAAAAATTGTGATATATGACAATCTTTATATCTTACGTGTTGTTCCGCAAATTAAATGAACTTTCAGAAGCATAAATATCTGACATTAGTGGTTATTGCAGCTTTTGTCTTTTACTTGTTCTTTGTTCACGATAGGTTATATGGTGAAATTAATGGAAGTTTTATCAGTTATGGTTTTGTCTGGAAAGAAAGCGCTATTCCTTTTTGGTCAACGCAGCTTTCCGGAGGCCATCCTCTTTACTCCCAGCCAGAAGTCCCTCTTTTTGGAATCCTTAATTTGCTAATGCTGTTAATACCAAACACTATCCTTGCATTTAATTTTTCAATCCTTGCTCATTTGCTTATTGCAGGTATTGGTACGTCATTGCTTACTTATGAATTTGTCAGGGATAAAAGAGCTGCAATAATATCTGGCATTGCGTACATGTTCATAGGAAGCTTTGCTTACGCTGTTTTTCAGGCTATTTTGCCTCATCTTTACCCACTGGCGTTTTTCCCGCTAATACTTTTGTTTGCATATAAGGCTACTCAGAAAAATACAATAAGAAACGCTTTGATATCTGCTGCTTTGTTTGCTTACCAGTTAATTTCCGGCGGAACAATTTATTTTCTTTGGTGTTTCCTTGGTGTTGGTCTTTTCTTGGGAGCATACTTTTTGTTTTCTCTCTTGCAATTTAAAAAGAATGAATTGTTTAAAATAGCTTTAATTGGAATTATTCTTGTTGTTTTCACTTTGGGTTTTTCTGCTGTTAAGCTTCTTCCTGCTTTAGAGTTCAACAAACTTTCTAACCGTGCTGAAAGCGTAGAATATGATGAATTCATATGGCGGCACACTCATATAACTTTTTCAAGGTCTTCTGAAATTTTTGGAACACAAATGTCTCCTATTAGAACTGGTGGGATTATTTTCTTGCTGGCAATGGCATCTCTGTTGTCTTGGAGAAGAAAATATGTTTTAGCGCTTGCAACTATAGCAGCAATGTCTTTGTTAATAGAGCTTGAGACTCCCTTAACTAAGCTGGTATACCAGTTGCCTGGCTATGAAAAAACAAGGCAAATATATCATGCTTTAGCTCCGTTTTCTTTGGCAATGGCTGTAATGGCTGGGATTGGCTGGTCAAACATACTTAAGCGGATAAAAACAAAACAAAACCTGGCTACTATAGTAATAATTCTTTTGATAATATCTGAATTGTTTGTTCTTGGATATCACATACAAAAGCAGCCTTTTGAAAAGGATTTTGATCAGCAGCTTCAGGAAAATTATTTGCTGCAGAACATTAGCGCTGATGATGATTACTTCAGGCTTCACCTTTATGGAGAAAACTTTGTTGGTCTTTCATTAACCAAGTATGCGGTTCCTCTTGGAATTAGAATGTTTGACTGGACTACCAGCAACATATGGTTTAATGATTATATCCAGTTTGCATCTATTGCTGGCCAGCAGAACTCTGCTAAGCTTTGGGGTTTGGCTAATGTAAAATACATTGCTTCAAAACAAGAGCTGAACATTTCTGGTTTGGAATTTGTAGATAAGTTTGAGGAATGCAGTAAATGTGATTTAAAAGCTTCCTACTTGTATCAAAATAATTTATTCCTGCCTGAAGCGTACATAGCAGAAAGCGCAATCCTTATCATAGGAGATGAAGCAGGTAACTTTGGCAATACTTATTCCTTGTTTTTGAATGAAAACTTTGACACCTCAAAAACAGCAATTGTGAATTCTCTCACTCTTCCAGCAAACTTAAACAATTATGGAATGATTTTGATTGCTTCTGGCAGCGTAACCCAGGAGGACGTACAAAATCTGAACAGTTTTGCTGCTAAAGGTGGTATAGTTGAGCCAAGAGTGCATGAAGGAGTTAGAGAACTTAATTATGGCTCAATAACATCTTTCCTTACTCAAGGCAATCATGTAACAGAAGCTAACATTATTAGTTTTGAGCCCACAAAAGTTGAAATTCGTGCTACTAACTCAGGGCTTCTTGTATTAAGCGAGAAATTCTACAAGTTTAAGGAATGGAAAACAAGCATAAACGGCAAAGAAGCAGAGAAACTAACTACTAGTCTTATATCCACTGGAGTTTTTGTAAATGAAGGAGACGTAATAACTTTCAAATACGTTCCAACAAGATTCTATTATGGTTTTGCAATAACAATCCTTACAATTATTGCAGCTTTCGCACTTCTTGTTCTGAAAAGAAAGCTAAAATATACTCAAAATCTTTAAATAAGCACACCGAATGCTTTTTTCCACATGTCAGCAACAAGAAACTCAGCGTACATAATCGCAGCTCAGATGTCTTTGCTATTTTCTGGAGCTATAATCAGCTTTGGACTTGGCAGATTGCTTGGACCGGGCTTGTACGGCCAGTTTGGTGTTGTGTTTGCTGTTGCAACGATAATAAATCTTTTGATTACTCCTGGAATTATGCAAGCTGTTTCAAAGTTTTCTGCGTCTGATAAAAAGCAAGCGCAGGCTATTGCAGGAAGTGTTCTTAAGAAGCAGTTTATTATTAGCATGATTCTTGCTTTGGTTTATTATTTCCTTGCAACACCAATAGCAATTCTGTTGCGTGATCCAGAACTTGCTGATTTATTTCAGTTTCTGACTCCTTTGGTAGTTATATACGCTCTTTCAGCAGTGTATGGCGGGTATCTTACAGGTATTGGCAAGTTTAGCAAACAGGCAACGCAGCTTATTGCTTATTCAAGCAGCAGGCTGATACTGACTTTTTTGTTAGCATACTTTTTTTCATTGTCAGGAGCTATTTTAGCTCTTCCATTAGCAGCTTTTGTTGCTCTGATTTATTTTGCGTTTGTTTCAAAAATTAAGTTTGCTGAATACAAGACAGCTTCTTTGTACAAGTTCGCTCTTCCTATAACTGCATTCATAGGGCTTATCACAATTTTTTTGAGTGTTGACTTATTTTTGGTTAAAACATTGTTGCAGGATAATTCTTTGACTGGATATTACACTGCAGCAAGCACTATTGCACGCATACCTTATTTTGTGTTAACAGCTTTAGGCATGGTTATGCTGCCTGCTATAGCAGAAAAAATTGCAGCTAAGAAAGATACTAAACAATTTGTTCAGGGAGCATTTAGATACGTCCTTATGCTTTTGATTCCTTCAACAATAATGATATCAATGACTGCAAAGCCATTGGTTATGCTGCTTTACCGTTCGGAATATGCAGCAGCCGGCCTTCCGCTTTCAGTTTTAACAATAGGAATAGCAGCACTGACATTAAGCTACTTGTTTGCAACTGTGATTAATGCTATTAAGCCATCACTCAGCGCAGCTACAGCAGCAGGCGTACTTGTATTAAGCATAACCCTTAATCTCACTTTAATTCCCCGCTATTATCTTGTCGGAGCAGCAATTGCAACAACATTAACTTCAATATTATTAATGCTAATTTTGTTTTTGATTGTTTACCGAAAAATAGGAAACCCTTTTAATTATTCCAGTTTAGTTAAAGTAATTTTAGCATCAATTTTGATATTTGTAATAGCTTTGCAAATAGATTTACAAAATAAATTCTTCCTGCCTGTACTGTATGCTTTATTATGGGGTATTTACTTTATTGCATTGTTTGTAATGAAGGAATTAAAGAAGGAAGATTTCAAAAGACTGCTTGACTTAATGCCTCAGCGTGTTAACGGATTTTTCTGAACAGTTCAGAAAACTTCTCAGCAATTATGCTCCATGCAAATCGTTCTTTAACAAAGCTTGTAGCATCTTTTGCAAGTTTCTTACTGAATTTTTTGTCTCCAAGTATTCTTACAATTGCACCTGCCAATTTATCCGGGTCTTTTTGAGGCACTAAAATGCCTGTTTTGTTGTGTTTTATTATGTCTGGGATTCCTCCTACATCGCTGCCTATAACAGGTGTTCCTGAGGCAATAGCTTCTAAAAGAACAACTCCTAATCCTTCAGTATCTCCTCCTTTGGTTACTATTGAAGGCAGTGCAAAAACATCTGCAGTTGGATACCATTTTTCAAGCTCTTTATGGGTTACTTTTCCTGTAAAGATTACTTTATTTTCAAGCTTAAGTTCTTTCACTTGGGCAATAAGGCTTTCCTTTTTAGGCCCGTCTCCTATAATCACGAGTTTTGATTGAGGAAGCTTTTTCAGAATTTTTGGCATTGCGCTAATTAAATAAGTAAATCCTTTCTTTTCAGCCATTCTGCCAACTGTCAATATAAGAAGCCCTTCTACCTTGTATTTTTTTCTTAATGCATTGTCTTTTTTTGAAGGAGAAAAAGCAGATATGTCAACTCCCATGGGAATAATGTCTATTGGAACATTTGCCACATCAACAACAGCTTGTTTTGTTGCATTGCTGTTCACAGTGCAATAAGCAGCATTTTTCAGCGCTAGTTTTCCAAACCATTTCAAAACTTTGTTTTTTAACGGAAAAACATCGCCAGCATGCGCAGTAACAACATAGGGTATTCCTGTGAGTTTCTTTACAACTGCAGCGACAAAACCCTGCGGAACAATCCAGTGAGCATGGATAGCATCTACTTTTGCTTTTTTTGCAATCTTAAATGCGTAAATTATCTCTGAGATTACGAGTAAAGGCATTAAAAATCTTGCATACCAGTATTTTTTAGTGTTTGGGATAACACCTCCATCATAGCACAGCTTCTCAAATCTTGTGAAGAAGTAAGGGAAGCGTATTACTTTTACATTTCCCATTATCTCGCGGGAAGCAGCTCCTTTGTGGTGCGGCAGTAAAGCTATAATTTCGAAATGTTCTGCAAGCAATTCTGATAAGTCGTACACAAAACTAGGTTCTGTGTCTCCTTTCCACCGTGGGAAAGTTGTTGCTGTAACAAGAATTTTCATAGAAAAAAAGCACTGAAATTGTTTATATAAACTTAATCATACTCGCTTTCGCCAGTATTCCAGAATATCTTTAAGAGTTTGCTCAAAAGGTATTTCAGGTTTCCATCCTGTTGCTTTGAAAAACTTTGAGTTGTTTCCGTAAAGCAATGGAACATCAATTTTTCTCAATCTGCTTGGCTCAACAATTACTTGAATATCTGTAGTTGAATATGATTTTAGAATATCCAGCATTTCTCCAATGTTGTACGCTTTTCCGCTGCATATGTTATAAGTTTCTCCAGGCTCGCATTTTTCCACTGCAAGAAGGTAAGCTCTTACTATGTCTCTTACATCACTGAAGTCTCTTTTAACACTAAGATTTCCTACTTTTATCTCTTTTCTTTTTCCAGTTTCAATTTCAGCGATTTGTTTTGCAAAGCTTGGCCATACAAACTCTTCACTTTGCTCAGGGCCTGTATGATTAAAGCTTCTGGTTATTATTATCTTCAAGCCTTTTTTAAAATACTCTTTACACAATTTTTCCTGCTCTACTTTTGCTTCTGCATAAGGACTTGCAGGCCTTAACTCAGAATCTTCAGTTATTGGAACTTTGTCTGGAGCACCATAAACTTGTAATGAAGAAATAACCAGAATTACTGGGTTTATGTTTGCTTCAATAACAGCATCAAACAAATTTTTTGTCCCTTCTATGCTTACTTTCTTGGTATCTTCAGGGTTTGAAAAGCTTTGCTTAACAGATGAAAGCGCAGCAAGATGAAATATTACATCTGGCTTGATTTTTTCAATTAATAATTCCACTTTTTCTTTATCTAATATGTCGCATTCTTCAACATCGCAGCCTTTAACCTCGACGCTATTCCTGTCGATTCCTGTTACTTCAAAACCTTTTTCAAGAAGATATTTTGCAAGATATCTTCCTACAAAGCCATTAATGCCTGTAATAAAAGCTTTCATAAGAAAATGCATTCCGCCTGTCCTTTATAAAGTTAATTCGCACTTTATTTGTTATTTTTCTTTAGTCTTTCAAGGTCAGCATCAATCATCATTGCTATTAATTCATTAAATTTAATTTTTGGTTTCCAGCCAAGAATACGGTTAGCTTTTGAAGTATCTGCAACTAAAACATCAACGTCAGCAGGCCTCATGAACCTTTCATCCTGCTTCACAAAATCTTTGTAATTCAATCCAACATGGTTAAATGCTGTTTCCACCCATTCTTTTACAGAATGTGTTTCTCCGGTTCCTATTACAAAATCTTCTGGTTTATCTTGCTGAAGCATAAGCCACATTGCTTCAACATAATCTCCTGCAAAGCCCCAATCGCGCTTTGCGTCCATGTTTCCCAGAAGCAATTCTTTTTGCATGCCAAGCTTTATTTTAGCAACTGCATCACTGACTTTTCTTGTTACAAATTCCATTCCTCTTCGTGGGCTGTTATGAATCAAAGCTTTACCTACTCCTGCATGGAAAGTTCCGCTATCTGTTGCAAAATCTACTAACCAACCTGTATAATCAACAGGCGTTACTTTTAAGATAGATAAGCTGTCTTGTACTAAATGTTGACCCTTACTCCCAACTACAATAGGTGATCTTAGATTCATAGAATAGTAATGCTTTCCATCGCGCTCCTCTAAATTTAATGTTAGTTTTTGATTCAGTGCTTTTTCTGTCATCCACCACAAACCTAATGCTAGTGAAGGAGAATTGGTTTTAAAATTCTTGTATTCATAGACTGTAGGACTCTTTTTCAAACCATCACACATATTATATCCTCGTAAAAAAGCTTTCCAAACATCAATATTTGAGTTAAGTATCTTACGTGGTACTTTTTTAAATCTCCTATAAGTGTAACACTCTTTTAACAACCAATTATTATATTCTGGAGAACCATTTAGACTTAAATAAGGAACTTTTCTATATGGAGGAAACCCAGATACTCCTTTACCTTCTGATGAAAATCCAAGAGTAACTGTTTTCCAAAGTCTAGAAAAAAGCATTCTTAAGTCTTTATCTGTATTGATAAACCTAGCCTTAGCGTGATTACCATTAATATAAGCTGAACCATCAGCAACGAACATGCCTAGTAGCAGAGCTTCTTCTAATGTGACCGAAGAGACTTCATTACTGTCTGGAAGATTTACAAGTTCTACCCTATCACCTGGCTTAATTTCACTTGCTCGTTTCTGTCCATCTTGCATAAAAAAAACATGATCTTCTGTTGCTTCTAAATTCATTTGACGACCACTAACACGAATAACTTTTTTCTGTTCCCATCGCGTCTTCGCTCGCGTTGAGGTAACAGTAGTAACTCGTACAAACCCATTCTTGTCCCATATTTCTAAATTATCATGAATGACATCTAAAGTTTGTTTATTTGTACCTTTTTCTTTAGCAATGTAAACATCCCCTATCGGAAGAATATCGATAATTCCTCTTTTTTTGATAATAACGGGAGTTTCTGCTGTTACGCATTCATGATTGAAAAGTATTCCTGAAACTGCAAACATGTCATAGCTTTCTCTGTAGTTAACAGTAATGTAATGGCCGTATACTTTAGCAATTCCGTAAGGGCTTCTTGGATAGAATGGAGTATCTTCTTTCTGCGGTGTTTCTCGCACTTTTCCAAACATTTCGCTACTAGAAGCTTGATAAAACTTTATTTTTGGATTTATGTGCCTTATTGCCTCAAGCATTCTTGTAACGCCAAGTGCAGTGAATTCTCCTGTTAGCACAGGCTGGTTCCATGAGGTTGGGACAAAGCTTTGGGCTGCAAGATTGTAAACTTCATCAGGCTTTGTGGTTTTAATAGCTTCTATTAATGATTGCTGGTCTAGCAAATCTCCCTGAATCAATTCTATCTTGTCTTTCAAGTGACTTATTCGGTCATCTTTCTCAAGACTTGAGCGCCTTACAATTCCATACACTTTATAGCCTTTGCTCAGCAAAAACTCTGCAAGATATGAACCGTCTGCCATTAAAATCTTGGCCGGTTATACCTGTTATGAGAGCTCTCATGCTTTCACCTCCGTATAGTATTTTCTAATACCTTCAAGTCTATTTAGTCTATGAATGGGATTCTTCCAGGACTTTTTTATTAATTGTGATTGTCTTTGTCTCGCTTCTTTTGTTGCGTTCTTCCATCTCCCAAAAGGTTTCTCCTCAATTTCTTTGATTATCTTCACAGTTTTATCTTTTTTAATAATTAAATAAGGCAATATCTGCTTAAGCACAACATAACACCTCGCAGAACCTTTTAATCCATAATGGTAAATTGGTTTTCTTCCTTTATGCGATCTATGAAATTCATAACGAGTAATATTAGATCCGCAACCTATTATTTTTTTCATATACTCTACAAACTTTTTATTTGTGTTTGACATTTGAATATAAACTCTTCTACCTTCTTTTCCGTAATCGTACAAACCTACCGACCCTTCTCCATCAATGACTCCTGCCAACCAAGAAGCTTCTGTAGCTGTTAATGTTCTTGGCTTCTTTCCAATTATCTCGTTTACTATTCGGCATTGCATTTTTTAAAATGCCGCTATTTGCTATTATAAAAGCAAAAACGGCTGATATTTAAAGGTTGTTTAACTTTTAATGAAATTCTATATGTTTGCTTCTTTATATACCTTATCCGTTCATGTCCAGTGTCCAATGGTATTTTTCTCGACGGATAATTTTCGGAAAACTCGAAAATCTTTCAATTCGTTTCGATAATTTTATATATTCCTTTTTTATGTAAACAGATTCATGTCTTCAAAGTTAAGCGATTTAGCAGGAAAGTTGGAAGTGACTGAAGAAGAAGCAGAAGAAACTAAATACAGTCTTAGAAAAGGTTGGAAAAAATGGTCTGACCGTCTATTAAGGATGAAATTCTAATCACAAGCTCCTGCAAAACATCCATTAATGCAGTTGACGGCTCTAACGTCAGGACCATTGCTTCCGCAATAAAACTCAAGCAAATCATTTCCTACGCAGGTGTCTTCAGAATACCCGTTTGCGTAAATTTCTGAGCTTGTAATGCCAGCAACAGAAGGATTGTTATTGTCAGTGTCACTGCAGTC
>NZCN01000009.1 GCA_002688315.1 Candidatus Woesearchaeota archaeon | reverse complement strand
CTTGGCTAAGAAGTCCTCTTCGCCAAACTATGAGATTTCTTTCAACAAGTGCAAGAAATCTCAACGTTAGATTGAGGTTTTTGGAGGAGAATAAAATGTATCAAACAACATACCTTAAAATTGAAAAGAAAGATATTCCGAAAGAGCTTAATTATTCTGAACAGAATGGAACCGTTTGTTTGCAATACGGTAAAGCATACCCTTTTTACATTAAACTTCCGATAATATTGAATGAAGATTTAGCGAAAATAGCAGCTATGATTTTAGATGGGTGTGTGGGGAAAAATTATTCTTCTGTTATGTTTTCGCAAAAGAAAGATTTGCAAAAAGTAAAAGAGTTTGCAGATATATGTTACAAATATTTCGGCATATCTGGGAGAATTACTGAAAAGAATGGTTGCTTAATGTTACACATTTCAAGAAGTACTTTTTCTAGATTTTTACATTCTTGTTTAGATATTCATAAATCTGATGAAGATGCTAGAATTCCGAAATGGATTTGGAACTCTCCAGAAAATGTTGTGATTACTTATTTACGTTATGCTTTCGCTATGGAAGGATCAGTATATGATTACAGGAAAGGGAACGATGTCAGATTTCATAGTGTTGATTTATCGTATCTGCAAGAACTATGTAAATTATTAAACACAAAATTTGATATACGTTCAAAAATCTTAAAGTATTATATAAAAGATTACGGTTACAAATACATGCTTTATTTTGGAGATAAAGAAAATGTAACTAAGTTTCTAAGAATAGGCTTTGCTCTGAAATCACATCAAAAAAGATTAGAGGATGTTGTTAAGAATTTTAAGTCAAAAGCATGGGAAATAACTTTGGTAAAACTTTTAGATTTAAAAGAAAAATTTTTCAGCATAAGAGACGTACATAAGCTCTTTAATTATCTTTGTAGACGTGCTATCCATGCTAGGATTACAACACTTATTCAAAAAAGATATCTTTCTATTGATAAAAAAGGATATTTTGTAACACAAGTAGGTCGAAAGAAAGCAAGAGAACTGAAGAATAGCGTTAATATTACTAGACTAAGAACAAATCCTGAACTTAATGAACAACAAATATTCTCTTATATACAACGTAGCAAAACCAGTTACCGAAATGAAATTACACGAAATTTAAAAATAAATAATGCTACTGTAAGAGATGTCTTAAATCGTTTAATAAATAAAAACAAAATAGAACTAATTAAAGTTGACAAATTACAGAGAAAATTTTATGCAATTAAAAAAAAGCCAAAGCGAATACTCGCTTTGGCTCAAAAGTAGCGGAAGCTGGAGACCCATAGTAAATGCCAAAACATTCACTAATTTGAATTCGCTAGTTCCTATTGAACTTCCAGCGACCTATGGGTTATGAGCCCATCGGGCACTCCTAGTTGGACAACTACAACTCGTGTTGCAGATTCTGCCCTATTCCGCTATAAAGCAAAAGAACCTTAGATTGATTTATAAATCTTTAGGCTAAAACTTTAAAAACTGCTTCTCACACTGATAGTTTATGGTTTTAACAGTAGCAATTGATGAAGCGGCTAGAGGTCCATTGATAGGAAGCATGGTAATGGCAGGCGTATTGGTGGACGAAGAAGACATTGAGAGTTTGAAAAGCATTGGAGTGAAAGATTCTAAATTATTATCGCAAAAAAAAAGAGTTGCTTTGTTCAAGAAAATAAATTCTATTGTTAAAAAACATAAGATACTTGTAGTATCTCCAAAAGAAATAGACGCAGCATTAGAATCTGATGACTTAAATCTTAACTGGCTTGAAGCTCAGACTTCTGCCAAGATAATTAATGCACTAAAGCCGGATAAAATTATAATTGACTGTCCGAGCAACAATGTTAGTGCTTACAAAAAATACTTGCTAAACTTGCTTGACAACAAAAAGGTTGATGCTGTTGTTGAGCATAAAGCAGACTTAAATTACGTTGAGTGTGCTGCTGCTTCCATACTCGCAAAGGTTACAAGAGAGGAAGAAATAGAAAAAATTAAAAAAGAAGCAGGAGACTTTGGTTCTGGATACATGGCAGATCCGAAAACAGCCAAGTTTTTGAAGGAAAACGCTGAAAAACATCCTGATATCTTCAGGAAAACATGGGCTCCTTATAAGAAAATGCTTGCAATGAAGAAGCAGAAAAAGATGGATGAGTTTTAATATTTAACGAAGCTGCCTCGCCCCAGGGCTAATTTTTCCCTCCCTTAACTTTTCGAAGGGAGGGAAAAATTAGGTTCAGTGAAGCTGAACCAAGGCAGCTAAAGGTATAACGAGGTGCAACACAATGGCAGAAAAAGATCCAGAACAGGAAGAAAATATTGATGAAGCAGATGAGCGCGAGCAAATGGTAGACGATGCTGAAATTGAACCGCAAGAAGGCGCATTTGTAGAAGGCTATGAGAAAGACGAAGCTGAATCCATGAAGAAGAAAAAAGAGAAGAAGAAAGATTAACATAGTTATTATTGCCATTAATGTTATAATGAACTAATTCTGAAAAGCAGTAGTAGAAAACTTTAAAACATGTTAAACTCCAATGTTGATTGAATATGCCATTCGAACGTCTTATTGGAGGTTTAGCGTTTCTTGCTCTTATACCGTTCGTAATCTTGTATTTACGCAGGCCTAAGCCAACTGAACAGACAATACCATCTCTCATGTTTTTTATTAGTCAGCATGGCTCTACGCGATTTCATTCGTTTCTCAGGCATCTTATCAGGAGTGTTTTATTTTTGCTTCAGCTTCTCATACTTTCGCTTCTTGCATTTTCTGTTATGGGATTTTTTTCAGAAGTAACAGCTGAAAAGTCTGGAAACCTGGTTATTGTTCTGGACGTGTCTGCAAGCATGCAGACCGAACAGGATGGTAAAACAAGATTTGAACAGGCTGTTAGCAAAGCTGAGGAGCTTCTTAAAGGCAGAGTCAGCCTTGTTCTTGCTTCCAATGTTCCAAGGGTTGTGTTGGAAAGCAGCAACCCTGAAGCTGCTAAAAAAGTTTTGAAAGCTATTAAACCGCTGGACACGAGCTCAAACATTGGCGATGCAATTTTGGTTGCCCGTGATTTGTTGGGAGGAAAAGGCAAGATTATTGTGTTAAGCGATTTTATAGCTACAGAAGGTATTGACCCTTTGGTAGCTAAGCGGTCAGTTTCTAAAGATGCTGTTGTTAGATTTTTTAATTTTGGAGGTCAGGCAAGTAATGTTGGCATTATTGACTTGGATGTTGACAAATCCACTGCTAAAGTTGCTTTGGAAAATTTCAATAAAAAAGCAGAAACAGTGAAAATACAGGTTGTTAACAACGGAATAAAAGACCAGGCAACTATTACCCTTGAACCGCGCTCTTTGGAAGAATTTGAATTTGATACGCTTCAAGGCCAGACTGAAGTAAGGCTGATTGTTGACGATGACTTTAAAGCAGACAATACTGCTTATGTTAGTGTTCCTGCGAACACAAAAACAAAGGTTCTGTTAATAACAAACTCTGAGAAAACCAATCTTGAGGCAGCTCTTTTAGCAGCTTCTGACATAAGCTTGGATATTGCAAAGCCGCCTGTTGTCAGCAAATTTGATTACGATGTGATTATACTTCACAAGTTTGACGCAAAATTAATGCTGCCTGGCTATTATAATGAAATTGAACGCTCAACAAAGAATGGCTCAAGTGTTATAATAACAACCCAGGAGGATCTTGATAGTGCAAAAATAAAATTTTTGCCTGTTGAAGTTCTTGGCTTAGGAGGAGTTTCAAGAAACATAATAAACATAACAAATTACTTTACCGATGGCATTGATTTTGGAGTTAATGAAAGATTCCTGAATGTTAAAGCTAAGGACGGGGCAACTACTATTGTAAGCGCCCAGGATAGCCCTGTTCTTACCTTGTCTGGCCTTGGCTCTGGAACTGTGGTGTACTATGGCTTGCTTGATGATTACAGCAGTTTCAAAAGCTCAATAACTTACCCTCAATTTTGGTCAAGGCTGATTAACTTTTTAGCAAAAACAGAGAACTTGGATAATTTTAACTTTGAGACTGGAAGAATTGATGTGATAAAAAAACAAACTGTTGATACTCCGCTTGGTAAAATAAAAACAGACCGCTTGCTTTTAGACAAGGCAGGGTTTTATACTTATGACAGAAAAGTGGCAGCCAATCTCCTTAACATTCGCGAATCTTCAGTGAGCTCTGATGCAACTGCTTTCTCTGAAGAGGAAAAACAGATAACTATTGAAACGTCAAAGTTGACAGAGACAAAAAGTTTTGATTCTCTTTTAGCGCTTCTTGCTGCTATTTTGATATTTGCAGAGCTGCTTTATATAAAATTCAGAGGCGATTTATAATGGTAGAATTTCAAAATCCTAAACTGCTTTTGCTGATTTTGCCTGTTCTTGCAGCACTTATTTTAATAATAAGAAAAGATTTTGTTAAATTTAAAAAAATTCAGGCAAGAAAAACTTTCCAAGAAAAAGTTAAGCAACGCTCGTTTATTTTAATTTCCCGCTCACTTATTTTTATATTTTTGATAATAGCAATGGCTTCTCCTTTCACTCTTCAAACTGTTTTAAGAACAGGAGATCCAACTCTGACTTTACTAATAGATAACTCAAGTTCAATGGGTATTTTTGACACTTCAGGAATTTCTAGCCTGGAGAATGAGCTTAAGAAAAGCATTCCTGTGCGTTCTAAAACATTTGCTTCTGGAGATATTTCAGCAATCGGTGATGCTTTGATAGCGGCAAATGATGGCGATGATAACATTTTGTTAGTAAGCGATGGCAATAATAATTATGGCAGGAGCTTGGGCGATATGCTTGTGCTTGCATCCAGCTTGAATTCAACAATAAGCGCTGTCGACCTTCAGGTAAATAAAGACGATACATCTGTAATGGTTTTTGGGTCTAGGGTTACAACAAATGCAGAGGAAAACACATTTGATATAGTTGTAAACCAAGTTGGCAATACAAGAGAATACAGGTTGATTGTGTCTATAAATAATGCAGAAGTTCTTAATGGTGTTTATTCAGGCAGTAATGTTGCATCAATTACAAAAAAGTTTGCTGAAGGTTACCATACTATAAAGGCAGAAGTAATAATAACTGATTTCTTCAACCAGAACAATGTTTTTTATAAAACTGTTAAAGTCGAACCAAAACCAAAAATTCTTTTTGTAGGAAAAGACTCAGCTCCTGTAAGTAACATATTAACATCTTTATACCATACAACATCTGTTAGCAGTGTTCAAAGCAATCTTAACAGTTATTCAGCAGTTGTTCTTGATGACATGCGTGAATCTGAAATTGATGTAAACAAGTTAAGCAATTATGTGGTTGATGGCAATGGATTGGTTGTTTTTGGAGGGAAGAATTCGTATGACCGAGGAGGTTATAGAAACTCGCTCTTTGAAGGAATGCTTCCTGTTAGGGTTGGAAAAGGCAAAGAAGGCAAGAAAGATGATGTGAGCATTGTTTTGGTAATAGATATCTCAGGTTCTACCGGAGCAGGCTTTAAAAAAGGAGCAAATGCAAGAGTTCAAGAAGTTGAAAAAGCATTGGCAATTGGAGTTCTTGATGATTTAAGGAAAAATGATAGAGTAGCTGTCATAGCATTTAACACAGATGCTTTTATAGTTTCAGACTTAACAAAAATTCTTGGAAGCGAAGCTTACATTAGAGGAAGAATTGAAAAGTTGGTATACAAAGGCGGCACAAGAGTTGATGAAGGAATAAAAGCAGCAAGAAAAATACTTGGTCCTTTGGAAGGAAGCAGAAACATCATAATATTCTCTGACGGAAAATCAGGAAGCTATGCAGATGATTTGCACAATGCGCAGATAGCTGCAAACACTGGAATTAAAGTATATGCTGTTGGAGTTGGTGAAGGCACTAATCGTAAGCACATGCAGGATATTGCTAATACAGGCAATGGCTATTATTTTGAGCCTGATGAAACAGAACGTCTTAAAGTTCTTTTTGGTGAATCAGAAGATTCGCCTTCTGGCTCTTCTTTTTCACTTGAGATTGTAAACTCTCACCATTTCATAACAAGAGGATTGAAAATTTCAGCAAAAGTTAACGGCTTTAATCAGGTTGTTCCAAAGCCTAATGCAGACTTGCTTGTAGCAACCCACAACAACAATCCTGTTGTAACTGTTTCAAGGCTTGGTCTTGGAAGGATAGTAGCGATTTCCACAGATGACGGTTCTGCTTGGGGTTCTGAATTGCTTTCTTCTAAGAATTCAGCTCTTATTACAAGGTCTGTTAATTGGGCTATTGGAGACTTAAGCAGAAATAAGAAATTTGATGTTGATATAAAAGATATTCATCTCGGAGATAAGATGGAAATTCATGTTGTATCAGGAAGCTTTCCTGAGCATGACTCTTTGAAATTCTCAAAAATAGGCAAAAGATTGTATGAAGCTTCTTTTACTCCTGAAGAAACTGGCTCAGCAAAGTTTTTTGATGCTGTTGCATCAGTTAATTATGAAAAAGAATATGCTATGACTGGCATGAATCCTGACCTTGAACAGGCATTAAGCATTACAGGAGGGAAAATTTTCAGCCAGCAGGATGTAAAAGAAATAGTGGAAAAAGTAAAATCCGATTCAAAGCGCATAATATCTGCGCCTTCCTCTTATTCCTGGATATTCTTATTGGCAGCTCTTTTGGTATTTTTGGCAGAAATAGCTGTTCGCAGAGTGCAAGAGGGAAAAACAAATAAATGATTAACACTTTTAGTTAATAAAAATGGCATATATGAGAAAAAACGTAAATTTGCTTATGTTGGTGTTAGTTCTTATAGTTCTGCTTTCGATTGTCCTTTTAACTACGTATTATCAGAGCAACTTTAAGAATATTTCAGAAACATATGAGACTACAGCAGAAGAGCTGAGCAAAATCAGCAAGAACTTCACAACAAAACTTACTGAGCTTAATCGTACAACCACTGAGCTTTCAGTTAAGTCAACTGATAAGAAAAAGCTTGAGGAACTCTATAACAGGCTTAAAGCTGAAAGAGACAAACTATACACAGAGCTTACAGCAACTCAGGAAAAGCTTGCTTCAACAACAGTATTATTGGAGCAAACAGAATCTGAATTGTCTGATGCAAAATATGACATCCTCAAAAAGGACATAGAAATAGCAGATCTTGACAGCGCTGTTACAAATCAGAAAAACAGGATTAACGCCTTAAACGATGACATCTGCAGCCTGAATAAGCAGATTAATCCGGATTATACGTGTTAAGATGAAAGCATTCAAAAACGCAATAGCTGACGTGAGGAACACTCTTAACAATCTGATTATATTTGATACTTCAATAAACACAATTCTTCTGTTTCTTATCTTGCTTCTGGTGCTTTCTATTTTCAACCTTCCGCTTATATATCCTGTAACTATCTCTCTGATTTATTTTGTTTATGTTTTGAGAAAGAAGCTTAAACTGAGCAAAATAAAGCTTGTTGAGCAAAAATACCAAAATTTAGATGAAAAGCTTAGGACAGCTGCAGAACATTCAACTGAAGAAAATCCTGTTGTTAAAGAGCTTCACTCAGAAGTTCTTCATGATTTAAGACAGGTTGAAGAATCAACTTTTCTTAATGAAAGAAAGATTTATATGAAATCTATAGGAATAGTTGCTTTGGCATTTCTGATATTATTGCTTTCTCCAGTAACTTTTGGAGTGCTTAATTTCAACTTTAACTTAGTTGATCAGGAATCACAGGAAGCAGAAGAAGGCCCTGGAACAGGCGGCTCAGGCAGCTCAAAGATACGGTTTGCAGTCGGCAGCCAGGATACTGGCTTGAAGAAAACCAGTGATGATATTTACGGAAAGCCAACTGTAGTAAAGCTTGGAGATGATGAAATCAAAATAAGGATTAGGCCTGCAGGAACAGAACTCTCAATCAGAGAAATCCAGGAAGCTGATTTCCCTGATTTCTCCGAGTCTTACCCTTCTGAAATCCAAGCTGTGGCAGCAGAAAGCTTTGAAGAAGAAATTGCAAAGGAAGACCTTAAATTAGTGAAGAACTACTTTAACACGCTGGCTGGTTCTTAAACAGAAACCTTTATATTTCTGTTTATTAAAGTTTAAATGGAAATGATTGCCTATAAGAAGATATTTTCAGAGCTTTTCTCAGAAGTAAGAAAAGTTGTGGTTGGCCAGGACCGTGTTGTAGAGCAGATATTGGTTTCTGTGCTTTCTGATGGCAATGCTTTGCTTGAAGGCTATCCTGGGCTTGCGAAAACACTTACTGTCCGAACATTAGCTAAAGTAATGGATTTGCGCTTTAGCAGAATCCAGCATACTCCTGATTTGATGCCTTCTGACATAACAGGAACTTATGTTATAGAGGAGCACGGCGGCAGTCGTGAGTTCAAATTCCATCCTGGACCTGTTTTTGCAAACATTGTTCTGGCAGATGAAATAAACCGTGCAACTCCAAAAACTCAGTCAGCTTTGCTGGAAGCAATGCAGGAAAAGCAGGTTACTGTTGGCAATACTACTTACAAGCTCGATAAGCCGTTTTTTGTTCTTGCCACTCAAAATCCTATTGAGCAAGAAGGAACATATCCTTTGCCAGAAGCTCAGTCAGACCGTTTTCTGCTAAAAATAAAAGCAAATTATCCAACTTATGATGAAGAAGTTGAAGTTGTTAACAAGTATGCATACGAACATTCTGAAAGGCGTCTTAAGGTTGTTATGACCAAAAACCATTTGCTTTCTTTGCAGCAGCTTTCAAGGCAAGTTCCTGTAGCTACTGACTTAAAGCAGGAAGTTGTTAAACTGATTACAGCTACGCGAAATAAGAAAGATGTAATTGAGTATGGAGCAAGCCCTCGTGCTTCAATTGGTCTTATTGTGGCAGCAAAAGCCAGAGCTTTGATCAATGGAAGAAATCATGTTAGCTCTGATGACATAAAAGCTATGGCATATCCTGTATTGCGCCATAGACTTATCCTTAATTTTGAAGCAGAAAGAAAAGGCATGACCCCTGATGATGCTGTAAAACTGTTTTTGGATAAAATCAAAAAATGATTACTGCAGATTTCTTAGGAGAACTAGACCGGTTCCATTTAATACTTAGCAAGCGTGTAACTTCTAAATATTTTGGCAACAAAGCATCTATAAATCTTGGCAGTGGTTCGACACTTAAAGACCACCGTATTTATTCTGAAGGCGATGATTTTAGGCAGATAGACTGGAAAATTTATGCCAGAACAGACCACTTATACATCAAAAAATATGAAGAGGAGCGAAACATGACTGTGCACGTCATAGTAGATGACAGTGCGAGCATGAATTATGGCAAGCCAAAGAAATTTGACTACGCTTCCATGCTTGGAGTTGGATTTGCTTACCTTTCTCTGAAAGAACATGAGAGATTCCAATTCGCTACTTTTTCAGACAGTCTTGATGTTTTCCAGCCTCGCCGTGGTTTGGAGCACGTTGCAACAATGATAGACCATCTCAATAAAGTCAAGATTAAGGGTAAATCAAAGTTTTTTGATGCAATGGCGAAGTACAGCAAGCTTCTTGGCACAAAATCCTTAATCATAATAATATCTGATTTTCTTTTGGATCCAGAAGAAGTAAAAGAAGGCTTGTTAAAGCTTGGCAACCATGACATAAAGCTTGTTCAAGTGCTTGACCCAAGCGAAAAAGAGTTGGAGATTTCAGGAGATGTTAAGCTTGAAGACGCAGAAACTCATGAAATCTTGCGCACTTACGTAAGCCCAAGACTAATCTCACAGTACGAATCTCAGCTTGGCAATCACGTTTCAAACCTTAACAAAACTTGCCTTGACTTGAAAGCAGACTTTTTCCTGGTAACAACCAACACCCCAATATTTGACGTTTTTTACAGGATACTTTCTTAGGTGCCTTCTTGCCAAGAATTGAGATATTTACTTTGCTCCTCCGTCAAAGTGTCGAATTCGATGCCCATTGCTTCTAACTGAAGCTGAGCAACTTCGTCATCTTTTTCCTTTGGCAAAACGTAAACTTTTGGTTCTAGTTTTCCTTTGTTTTGAACTAGATATTCGCAAGCAAAAGCTTGGTTACAGAAAGACATAGCCATTATTGCTGATGGATGGCCTTCAGCACTTGCCAAATTAATCAACCTAGCTTGGCCCAAGATAAAAATCTTACTTCCATTTGCTAATGTGTACTCATCCATGAATTCACGTATAGTTCTTTTATCCTTTGCAACTTTTTCAAGCTCATTAACATTAATTTCAGCATCAAAATGTCCTGAATTTGCTAGAATGGCCCCATTCTTCATTAAATTCATATGATTAATATCAATCACATTCTTATTGCCAGTTACTGTAACAAAAATATCTCCTTCTTTTGAAGCTTCTTTGATAGGCATAACTCTAAACCCGTCCATAGCTGCTTGCAATGCTCTGAATGGGTCAACTTCTGTAACAATAACATTAGCATCCATTCCTTGCGCTCGTTTTGCTAAGCCTTTTCCGCATTCACCATAACCGCATACAACAAAGTTTTTCCCAGCTATGATGGTGTTAGTTGCTCTTAGAATACCATCTACTGTAGATTGGCCTGTGCCTTTTATATTGTCCATCAAGTGTTTTGTGTTTGCGTCATTAACAGCTATGACTGGATACTTTAATGCATTGTCTTTTTCCATAGCTCGCAATCTTATGACTCCTGTACTTGTTTCTTCTGCTCCGCCTATAATTCCGTCAATCAACTCAGGATTCTTATTATGTATTTCTGTCACTAAATCGCAACCGTCATCAATTGTAATCTGTGGTTTGAATGCAATAACTTTGTCTAAAAAGTTATAGTAATCTTCTTTTGACTCTCCCTTATAAGCATAAACTTTAATGCCAGATTTAGCCAACGCAGCAGCTACATCATCTTGTGTGCTTAACGGATTGCAACTGCAAATAGCAACATCAGCGCCTCCTGCAATAAGGGTTTTTACCAGAACAGCTGTTTCTTTGGTAACATGCAGAGCCATTCCTACTTTTATTCCTTCAAGTGGCTTCTCCTTTTCAAAGCGTTCCTTTACTTTAAGCAGTGCTCCCATCTGGCTTTCTGCATATTCAATGTTCAAAAGTCCTTGTTCTGCCAAGTTCATGTCTTTTACTGCGTAGTTTTCATTGGTTTCCATGCAAAAACTGAAAAATCGATTTTTTATAATGTTTTTGCTTGTTAACTCCATATCAGAACTACAATCAAGCTTGTTAATATTACGCTTGCAGCAGCAGTTAACAAAGATGTTTCCTTTAGTATCTTTTCCCACACAATACTTTTTTGATGCCCTTCCAAAGTATTCTCAGCACTTTCTATACTGTTTTTGTAATATGCTATTGTATCTTCAAATTTCTTAACAGTGCCTTTAAGTTTTGCAAGCTCTTCAGAATAATCATCAATAACTATTGCATTCTGAGCCAGTTTTTCATTGAGGCTGATTATAAGACTAGCTGCTTTAGCTTTCTTTTTCTCTGCTTCAGCCTGTTCTTTAACAAGCTCTTCCAGTCTTTTTCTTAGGAATTTTTCCATTTTTTCTTAGCTCTGCTATGCACTGTCCAGATATTGCGCTGATCTCGTTTCAGAATAACAGCTATCTTATGGTATGTTAACTTGAGTTTTCTAAGGTAAGAAACAATAGCTTCCAGAACACTTAACTTTCTGTTAGCGATAACTGAAACAGGAATCATTAACTTTGTATCTTTAACCACAAATTTTGACTTCACCTTCTTAGACGCATTCCTGTAAGTAATCCAAATTGTCCTGTCATTTCTGTTGAGAAGTTCTGCAATCTCATGATAACTTAAACCAAGATTTTCTTTGAGATATTTGCAAATGGTTTCAAGACTGCTAAGTTTTCTGCTGAAAACAGAAGCAGGAACTTCTATTTCTTTAGGGATTTCTTTTAATTCTTTTAGAACTTCGCTTAAATCTACCTTATACTCTTTCTGAAATATTTTAACAAATTTTTCAAGCGCTTTGTAAGGAATTTTACTCATTCTGCACTTAATTTGTATGTATTTATATTTATAAAGTTAATGCTTTTTAACACTTATTTAACTTATTATGTATGTTATTCTACTTAATATAAATGTGTGAAGAAAGAGAGAAAAAATTAAAAACCAATTCTTCACACAAATTTGTATGGAAGAAGTAATATTAGTTGATGAAAATGATAAGCAAATAGGAACAGCTGAAAAGCTTCAAGCCCATAAAGACGGAAAGCTTCACAGAGCTTTTTCAGTGTTTGTATTTAATTCAGAAGGCAAGTTGCTTTTACAACAGCGTGCAAAATCCAAGTATCATTCTCCAGGGTTATGGACAAATACTGTGTGCAGTCATCCAAGGCTTGGCGAGTCAGTTGAACAAGCTGCTCATCGCCGCTTAAAGGAAGAAATGGGTTTTGACTGTGAGCTAAAAGAAGCATTTACTTTTACTTACAAAACAAAATTTGACAATGGCCTTACAGAGAATGAATTTGACCATGTTCTGATAGGCAACTATGATGGTAATCCAACTTCTAATCCGGAAGAAGTTGAATCCTGGAAATGGGTTGAAATGGAAGAGCTAAAGAAAGACATCCAGGCAAATCCTGAAAATTACAGTTATTGGTTGAGAGTTGCTATTGATAAAGTTGAAAATCGCTTCTCCGAGAAAACTTTATAAAACTATTTCCAACCCCTTTTTTGATGAGTAAAATTGATCCTTTAGAATTTATTCTTGATCAAAGTAGTTCTGTTTCTACAGTCAGAATTGAAATAGAAACAGAAGTAAGAGTGCACGAAGATTTGGCTAGAGCGGTTAGACGTTTGTACGGTATAGTTGCGAATAAATCCAGAACAGCTACTTGCGCAGATCATTATTTTAATGTTGAACCTGGTTTTTTTATGAGAATAAGAGATCATACTATAGCTGATAACAGGTATTTGCGTGGAAATGTTAAAGTACCGCTTGTTCCTTCAGATTATGAAGGGCATAGCCCACATGTAGTTGAGTTTACATGGGATTTAAATGTTGATGAGTATGATTATATTATGGGAAAAGCAAAACCACTTACTACTGTTAGCGGTGTTAGAGTTGGTGCTGATTATGCCTATCCAATTTTTAATGGACTTGTTGAGTTAAAATTAGCGTTTGACGAAATATATTCACTTCAAGAGACTCACCCTGAAAGATATACCAAAGTTTCATTTACTGAAGTGTCAGAAGAAGCAAAAATATTTGATGAAATACCCTTTGGTGAATTTAGACCAATATTCAGACGTATTAGAGATGATAATATTGGTTTCGAACATATGTTGACTATTTTAGCAAGTAAAGGAACTACAGAAACTTATATTTTAGCAAGGCTTGAAAGAGCTGATGAAGCTGTCCGCAGCTTTATGGAATCACTTGTTCCTAAAGATAGCCTTGTGCACCAAATATATCCACAACTTCAGCTAGGTATAGAATGAATACAACACTAATCAAGCTAGGCGGCTCGGTTATCACCAAGAAGTCTGAAGCTGAGCCGGTTTTGAATAAGCAAAACTTATCAAGAATCTCTGAAGAAATAGCAAGTTCTCTTCAGGCTCAAAAATTTAATTTGGTTATTGTTCATGGTGCTGGTTCTTATGGGCATCCTATTTCTTCAAAGCACAAGTTAGCGCAAGGAATTTCTGATGATTTTATTCCAGTATCAAAATGCCAGGCTTTAATGAATGAGTTAAACAGCTTTATCTGCAAAGAATTGAATGAAAAAAACATTCCTGCTTTCCCATTCCAGCTTTCTTCCACTACAACAAGCACAGATGGAAAAATCATAATTAACACAGATTTAATTAATAACCTGCTTAGCAAAAGAATGGTTCCTGTTTTGTTTGGAACTCCGGCGATTGATGACAATAAAGGCTGCTCTATAATATCTGGAGACCAAATAATAAGCAATCTTTCATCCCAGCTTAATGCGTCTAAAGTTGTTTTTGCAACAAATGTTGATGGCATGTTCACTGCAGACCCTTCAAAAGAAAATTCTGAATTATTAAAATCATTGAGTGCAGAACAGTTAAAGGAAATATCAGCTGAAGAATCCAAAGATGCTGATGTTACAGGAGGAATGAAAGGCAAGCTTGAATGGATTCTTAAAATGAGCAATTTAACCTGCCAGGTTGTTAATGGAAACACTCAAAATAACATTAAGGAAGCGCTTTTAGGAAATGAAAGCATTGGAACTGTGATAAAACTCTAGAATTCTCTCATTTTTTCAAATTCTTTATACCTGGAATATACATCTTCGTTGCTTATTTGCTTTAGCCTGTTTAAGCTGAAGTCTTCTGCATTGAAAGAAGCAACTACGCTTCCGTAAATTATTGCTTTTCTTATCTCATCAAGACCTGATTTTGCAAGGTATCCAATAAGTGCTCCTGCAAAGCTGTCTCCGCATCCAGTTGGGTCTTTTATCACTTCAAGAGGATATCCTGGAGCGTTAAAATGGCTGTTGTTTGTGAAAAGAAGCGCGCCGTGCTCGCCTTTTTTTATTATTACATGCTTTGGCCCGAGTTTTAGTGCAGAACTTGCTGCTTTAACAAGGCTTGGTGTTTCAAACAATTGTCTTGCTTCGCTGTCATTCATCAACAAAACATTTACTTTTTTTATAACTTCCAGCAATTGCTCTTTTTTTGTCTGTATCCATAAATTCATTGTATCGAGCATTACAATTTCTGGCTGTTCTATTTGTTCAAGCACTTGCAATTGCAATTCAGGATTAATGTTTGCAAGGAAAACGTATTTTGTTTTTTTATACTCTTCAGGAAGCTCTGGTTCAAAGTTTTCAAAAGAATTAAGTTCAGTCTTTAGTGTTTTGGCTTCGTTCATGTCATACTCATACCTACCCTGCCACCTGAATGTTTTCCCCTCTTTCTTCACTCCATTCAAGTCAATTTCTTTTCCTTTTAGCAAATCTAAATGTTCAGAAGGAAAGTCTTCTCCAACAACAGCAACTATTCCTGGCTTTGAGAAGAAAGAGGCTGCATAGCTTGAGTAAGTGGCTGCTCCTCCAAGAACTTCTTTAACTTCTCCAAAAGGAGTCTTAACTGTATCAAGGGCAACGCTCCCAACAATAACAATATCAACCATAAAACTTGTTTTCTGCTGTGTTTTATAAAGTTTTGTCATCCAAACAAACTTTTGAAATAGTTAAGGTATGTAACAGCAACCTCCTCATCATATAACACCAAAAAATTCTCATCATTTCTTGTATCGCCATTCCTTGTAGGGTTAAAGCTGCCTGTAATCACTATTCTTTCGTCTATCACGAAGAATTTGTGGTGCAGTATCGTTTTGCTGCTGTCTTCTATTACATCCAACCCGTTTGATTTCAGAGTTTGAAATTGCGAGTACTTACTGCCTTTTTCAATTATTCCCTTAACTTTCATTCCACTAGAATTTTTAATTATCAGCTCATTAGCTATTTTTGGATGCGTAAAAGAATAAGTTGCAAAATAAACGCTGTTTTCTGCTTCACTTATTTTATTTTGCAAAATATCAATGCAGCCATCTTCAGGACAGAGATTGCAACTGGGAATTATTTACCAGAACAGAAAAGTAATTCTCGATTCACCACCTATGTTGGAAAGTAAGTTTCAGAGGAGCCGGATTTGTTGTTGCGAAAAGGGCGTTATGTCTATACTATGGATTCAGCACGACTTAAATATCTTCTTGACTTTCTTATCCACTACCACATTTACAACTGCCCCAACTGCAAAAGAACCAGCCAGAATAAATATTGCATAATCTTTAAACTTATCATCTAGAACATATACTGAGATACTAACTATCGCAATTACAGTAGCTAAGAATGGAAGAATTCTAATAAATATTTTTAATCTTGCAAACTCTACGTCAACTAAAGAATCAGCGATCCCTTTGTTCATAATTATTAAAACATATTTTTATACTTTAAAAAATTTATGCTCCCTCAAAATATTCATTCAAAAGATTTAAATACATAGGAATAAAAATGTAAACAATGCCACTTTTGATAGATGTTTCATTACTTTTGGTTTCTATTGCCGTAAACGTATTAATTTTATGGGGCATAATTAAATTGTTTAAACTAATTCAAGCGTTTAAGCTTATGGAAGATAAGTTTCTTACCGCACTTAAAACAGCAGCAGTGGCAGGATTAATCATGTTTGTAGTATTTAAGTTGTATCCGACGCCCAATGTAGATCTAAGACCTATAATATTGCATTTTATAATAATTTCGATTGTGATGTTTCTGGTCAATGCTTTTGCTATAAAGATATTTTATAAACAGGAAACAAAGAAAGCAGCTTTAATAGGTCTTGCGTGGTTTATTGCAGACCGGATATTTGGTATAGCAATTGTTAATCTAATAGCAAGGCTGGTTATACTTCCCATCATTGTTCCTAATTACTAACTAGCGTTCCAATATATCTCAAATTGCTCTAAATATTCCATACCAACATCTCTATCATGAATTATTAACACATTCTCATCATTTCTACCAACACCAGATTTGGTTGGATTCATACTCCCAGTTATCACTATTTCCTTGTCAATTATGAACACCTTATGGTGCAGTAGCTTGCTTGTGCTTTCAAGCTTTACATCAACATCGTTGTTGACTAGCATTTCATGCTTAGAGTACTGACTGCCTGTCGTGCTTTTCTCAATAATTCCCTTAATATCAATTCCTTCTGATTTCTTAATCACTAACTCATTAGCTATCGTAGGATGAGTAAAAGAATAAGCCATAAAATATATGCTCTCATTAGCGTTGGAGAGTAAATTCGTAATTCTAAATAATGCAGTGCCATACCTACTTGAAGAAGATAGTTGTGATTTGCAATCCTCAGGGCAAAAATAGTTTTCAATTAAAGTGTTATTGAGAATAATTTTGGTAGTAGTAGTTTTAATACTGCTATTGCTTTTTAATTCCTCAAATTCTTCCAAATAATTATTAGCCAATAAGGTTGAGTTTATTATTATCACATTATCCAAAGCTTTCCTTTTGGTTGGGTTGAAAGAACCAGTCCAAACAATGCTGTTATCAAAGACACAAAACTTGTTGTGCATCAATCCAGAAGATTTTCTTTTTATTACATTACTGCCTCTGATTTTACTGTTGCTGTCAGTAATTATAGTGCCTTTATCACCAACAGCATCAACAACTCTTTCGTCAGTATTGTATAATGCACACTCAACTGTTTCTGAATTTTCAATATAGCTGATAAGTTTTTCCAGGCAATCTCCGCAAAATAAGACTGTATTATTGAAATGCTCTTCATGAAGTGTTTCATCTACTATGTTTCCTGTTATTGTGCAGCTGGCAATCACTGCTGTTAATATAACCAATGTAAAAAATTTCATTTAACTGTTAAGAAACTAGTCCTTAATATGTTTTGCCTAGAAAAAACCGGAAGATTTTCGGATTATTCATCTGTTAATCTGGCTTTATACATCTTTCCATAATTGCCATACATTTTTATCCATAACACATATACAGCTAGGAAAACCAAAGTTACAATAACAACATTTCTTATTATAGATTGAGTGGTATTGGTAAAGAATGCGTATGATACAATTATTGTAAGAATGCTAACTACAACTTCCCCATATATAATCTGCATTACTTTTGTTCCTAATTTTACCATTCTAGTTTCTCGGAAGCTTTAGATAATCCTTGTTTAGAGCCTTTATACTGCTCTTCAAGCTTGTCAAGCAAGCTAATTTCTGAAGATTTAGTCTTTTTGCTGTATTTAATTCTTTTTATTTCTGCATAAGCAAATACTTCACTGCTCAGAGACTTTTTTAGCAATTTAATTATCTTTTTTGGAGATTTTTCCTTGCTTGAATTAAGCATAAACTCCAGAAAGCGATTAGCTTCATCATCTGCTGTATCAGAAACCGAGATAAAATCATAATCTTTGTTATTTCGCATCTTTTTTGCATAATTAATTTTATCTGTAATAGTAACAATCTTTTTTATCAAGTAAGCATTAACTTCGCCATTGCAATTTCCATCATTTACTACAAGAATTTTTGCATTTCTAACACTATTTTTTGAAATTTCCTTTCTGGTGCGCTTTTCTATTGTTTTCATTAGGCAACTTCTGCAAAAATCAATATGTTCAATTGCCTTTTTTTCGCATACAACACAGCTCATAAACACAAAACACTTGTTTTTTTATTTAAATCTATCTGAAATAATTACTTTCAATATTGAAACATATTAGTTTTCATGTCACTACTTTAGTATGCTAATGAATAGAAACACTTAAATAGTAGTTACACCACTCTATATTCAATATAAGTTTGGGGCAATTTTCTAATCACCTCTTTTTGCCCAGGAAAGCTCTCGCAAGGGAGCTTTCCCAGGGTTATACTCTTTCTTATTTAGAAACTATTTTTTTCTTAGCTCTATTTATTAGAATTCTTTTCTTTTTTCTTTTAGTTGCTTTTTTCAAAACAATTGTTAAAACTATGCCTAGCGCAATGCCAGCTATAAAGTAAAATGCAACAGGTGTTGCTTCTTCTGCAGTCTTAACTTGTGTAACATTTAATTCTTGTGTTGTACTGTCTTTAAAGTAAATGTCAATGTTGCTGAATTCTAGCGCATAATCTAAGAACAGAAGTGCAGAATACTTATCTGTGTCTTTTAATGAGTTTGCATATTCATAATAACTATATCCTACTATTGGGAATATTTCTTTTTGTCTTGCAATGCTTGTTCGAGCAGCGGTAAGCTTGCGGTCTACTATTTCTTCAATTTCTTCATCTCTTACTCCAAACACGCTGAGCAATGTATTTGCTTCTGATTTTGAAAGTGTTGCTTTGTGCAGGCATTGCACATAATCTTTAGTCTCAACAAACGCTTGTGCTTCTGCAAGTCTTAATCTTGAGCTCTCACTCACACCTCTAAGTAATATTGAAGCGTATTCAATTCGTTCCTGCGCTTCTGCTAGTTTGCTTATACATGCATTCTTAAGAACATCTTCTGTTATTGCTGATTCTCCCATCACTTCAAAAAATTGGCTCCAGGCTGTTGCACTTTCAATTCTTTCAATGGAAAAAGCAAGTTCATAAATGCTATTCACTCTTTGCTGATTTAATAAAGTAGCACTAACGTTTGTATGTCTTTCTGCTTCAGTAAGCCTGTCAAGCACTATGGCTAATATTTGAGCGTCTGAAACAGTTGAAGCGTTTTTCAGATTTTTTCTGATTTCATCTACTCTTTCATTTACGTTTTCAAGTTCAGACAGAATATCTTCATCACTAAGTTCTTCTGAAATTAAATCAAGAAACTTATATCTGACATTTGCTCCAAAACAAAAACTTGCTGCTGCATAAAAGCTTCCTTTAGCTGTAGCGTCAACTCCTTGCTGGCTAAGATTCTCTGCTACTGTTTTCGCGTCTTCAAGCGACCTGTTAATAGAACTGCTTTCAACATTTCCTTTAAGCCTTTCTGTTCTTCTGCAAAGTCCTGCTGCAAGTTCTTTCATTACTTCGCTGTACTTAGTGTCAACTTCTATTTTTTCATCATCTGGAGTAAAAGTTTTCCCTGTAAACTCTTGAACTGCTTCATCAAGGCTAAAAACTTCAACTATTTCTATTCCAAGATCTCTTCCATACTCAACCATGTCAATGCTTATATTGCGCGCAAAATTTGACCTTTCACCTTTTGGAATAAGCACTTTTTTTATGCCTGCATCGCTTGCAGCTTCAATCTTTTCAGAAATTCCTCCAACATGCCCGATAACATTGCCAGAGTTAATTGTCCCTGTTATTGCAACTGTTTCATTCAATTCAACTCCTTCAAGTACAGCTACAGTAAGCGTAGCCATTGCAGCTCCTGCTGACGGCCCTCCTATTATTACAGCATCTGCTTTTATTGTATAAAAAAAGTCAAGCTCATCACAGCTTTTGCCAAGATAACTGCACGCAACTTCTTTTGCAAACCTTGTTGAAATTTGCGTATCTACCTTTGTAAGCGGAAAGGATTCGATAAAAATCTTCCCAGTGCCTGGCTTTGTTTCAAGAAATAAATCAGCAGTAACACCGCCTTCAAAAGGCTCTGAAGTAGCTAGCAATGTTGTATGCCCGCTTCCTGCTAATGCTGTTTGTGCAAACAAAATACCAATAACAAACAATAACAGCAATCTGTAAATTCTCATTCCAAAAGCAAACCCAAAACCGTATAAAAGGGTTGTGTTTAACCACAAACTAGCTAATTATTTATATTAATATTCCCTATTGTTTAACATGCGCTTCATAGCTTTATGGCTTTCAGGAATAATTATAGCAGTTTTTGCCCTGCAGCAAATCTTCTCAACTGAGCCTTTTCTTCTTATAAACGAATTAAAGTGGATAGAACCCTGGCGGCTGATAACATCAGTGTTTGCGCATGGCAGTCCTGCTCATTTGCTCAATAACCTGTTCGCATTAGCTTTGTTCGGGTTAATCCTTGAAGGCCGTATTGGAGCACGCCGTATTTTATGGCTTTTTATTACAGCTGGAATACTTGTAAATATTTTCTCTCCTTATGCTCGCTCATTGGGTGCGTCAGGAGCTATATACGCAATTCTTGGAGCATTAGTTGCATTACGGCCAGGCATGGTTATTTACATCCATTACCTTCCTATGCCTATGCTTATAGCAGGCATTGTCTGGCTTTCCCAGGATATCTTTGGAATATTTTATCCGAGTAGTACAGCTAACATTGCTCACATTTCTGGCTTGTTTATGGGTGTAGCTGCTGGTTTATACTGGAGAAAACAATTTGGCGATAAAATAGAGAAAAAATCTAAAAAAATTAAAGATCATGTCCTTGAAACTCAGCTGGATGAATGGGAAAAAACTCATATGCTTAGAAAATAGTTAAGCTTCCAAATACTTCTCAGCTTCTAATGCAGCCTGACATCCTGTGCCTGCTGCTGTTATAGCTTGCCTGTATACGCGATCTTGGCAATCTCCTGCTGCAAACAATCCAGGAACTGCTGTATGCATGTTATGCTCTGTCTTGATATAGCCTTGCTCATCAAGATCAACAACCCCTTCCAGAAATTTTGTGTTTGGAATATGCCCAATAGAAAGAAACACAGCATCAGTCTTCATTTCTTTTTCTTCATTTGTTTTAACATTTTTTATTTTAATGCCTGTTACTTTTCCTTCATCTCCAAGAACTTCTTCAACAACACTGTCAAAAATTACGGATATTTTTTTATTTTTCTTAATCCTTTCCTGCATTATTTTTGAAGCTCTGAATGAATCTCTGCGGTGAATAATAGTTACTTTAGTCGCGTGCTTTGTTAAGAACAAACTTTCTTCCATAGCACTGTCTCCTCCTCCAATCACTACAATTTCTTTTCCAACGTAGAAAATTCCATCGCATGTAGCGCATGTATGCACTCCTCTTGCAAAATACTTTTTTTCAGATTCTAGGCCAAGCATTCTTGCACTGGCGCCTGTAGCAACTATAACTGCTTTTGATTCTATTTTGCCTTCATCAGTTGTTACAACAAAAGTTTTCCCTTTAACTTCAACTTTTTTAACATCTCCATCCTCAAACCTTGCCCCGAACTTTTTAGCTTGCTCGCGAGCCTTGCTTACCATCTCAGGCCCAAGTATTCCTTTAGGAAAGCACGGAAAATTCTCTACACTGGTTGTCAGCATCAATTGCCCTCCTTCTTTGATTCCAGAAACAACAACAGGCTTCAGATTAGCTCGAGCATTGTAAATTGCTGCAGTAAGTCCCGCTATCCCACTCCCTAGAATGACAACGTTTTCCATGAGTGTAAGAATTAGTTATTAGTTTTTAAAATTTGTCTTTACTTATTCATTATCCACTCTTGGTGCGAGAATAAAGCTGAGCATTACTTTGTCAACTGTTGCGTATGTTAGTTTCAATGGATAGTCTTTATTGAACTGTATTGTTACGTTGTCTGCCAGTTTGCTTCCTTCAATCATTTTCTTAAGATACTCAACAGAATACTTTGAATCTGTTTTCTCAGTTGCCTCTATCTTTGTAGTGTCGTCTGCTTTTATTTCAATGGCAGCTTTGTTCATGTCTCCTTCAGCATTTAGCGCAAAGATTCCTGGCTCAGCCATGAAGCTGACAGATTCTGCTACTGTTTCAGCATCCCCAATAGCTTCGTTTAGAACCATTGAAGAAGTTTGTATGCTTACCGGAAACTTCAGCTCAGGAACTTTCTGCTCTTTTTCCTCAATGTCAATTATTGGCAGGTCAAATGTTCTTGTTGATGATGATTTTAACTGCACTTTCAGTTTGTTATCTGCTAACTCCATGCTTAGCGTGTCTGTTGGGTTTGCTCTTCGCAATATCTGCCTGAAATTTGCCAGGTTAATCGCAATGTCAACAGGCTTCTCAACATTATACTCTGTAAAAGCGCTTGGCAGAAGCTTGAAAACAATCATAGCAACGTTAGCAGGATCCATTGCAATCAATTCAATACCTTCGCTGCTTACTTTAATCCTTGTTTCATTAACAAGCTCAGAAATTATTGATATGCTATCTTTCAAATATTTAGGCTCTGCGAGAGTTAACTTCATTACCATCCCCAACATTAAACCGTAATCTGCTGTTATTTATAAAGTTTATTTAACAATGGGAGCGCCCGGATTTGAACCGGGGACGTCACCGGCTTCAGCGGTGTGTTCTCCCAGGCTGAACTACGCTCCCTTCACTATACTTGTGTTAAGAAGGCATTTAAATTCTTTTTGATAGAAATAACGATTACTCTCCTAAACTCTCTTCCTTAACACTGCTGGGTTCTTCCTTTTTTTCTTCAGCAGGAGTTTCTTCCTTTAATTCTTCAACTGGTCCTGCTGATTCACCTACTTCAAGTGTTCCAAACTTTCCGGTTGTAAGCTGAAGTTCTCCTTGCCATTCGTTTACATAACCGTTTTTGATGGTTATTTTGCTGCCTTGCTTTACCGCATCTATTTGTTCGTTCCACAAGCTCAGCTTAATCTGTCCAGAGTCATCCTTAAGAATCGCATTAGTAACTCTTCCTTCTTTCCCAGCTTTATTGAAAGTGCGAGGTTCTTCTACCTCAGTAACTTCTCCTGTTACTTCAACATTTCCCTGCCTTGCTGTTAATTCGCTTATTTTCATAGTCTAATGGAATTTTCTGCTGATTTATATAGGTTTCTACCATAGAAAAAGATATAAGCAGCTTCAATTAGCCAAAAAGCATGTCAAAACCTAAATTATACTCCATAACAAAATCAAAAATCCATAAGAACGGAGTCTTTGCAGCAAAGAATATTCGCAAAGGAACTTATATCATGGAATACCAAGGTGAGAAAATAACCAAGAAAGAAGGCGACAGGCGTTCAGAAGAACTGCTTGAAAAAGCAAAAGAAAATGAAAGCTCTGTTTTTATTTTTGAATTAAACAGCAAATATGATATAGACGGCAATGTTCCTTACAACGACGGCAGATTTGTTAACAATTCCTGCGATCCAAACTGCGAAATAATTATCCGCAAAGGCAAGATTTGGATTGCTGCTGCCCGTAGTATAAAGAAAGGCGAAGAACTTACTTACGATTATTCTTACGACCTTGAAGATTTCGAGGATTATCCCTGCAAATGCGATGCAGATAATTGCTTTGGTTACATGCTTGACAGCAACTTAAGAAAGAAAGCAAAAAAAATCCTTGATTCAAGAAAAAAATCTTCTAAAAAATAAAATGCGGGGGAGAGGATTTGAACCCCTGAACCCACTAAGGGAATAGATTCCGCATAAATGGGCGATCATTGCTTTCGCTCACCACTCAACTTTCTTGAGTCTATCGCTTTTAGCCGGACTTAGCTACCCCCGCATACAATAAAGAAGCTTTTGTTTGCTATTTAAATTTAACCTAGAATTAGCTTATCCTAGTCTGCTCAATTTTGACTCTATGTCGTGAAGCTCTTTTTCAAGCTCCTGTGCTTCTGATAAGCGGATTGGTTTTGGTTTAGGCTTTGGCAGTAGCTTTATTTCTTTTTTAACAACAGGAACAACTGGCTCTGGTTTTGCTTTTTTAGGCAAACTGCTCATTTTGATTTTTGGCAGCTCTGATTTTAAGTGTATTATTAGTTGATTAATCTCTTTAATTTTACTCTTTAGTTCAACCACAAACTTATGCTTTTGCTCTCTTCTTTGCCTTCTGCTTTCATTTTCTTGCAGTATTTTTATCAGGCTTTTTGAGGATTCCAAAAGAGCCCTTCTTATCTCTACAGGGTTTTCTACTCCTACATATATTGGCTCTTCTTTTTCCGTCATTTTATCCTTATCTTATCATTGAATGTTCTACTACTGATATTTTTTCTTCCATCTGCTTTAAGTTTTCATTCCATAAGTGAAGTTCTTGCTCTTCTTCTGACTTCATTTCACTTATTCGATGCACCATGTCTTTTGCTTCTTGTAATTTGTCTTTTATTTGCTTGATAGTTTCTTCTACTTCTCTGTACTTGTCTATTTTAACAAAAACCGGGGCTTTCATTTTTTCACCTCATTCAAACATCGTATTCTCGGTTGTTATAAGATTGCGTTGCAAGTCTTCAATCCCATTTACAAACTTGTCATGCGCTTTTTCCTCAATCATAAAAGCGTCTTTTTCTTCTTTTGAAAGCTTTTCCTTTTGCGAGCTTATCAAATCTTCAAGCCCTTCTATTATTTCCCTGTAATCCTGTGCTTTTACAAAAACATCCCCTCTAATCCTTGGCATTTCTTCAATATGGTGCTCTGGTTCTTCTTCACGAGGTCCTGTAGGCCTTATAGGAGTGTATTTGTAGGCTTCCTCTGATCTTTGCTCAACTGGTTCTAGTTTTGGAAGCCTAATCTCAGGCATTTCAATTGGTTTTCTTGGCTTAGGAATAGGTATTTCCGGCATTTCTATAGGTTTTCTTATTTCCATCGGTTTATGTAGTTTAATTGGAGATATCTCTTCTTTAGCTGGGTGAAATTCAGCTGGTTTAGAAAAATCAGGGATTTCAGGGCTTTCTTCTTCGTTAACTTCCAATTCAGATACATCAGGCAGCTTTAGCTCTTCAGTATGGCTTTCTTCAGAAAAATCAGGAAGTCCTCCTGCTTCTTTCTCTTCGTTTATTTTAGGCGGCAGCAAAGGCTCATGAATCAGCTCTTTAGAGCTCTCTTCCTTTTTACCTTTATGCAAGAACTTTAAAAACCCCACAATACCACCTACACTGAGTAATAAACGCCACCACTATTAATACTTTGTTGAGTATTATGGAATGGTGACAAGACTTATTCGTATTCTATCGTTGCCGGCGGTTTCTGGCTGATGTCATACAATACTCTCGTAACTCCTTTCACTTTCTTTGTTATTTTTGTTGAAACTCTTTCCAGCAATTCTGGTGGCAGCTTGGCCCAGTCTGCTGTCATTGCATCCTGACTGGTAACAGCCCGCAACGTAATTATATAACCGTAAGCTCTGGCGTCTCCCATCACTCCTACTGCCTTGACTGGCAGCAGTGCAGCAAAGGCCTGCCAGGTTTTATCGTAATAACCACTTTTCTTAAGCTCTTCCATGAAGATTGCATCTGCTTCTTTTAGAAGTGCTATTTTTTGTGGAGTTACTATTCCTGGTATTCTTACTGCTAATCCTGGCCCTGGGAATGGGTGCTTCCATAGCCATTCTTTTTTTAATCCCAGCTCTTTTCCCAGTTCCCTTACTTCATCCTTGTACAAGTCTTTAAGAGGCTCAACCAGCTTTAGCTTCATCTTTTCAGGCAGCCCTCCAACATTGTGATGCGTCTTAATAACAGAAGCCTGCTTGGAAGCTTTTGCAGATTCTATCCTGTCAGGGTATATTGTTCCCTGTCCTAAATACTTTATGTCGTGATACTTTTTTAGCTCTTTTACTTTCCTCTCAAAAACTTCAATAAAGGTATTCCCGATTATTTTTCTCTTTTTTTCAGGGTCTGTTATTCCTTTCAGCCTGTGCAAAAAGAGTTTTGCAGCGTCAACGTAGTAGAAATGCTTGAACTGCAGCTTTCTGTAGAGTTCTGCTACTTCCTGCTTTTCATTTTTCCTTATAAGCCCGTGGTCAACAAAAACACAGTAAATGTTTGGCGTTGCCGTTCTTACCAGAACAGAGGCTACTAGGCTGTCAACTCCTCCGCTCACTCCCATTATTACTGCCCCGTCCTTTACTGTTGATTTTATTTCTGCAACAAGTTTGCGGTCAAGCCCTTTTATTGAGTAACCTTTCCCGCCCCCTGTGATTTCAACAAAATTTTTCAATACTTTCATGCCGTTGATTGTGTGCGCAACTTCCGGATGGAACTGCACTCCATATATTTTCTTATCACTGTTTTCAAAAGCAGCTATGTTGCATTCTTCTGTTGCACCGACAACTTCAAACCCTTCTGGAGCGCTTAACACAGTATCTCCATGGCTTGCCCATACCTGTTCTTTTTTATCCAGTCCTTTTAACAGCTTTGATTTTTTTACTGTAAGAGTTTCTTTACCGTATTCTTTGTTTGCTGGTATTACTTTTGCTCCTAGTACCTGCGCTAACAATTGGTGCCCATAGCAGATTCCTAATATTGGTATTCCTAATTCAAGAAGCTCTTTGTCTAACGTTAAGGAATCTTTTTCGTAAACGCTTTGCGGGCCTCCAGAAAGTATTATTCCTTGAGGTTTTTGGTTTTTTATCCAAGAGGCTTTTACTGTCGGCTCTACTATCTCAGTGTAAACTCCTAATGACCTTATGCGTCGGGCAATTAGATGTGCTAGCTGGCTTCCAAAGTCTACGACTAATATCATTTCTTTCCTCAAAAATAATTTTACGTCACTATATCCAACAACTTACCTTCTTCAACAGCTTTTTTTATTTCCATGGCTATTCTTCTTCCCACGCTTACGTCTTGCCCATAAACATAATTCATGTACGGCGTATATCTGGTGCCTGGGCTTCCTGGGATGCGCATGCTTACATCAAAAACCACGAATTCTTCTTTTGGCGGGCCTGCTATGATAGCTCCTTGCAAAGCAAAAGGACCTATTATTCCTGGCGGATAATGCTTTTGTGTTGCTTTTACAAATTTTTCAGCAGCTTCATAAGCTTTTTCAAGAAGAGATTCTTTAACGGTTACTGCAATATGCCCTGTTTCAATGTATTTTACTTTGTTGTGCTTCAATACTTCGTTCTGCTCTGGAGCAGTTAACCTGAGCAAGCCATCAATATTAGTTTGCCGTCTGATGTCTGTTCCTAATAGCTCGACTTTTTTTGTGAGCGGCGAGTAAAAGAAGTTAAAATTTATTAATGCTCCAACTACAAACTCTTCTATTATGCTTCTTTTGAGCGCGTCTTCTGTGATTGTTATTTTGTCTAACAACTGCTTTGATTTTTCAACATATTCATCGTAACTCGCCGCAAAAAAGAATGCTCTTTCATATACGCGGGCAGCTTCAGCTACTTTTACAAGCACAAGCCTGTCGATATCTTTGGGATTTTCAAAGCGTTGCGGTGTTTTTATTCCTGCTTTATCCAAAAGAAAATATTGGTTGTTTTCTTCGTGCCTTTCTTCTTTTTTTACTAGTTGCCTTGTTCCGAAAAATGGAATTTTGAAGTTGTTTTCAATCTTATCAATATCGCAGTAAACCCAGAAATATCTGCTGTGCACAAATACAGTATTAAGTTGTTGTAATTTTTTTTGCACTTCCTCTTTTACAATGTCAGAAAATTTATCAACAACAATGACTTCATCAACAACTCCTACACCATTCCTGCTTTTATAGTAATTAGTATATGTTTTTTCGCGTCCTTTCTGGCAAACAACAACTGTTCTTAAGCCTTCATCTTTTGCTCCTCTGCAAACATCAAGAGCAGAATGCCCTCCAAGGCTTCCTATTGTTACATCTTTTCCGTATTCTTTTATTATTGTTTGCAGCTCTTTTTTTGTTATCATATTAACACCTCGCCCAACTTATTTTTTTCTATTGCAATTTTTATCTCTCGAGCTATGCGTCTTCCGGTGCTCATCTGTCCATTATAGCGTAAGTCTGCATACGGGCTGGAATTTATGAAAAAATTTGTTCCTGCCACTATTCTCGCAGATATTTCAAAGACATAGAACTTAAGGTCTGGTGTTATTACTGTTTCAAGGCTGAAAGGCCCGACCATGCCTTGTTTCTCGAGTTTTTTGCTTGCTTTAACAACTGATTCTCCCATTTCAAATATTTCTGGTAGCAAAGATTCTCTTACTACAATTGGAACATTGCCTGTTATGTTATAACTTGTGTCCAGGCCCATATCAAGCTGGTCTTTTGCAGCTATTCGTCCTATGCTGTCTACATTGCTTTCATATCTTTTGTCAAAGCTCATTATTTCAAGCTCATCAGTTATTGGAGAGTAGAAGTAATGTATGTAGATTGGTGCTCCTATAACATATTCTTGTATTATGTATTTTTTTGCTTCTTTTGCTTTTAATTTTCTGTAAAATTCTTCAGTAGTTTTAGCTAGGAAAAAACCTTTCCCTCCTCTTGCTCCAAAGAATTTAATGATAACAGGCCTGTCTATGTCTTCAGGTTTTTTGAATATTTTTGGAAGCGTTAACCCTGCTTTTTTCAGCCAGTCTCTCTGCAATGTTCTGTCATATTCCCATTTGAGGATTTTTCTGTTGCCAAAATAAGCTACTTTTAATCTTTCAATAGCTTCCTGACTCATTACACCTGTATAAGTTCCGTGAGGTATGAGTATTGCATTTTTTTCTCTGAGTTTGCTTTCTATTTTAGTTAGCTCTGAAAAATTGTTGAGTGTTATGATTTCGTCAGCTACTCTGAAGCTTTTGTATGGTTTTTCCCTTCCTTTTTCACAGATAGCTATTGTTTCAAATCCTTCATCTTTTGCTCCTTTGAGTATCTGAAGCGCTGAATGGCTGCCTAGTGTTGCTATTTTGTAGCTCATTTTAACTTTTCCTTCCATTCATTGCATACTTTTTGTGTTTTTTCTGAAGCAAGTCCAATATATTTTTCAGGGTTCTTTAGTATCTCTAGTTGTTGCTCTGTCATTTTTTTTAGATAAGGTTCAAGTTCTTTATCGCTCATTAAAAGGCTAATAAAATCTTGCTCTTCCAGTGTTTTCTTTCTTACAGCTTCATGCGCATCAGGATGTCCTGCAGCAGCCAGCAGTATGTAAGCAGGCTCTGCAGCTATCATGCTCTTATTTTTGTCAAAATTATTTTTCAAACTGGTTTTATCAACTCCTATTTTGCTCATGACTTTTTTCATTCTGGAAGCAGTTATCATAGCAGCTGCAATTAGTTCTGTGTTAAACCTTGAAGAAGCTGAATTAGTCAAATCTCTCTGGTGCTCAGATATTTGGTCAGAATAAACTGTCATCATTCTTGGCATAAATTCTTTCCACATTGATTTAACATTTTCAAAATTTATTGGGTTGCGCTTGTGCGGCATTGTGCTGGAGCCAACCTGTTCTGATTCAAACTGTTCGTAAACTTCTGATATTTCGCTTCTCTGAAGATGCCTCATGTCATCTGCAATGTTAGCCATGACTCCCATTGCAGAAACAATTGCGTGCATTAAATCAGTTACGTATTCAGCTTCCACAAGCTGTGTTGAATGGCTTCCTGGCTTAAGCCCTATTTTTTCCAGAACAGATTTCTCAAACTCTTCAGCATCTTTGATAAAAAGCGAGGAAGCATTGTAAGCTCCAACTGCTCCTGAAAACTTTCCTTTAAGGTTAGCAGCAGCTTCTTTTATTTTCAATATTCTTCCACCCAATCTTGAAACATAACTTGCAATAGTGAATCCAAACGTTATTGGTTCTGCATGCTGGCCGTGCGTTCTTCCAATCTGTATTGTATCTTTTTCTTGTTCAGCGATTTCTATCAAAACATTTTCAAGCTCAAGAAGCTCAGGCAACAAAACATTTTCAACAGCTTCTTTTATTCTTAAAGATTCAGAAGTAGATATTATGTCGTTAGAAGTTGCTGTAAAGTGTACAAACGGTTTTGCTTCCTCACTAACTTTGCTTCTTATGCAATTAACAAGTGCTCTTATGTTGTGCTTAATTCTTTTTTCCTCGTCATAAACTTCAGATGCAGTTATTTTTTTGCTTGCTTCCTCAACTTCTTTCGCAATGCTTTCATTGCAAACTCTTTTCTCAGCAAGTGTTTTTACAAGAGCAACCTCAACCATTAATTGATATCTTATGGCGGCGTTTTCAGAAAGGTAAGGCTGCAGCTTATCGCTATAATACCTGTAATCCAATGGGCTTATTGCATCAAATTTATCCATTTTCTTCCACCTTTAAGCCCTTATTTAACAAGTTTTTTCTTATTCTGCTGTCCACATTGCCTTCTACTACTTCAAATTTTTCTCCTGTAATCAATTCATATAATTCAATATATTTTTTTGCTGCTGTAACTATTACTTCTTCAGAAAGTTGTGGTGCAGGTCCATTACCCATATAGCCTTTTTCGTTTATTAGCCATTGCCGAATATATTCTTTGTCCAGCATTTTTTGTGATTGCTTTTTCCCAAATAATTCATCATAGCTTTCTTTAATCCAGTATCTTGAGCTGTCTGGAGTATGAATTTCATCTATCACAAGAATTTCGCCATCACTGCTTTCGCCAAATTCGTATTTAGTATCAACCAGAATTAACCCACGTTTTGCTGCTATTTCACTTCCTCTTGCAAATAACTTTAACGCTGTTTCTTCCATTTTTGCATATTTTTCTTCAGGAATTAATTTAAGAACATCTTCTCTTTTCATTGGTAAATCATGCCCTTCATCTGCTTTTGTGCTTGGAGTGATTATCAGCTGGTCAAATTTCTGGTCTTTTTTCATGCCAGAAGGAAGTCCTAAGCCATAATTATCTTCTCCTTTTTCATACTCTCTCCATAAGCTTCCTGTTATGTAATTTCTAACAATGACTTCTACAGGAAAAGTCTTGCAAAGCTTCACAATCATAACATTTGGATCTGGATTTTCAATGAAATGACTTGGAGCAACATCTTTTGTTTCGTTAAACCAAAACGCAGCAAGCTGGTTAAGCACTTGCCCTTTGAAAGGAATTGTTCCGAGAACAACATCAAACGCACTTATCCGGTCAGTTACTACTATTACTCTTTTTCCGTTTTCTTTATCTGTGTAGTTATCTCTGACTTTTCCTTTATACTTCTCTCCTAAACCAGAAAAATCAGTTTCTTTTACTGTATTGTTGATATTATTTTTTATTATTTCATCACTTATCATTTTTTTACCTCTTCATCAGCTTTTATTACTTTTTCTGCTATTTTTTTGCGGTAATCCTCAATGTTTTTTCCAAGGATTTCAGCAGCAGCAATCGCAGCATTTTCTCCTCGGTTAACACCTACCCATAGCCCATGCTTTGCAGCATTCATTGCTTTAACAGCGTCTTCTGCTTTTGATTCTCCAACAGGGCAGTAAATTATCAGCTCTTCTTTTTCCTCAACTTCTTTTCCAACTTCTGTAAATACAAGATTAGTTGCGTCTGCTGCTATATCCCCCATTTCAAAAGCTATTCCAAACTCTTCAAGAGTTTTCATTGCTTTTTCAGCTGCTTTTCCTTCTCCAACAACAGCAACTTTGTCTGATTTCTCCAGAATTTTCTTAGCTTCTTTAGCAGTGCTATCTTCATTAACACAAAGAACAGGTATTCCAGGCGGCATTTGCACTATTGAAAGAAAAGCGTCAAGGCCATCATAAGCTCCTTTGCATGGAACTCCAAGTACAGGAACCATTTTTTTTGCAGCTATGACTCCTGGAAGGTGAGCAGCAAGCCCTGCTCCTGAAATTATCAAATCATAATCTCCTTTTATTATTTCCTCTACAAGCTCAGGTGTTTTATGCGCAGAAGCAATTCTTAGCTCATATTCTATTGCTTCTTTTTTCAGCTCTTCAACTATCTTGCTGTAAGTTTCCTCATCGCTTTTGCTTCCAAACATTACAAGTACAGTCATTTTGTTTTGCACCTTTCAATTATATTCTTGAAGAACTTCAGTCCTTCTCCTTCATTGCTTTCTTTGCTTATTTCTTTCGGATGATTATCGTATGTAAGATGTCTTTCAGGGTGAGGCATAAGCCCGATTACGTTGCCCCTAGTGTTGGTTATCCCTGCAATATCTCTTAATGAGCCGTTTGGATTTTCAGGATATTCTGAAGATGAATATCTGAACATTACTTGCCCATTTTCCTCTAGCTCATCAAGAGTTTCATTATCAGCAAAGAATTTGCCTTCTCCATGCGCAACAGGAACATCCATTTCGCTACTGCCTTTTAATTTTACCCATCTGCATTCAAACTTCCCTGAATCATTGTTTGTAAGCGTGGCTTTCATTCCATCACCAGGCAAAAATCCTGTTTTCACAAGCACTTGAAAGCCGTTGCATATGCCCACAACAACTTTTCCTTGCTCAATAAACTCTTCCATTTGCTTTCTAAGCTTGACAGAAAGCTGATTTGCAAGGATTGAACCGCCAGCTATGTAGTCGCCATAGCTAAAGCCGCCAGGCAGTGCAAGTATATCATAATCAGTTAGCTTTTTCTCTCCTGAAATTAATTTGTTTACATGAATTTGCTCGGTTTCTGCTCCTGCCATTCTAAATCCTTTTTCAGTTTCATCATTGCAGTTTATTCCAGCGCTCCTCAAAATCAATGCTTTCACCATTTTATTGTCTTTTTCCATGCTTCTTTAAGCTCATCAAGTCCGGCATCAATTAAATTATCGCCAATTACCAATTTCTTTTCTCCTATAGTTTCTCCAATCTTAGTTGCATTTGTAATCTTTTCAAATTCTTCCTCATTTTCTTTCTTTACTTCAACTAAAAACCTGCTGTTTGATTCAGAAAACAGCAGCTTATAATTCTTATCAATTTCATTTGGAATAGCTGCAGTATTAATTCGCATTCCTATGTTTCCTGCAAAGGCCATTTCAGCAGCAGCAACAGCTAGTCCTCCTTCACTGCAGTCATGGCAGCTCAATACTAATCCTGCTTTCATGGCAGTTGTTAATGATTCCATGTTTTTCTTTGCAGCTTCTCTTACTTTTGGAACATTTCTTCCAATTTTTTCAAGCAATTCATAATAATGGCTTCCTCCTAGCTCATCATAAGTTTTCCCAACAAGGTATATGCTGTTTCCTTCTTCTTTAAGGTCCATTGTTATTGCATTTGTTGCGTCAATCACAGAAACTGCTGAAATAAGAAGAGTGTCTGGTATTGCTATAGTCGTATTTCCTGATTTAAACTCGTTGTGAAAACTGTCTTTTCCTGAAATGAATGGGGTTTCATAATCAACAGCAATGTCATGGCATGCTTTTGCAGCCATTACAAGGCTTCCAAGCTTTTCTTCGCTTTGTGTTGATCCCCAGCAGAAATTATCCAGCAATGCAGTTCTGCTTATGTCTCCGCCGCTAGCTACAATATTTCTCATAGCTTCATCAATAACAGATGCAGCCATCCAGTAGCTGTTGATAAAACTATAACGAGGATTTATTCCGTTAGAAATAACCAATGCTTTCTTTCCAAACTCAGGCCTTATTATCGCAGCATCGCTTGGCCCTTCTCCTGTCATTGGCTTTCCGATTGTGTTTCCTTGAACTTCATGATCGTATCTTCTGATAACTTCTTCTTTGCTTGCAACACTTGGATGTGCAAGTATTTTTTTTAATTCTTCATTGTAATTATTTTTTTCCTCAAGTTGCGGTTCTTCCTCTCCTTTTTCCTGCCAATTTGCTTTTCTTTTTAATTGTGGCAGTCCTTTGTGCAGGAACTCCATGTCCAGGTCAACAAGCGTCTTTCCAGAATGATTGACAACAAGTTTTTTTGTGTCAGTAAACTTTCCAATAACGATAGCATTAACATCTTCATTTCTGCAAACTTCCTTAAGCTCTTCAACTTTATCTTCAGGAACAGCTATTATCATCCGTTCCTGGCTTTCAGACATCCAGATTTCCCATGGCTTCATTCCAGCATGCTTTAGCTGAACTTTATCAAGCTCTACTTCTGCGCCAGTTGAAGCAGCCATTTCTCCTACTGCAGAGCTAAAGCCGCCAGCACCACAGTCAGTAATGCATGTGTAAAGTCTTTGATCGCGGCATTGAAGAAGAGCATCAAGCATTTTCTTTTCTTCAATCGGATTTCCAATCTGCACTGCACTGCTTGAACTACTTTCATCAAGTATTGCTGAGGAAAATGTTGCTCCATGCAAGCCGTCTCGTCCGGTTTTCCCTCCAACAACAACAATAAGCTCGCCATTGCTTGCTTTCTTGTTTTCCATTCCTTTTGGGATTATGCCGCCGGTTCCGCAATAAACCAAAGGCGCTCCAAGAAAATCATCATGAAATATTATGGCGCCGTTAACAGTGGGTATTCCAATCCTGTTTCCATAGTCGCTAACTCCTGAAACAACTCCCTTAAAAATTCTTTTAGGATGAAGTATCCCTGAAGGCAGTTCTTTATCATAATCGCTTCTTGCAAAGCAAAAAACATCTGTATTGAATACTGGTTTTGCTCCAAGTCCAGCTCCAAGAACATCTCTTATAACTCCTCCTATTCCTGTTGAGGCTCCTCCGTAAGGGTCGAGTGCAGAAGGGTGGTTATGAGTTTCCACTTTCATTGCGAAATTGTTTTTGTCGTCAAAATTTATTATTCCTGCATTATCTTTAAAAACCGAAACAAGCCAATCTTTTTTTGCAGCAATTTTGTTAGTGGCAGCTACTATGGTTTCCTTAAACAAGTTCCCAATGATTTCTTTTTCTTTTCCATTATCAAATTCTATTTCGCTGTTGAATATTTTGTGCTTGCAATGCTCACTCCAAGTTTGCGCTAGTGTCTCAAGCTCTCCGTCACGAGGATTTCTTCCTTCTTTTTCAAAATATTCTTTTATTTTCTTCATTTCTTCCAAAGAAAGTGAAAGAACACCTTCTCTGCTTATCCTTTGCAGCCCTTCATCGCTTGCGTCAAGAATTCCAACTTCATTAATTTCATCACTTGCTTTTCCTTCCATTATTCTTGGTTCAGCTGCATTAAGTTCTTCATATCCATAATAATAATCTTCAGTTATCCCATTAGCCAAAATATTTTTGCATATTAATTGAACTTCTTTCTCATCAGCAGCAGTTACGTAGTAGCGTTTTGCTGTCCTTACAGTCTTTGCATCTTTCCCTAAGTCTCTAATAGCTCTTATTATGCTGTCTTCTGCAGGGTCGCTTACTGCATCTTTATATCTGACTTCAATTATCCACTCACTTTCCTTATTGCTGGTTTCTGTTGAAAAAGTTTGGGTTAACTTGTCTGTAAATAATCCTTCTGCCAATTCTTTTATTTCCTCATCATTAAAACTGCTATCTATATAATAGACATCACTCACTCTAACATCTGCTTTAATTCCAAAATCAGCCAGAGAGCCCTCTATTGCTTTATCTCTGGCAGTTTTTTCTTTTGAAAACACTTCAACTGCTTTCATACTGGATTCCTTCTTTTGCAATAACTTCTCCAATCTCATGCACCTTTTCATTATTCAGCATTTCAATAACTTCATTCTTTTTCTCTTTATCAACCACAAGCACTAATCCTATTCCCATGTTAAACGTCTTAAACATTTCATAATCATTTACTCTGCCTAGATTCTGAATTAACTGGAACAAAGAAGGCACTTCCCAGCTTCCAAGCTTTATCTTAGCTCCAAGTCCTTGAGGCATTATTCTTGGTATATTTCCTGGAAATCCTCCGCCGGTAACATGTATTATGCCATTAATCAGCTTCTTTTCCACTAAAGGCAAAACAGAATTTGCATATTCTTTGTGAGTTGCAAGCAAAGCATCGCCTAGTTTTCCAATTTCAGGCAAGTCATCATCGCAACTGTAGTTATTATCATCAAAGAAAATTTTTCTAGCAAGACTATACCCGTTGGTATGCAGTCCACTTGAAGCAAGTCCAATCAAAACATCCCCTTCTTTTATCTTGCTTCCGTCAATAATATTTTCTCGTTCAACTATTCCTCCAACAGTTCCTGTTAACTCATAAGTTCCATCATGGTAAACTCCTGGCATTTCTGCTGTTTCCCCGCCCGCAAGTATTATGCTTTTCTTTTTGCATTCTTTTGCAATTCCAACTACCATTTCCTTGACAATTCTCACATCAAGCCTGGAAGCGCCAATATAATCCAGAAAAAACATTGCTTTTGCTCCTGAAGTAAGAACGTCATTTATTGAATGGTTAAGAATATCAACTCCAACAGTATCAAACTTTTTCATCTTCTCAGCTATAACCATCTTTGTTCCAACACCGTCTGTGCTCAGCACAAGAACAGGGTCGTTATATCCCATTAGTCTTTTCAAACTAATGGTTCCTCCAAACTTGAAAGTTGTAGAAGCGCTAAGCACATCATCAGTAAACGTTTCTTTTACACTTTCCTTTATTTCTTCTATGGCTTTTTCTTTTGCTTCTACATCCACTCCTGCTTCTTTGTAGCTTGTCATTCTGCTTCTTTATACCTCTGCAGTGTATTTTCCAAAAGCATTGCAATTGTCATAGGTCCTACTCCTCCAGGCACTGGAGTAATCCAGCCAGCTTTTTCCTTAATATTTTCAAAATCAGCATCTCCAACCAGTTTCCCGTCAACTTTGTTTATGCCAACATCAATCACAACAGCTCCTTCTTTTACCATGCTTTCTGTAATCATATTTGGCTTTCCAACTGCAACAACAATTATGTCTGCTTTTTTTGTTATCTCTCCCAAGTATTTTGTTTTGCTATGGCAAACAGTTACTGTTGCATTTCTGTTAAGCAGCATCAATGCAGTTGGCTTTCCAACAATGTTGCTTCTTCCCACAACAACTGCATTTTTCCCTGTAATCTCAATACCAATTTCCTCAAGCAATCTTATTATGCCTTTTGGAGTGCACGGTACAGAAGCTTCATTTCCTCTTACAAGTTTTCCAATGTTTACTGAATTAAAACCGTCAACATCTTTCTCAAGCGCAATTGCTGAAAGCGCTTTTTCCTCGTTTATATGCTTTGGAATAGGCAACTGCAGCAATATAGCATGAATTTTATCTTCCTTGTTTAGCTTTCTTACCAATTCCAGCAATTCTTCCTCACTTGTTTCTTCAGGCAGCTTAAACTCTTCAGAATAAATTCCAACTTCCTCACATGTTTTTCTCTTCATGCCAACATAAACTTTTGATGCTGGATTATCTCCAACAATTATGGCAGCTAGCCCTGGCTTTTTCTCCAGAGCTGCGACTTCTTTTTTAATCTCCTCGCGAATCTTTCTCGCTATTTCTTTTCCGTCGATTATTTTAGCTGGCATCTTCATCATTTATACAACGGAAACCTCTTGCACATTTCTCTGACTTCTTCCCGCAAGCCTTTCAGCACTGCATTTTCCTTTATTTCTGCCCGGAAGTTCTTCAGCAATTCTTTTCTTTCTTCTTTTTCTTCAGGCAGTTTGTAATTTTCAGTTTCTTTAACTACTGCAGCAATCCATTTTCCAATTTGCTTCATCTCTTCTTCTTTCATATTCCTGGTTGTTAGTGCAGGTGTTCCTAATCTTATGCCGCTTGGGTAAAATGGACTGCTTGGATCCTGCGGAATAGTATTCTTGTTAGTGGTTATTCCTGCAACTTCAAGCGCATCTTGCACAAAAACTCCATGCCCTTTTTGTATTGTTGTTAAGTCAACAAGAATCAAATGAGTATCTGTTCCTCCTGACACCAGCTTTAATCCATTATCCATCAATTCCTGCGCAAGCGCCTTGGCATTCTTAACAATTTGATGCGCATATTCTTTGAACTCTGGAGTGTCTGCTTCTTTCATTGCAACTGCTATTGCTGCAGTTGTGTGATCATGAGGTCCTCCTTGAAATCCTGGAAATACTGCTTTGTCTATCTTCTTTCCAAGGTCAGGGTCTTTCTGCATTCCTTTTTCTGTTACCATTATCATTGCTCCTCTTGGGCCGCGCAGTGTTTTATGAGTTGTTGTAGTGATAATGTGCACGTGCTCGCTGGCGCTTGGATGCGCTCCTGCTACTATCAACCCTGCTATATGCGCAATGTCTGCAACAAGATAAGCTCCAACTTCATCTGCTATCTCTGCTAGCTCTTTGAATGGAAATTCTCTTGCATATGCTGAAGCTCCTATCCATATCAGCTTTGGCTTGTGTTCAAGAGCAAGTTTTCTTGCTTCTTCGATGTCAATGTAGCCATCAGCTTTGACATGATATTGTATAGAGTTAAAGAACAGACCTGAAAAACTTGTTTTCCATCCATGTGTTAAGTGTCCTCCATCCAAAAGGCTCTGCCCCATGATTGTATCGCCTGGCTTGCATAATGCAAGGTATACTTCTGCGTTTGCAGGACTGCCTGAGTACGGCTGAACATTAACATGAGCAACCTTAAACAATTTCTTCACTCTTTCAATTGCTATTTTTTCAGCAACATCAATGAATTCATTTCCACCGTAATATCTTTTTCCTGGGTAGCCTTCTGAATACTTGTTTGTCATAACGCTTCCCATTGCTTCCATTACAGCTTTGCTTACAAAATTTTCTGAAGGTATCATTTCTAGGCCAAATTCTTGTCTGTCTTCTTCATTTTGTAGTGTTTCTTTAATCTCAGAATCTGTTTCCTGCAATTTTTTCTTGTTCATCTGCTCACCCCGCAGTCAATAACTCTTTCTTCTGTAATTATTTTGTCAACAGCAACATCATGCTCAGTAGTTCTTACCATATCTACAATCTGTGATTCATATGCTAAAGCAATCTTTTTTCCTGCAATTTTTTCCATAAACCTGTCAAAAAATCCAAGTCCATATCCAATTCTGTTTCCTTTTTCATCGAAAGCAAGCCCTGGAACTATTATGAGTTCAATTTCATTTGCATTAACTTCTTTCATTGCAGAAGGTTCTGGTATTCCATAAGCCCCTAGCCGCATTGCATCTAGTGATTCTAATTGCGAGGGTATTATGCATTTTTTGTCTAAGTCAGAAACTGGAATAACCACTTTCTTTTTGCTGGCAAGTGCATTACTTATTGCTGCATTTGTCTGAACTTCTTTATTTATGCCCATGTAAAACATGACTGTTTTTGCAGTTACATATTCCTGCAGCTCCAGAAGTCTTTTTGTTGCAGCTTCGCTTTTACTCTTCACTTCCTCATCATCCATATTTTCTCTCATCTTTCTCATACCTTCTCTTAACAATGTTTTTTCTTCAACAAGGTCAATCACTGTGCCTTCTCCAATCCAGAACCGTCCTTCAGCTAACCGCTTGACAGTTTCAGGATAAACTTTCCAGTCTCCTTGCTCTTTTAGTTTCTCAAGAAGCTGGCGTTCATCATTATTGTCAATCTTTACAGGCGCACTAACCATTATCACAGCTCCTCCATCAACTTCTGCAGTAACTATGTGCGTTGAACTCCTAAGCTCTTTGCCATTATTCTCAATAACTTTTTTTATGCATCCAGCTCCCATGCATCCAGCATAAAGCCTAGCTCCTTTATCATCAAGAATTCTCAAGTCAGCAGGATGAATGTTTAATGTCAAATAATTATCACATATCTCTTCAGTTACCACACTCATATACCCGCAAAGAACAACAACATCTACATTATGCTTCTTCAGCAATTCAGCGGTTTCTTTATCATATTCTTTCCTGACATTCATATCTTTCCTGTCTTTTCCTTTGCTTTGGTAATATTCACGAATATCATTGCAATAATAGCTAATCTTATTTTCATCAGCAATTTTTTTAGCATTGCTTTTTTCATTATCTGTGAAAATCATCACAACTTCAAAATTTCCTTTTTTTTCCAGAATCTTGCGCAGGTTGCTTCCAGTGCCTGACATAAATGCAGCTAGTCTCATCTTGTCATTTCTTGGTTTGTATAATTGTTTAAGCTGCATTTAATTGCCTCACATGCTCTATTCTCTTATCCACCAGTTCTTTTGTTCCAACATCTTTTCTATGAAACACAGTTCCTTCGACTTTTGAGGCTGCTTCTTCAGCAACTTTTTCTGCTTCTTCTATTGTATTTCCAATTCCAACAAACGCAACTCCTCTTGATTTGGTAGTGTAGATTCCGTCTTCTTTTTCCTCAACAGCAGCGTAATAAACCAGTGATTTTGTATCAACAGGAACAATTATTTTTCCCACTTCAGGACTGTCAGGATATCCGCGAGGAACAACATATTTGCAAACACTTGCCTTGTTTTCAAACTCCACATTTATTTCGCTAAGCTTTCCTTCAACTACCGCCTTGCAAACATCCACAAAGTTAGTTTTTAACAACGGCAGTACATTCATAGCTTCTGGGTCTCCAAATCTTGCATTGTATTCAATTAGTTTTATTCCAGAAGTAGTTTTAATAAAACCGCCGTACATTACTCCTTTGTAAGTTCCTGCTTCTTGTTTTATTGCAGCAGCAACTTGCTCTGTTATTTTCTTGGCAGCTTCAACATCTTCAGCAGTTAAGAATGGCAGCAATAAGTTTGAATCACTATAACTTCCCATTCCGCCTGTATTTGGCCCAGTATCTCCGTCAAAAGCTCTTTTATGGTCCTGCACAACTGGAAAATGTAAAAAGCCAGTTCCATCAGTAAGCGTTTGCAGGCTAAACTCTTCTCCTTCAAGCTTTTCTTCAACAATAACAGAAGAATGTGTTTCTAATATTTCATTGCAATAAGCAAGCGCTTCTTCGTTGCTTTTAATATGCTCTCCAGAAACTTTTACTCCTTTTCCTCCTGTTAATCCATCTGGCTTTATAACATAGTTTCCTAGTTTTGTTAGAAATTCTAAAATCTCAATACGATTGCTGCTGTCAAATATCTGAAATTCTAGAGAAGCATCAATATTGTATTTCTTCAGCAAGTTTCTTGTAAAACCTTTGCTTGTCTCCAATTTTGCCAATTCTTTTGTTGGCCCTATACATCCTACTCCATTTTTCTCAAGCTCATCAACTATTCCTGCTGCAAGTGGTGCTTCTGGCCCGATTACAGCCAGTTTGATTTCATTTTTCTTTGCTAATTCAGCTATTTCGCTGACATTTTCTGTATCTCCAATTGCATAGCCTTTAGCAGCTTTTTTTATTCCAGGATTAAGCATAGGCATTACGCAATATACTTCAGCGCCTCCAGAAATCAGAGCATCCACTATTGCGTTTTCCCTTGCTCCGCCCCCAACTACGAGTATTTTCATTTTTGTTTTTCTTTTTTCTTGACGTCCATCCAGCCTTTTCCCTTTGCTTCTTCCACACTGAATCTTGATTGATTTATCTCATGCTTTTCTTTAAACGATTCAGACAAATCTATGCCTGTTTTATCTGCAAGTCTTACTAAGAATGCCATAACATCTGCCAGTTCATGGGCAATTTCCTTTTTATTAGAGTCATTTGCCAGATACTCTCTCAAATCCTCGCCATTTCTAAATCTGAAATGCTCAAGTATTTCAGCAGCTTCAACAGAAATTGCAATTGCCAAGTCTTTTTCAGTATGAAACTGCTCCCAGTCGCGTTCTTTTACAAACTCTCTGAGCACTTCTTTTATTTCTTGAATTTTTGTTTCATCATCTTTCATTTCAACAGCCCTCGCTTATCTTAGCTTGGTGCTCTCGTCTTAATTCCGCAAGCTCTTTAACATGCTTGGTTGAAGTTGGATATTTTTCTGTCAGGCAGCCTGTGCATAGCTCTTTTGTTCCTAAAGCGTTTTCCAGGCCTCCGACATCCATGTAAATCAATTTGTCTGCACCTAACTCTTTTTCAACCTCATCTATTGTTTTGTTGCTTGCTATTAACTCTTCTGAACGCTGAAAATCAATTCCATAAAAACAAGGGCTTGTTATTGGCGGAAAAGTGCTTACAAAATAAACTTTTTTTGCGCCAGAATCATGCGCTAGCTTCACTATTCTTTTTGAAGTAGTTCCTCTCACAATGCTGTCGTCAACAATCATTACGTTTTTTCCTTTGATTACGGATTCAACAGGTTTAAGCTTTAGCTTTACAGCATTATCTCTCATTTTTTGCGCAGGCATTATGAAAGTCCTTCCAACATATCTGTTTTTGATAAGCCCTTCTTCATAAGGCACTCCCAAAACTTTAGCCAAAGAGTTTGCAGCAGATCTGCTTGTGTCTGGGACAGGCATTACAGCATCAATTTCAAGGTCAGGCCATTTGCGTGTTATCTTTTCTGCCAAAACTTGTCCTAACTTTTTTCTTATTTCATAAACTGGTTTTCCATCGATTGTTGATTCAACTGTTGAGAAATATACCCATTCAAATACACAGGAAGCTGCCTTGTCAGCGTCAATAATTCTTCTTTGAATATCTCCGTTATTTCCTGCAAAAACTGCTTCTCCTGGCTTTAAATCTGTTATATTATTGTAGCCTTGTATTGTCAGCGCTATGCTTTCTGAAGCAAACGCATAGCTTTTCTTTCCATTAACATCTTTTTCTCCCATTACCAATGGCCTTATTCCGTTTTGGTCTTTAAAGGCAAGAATTCCTTTTTCCGCTATAATCATGATTACTGCGTATCCTCCAATAACTTCGTCATGCACTTTTTTAACAGCATTGAAAACACTATCCATTCCTGTGCTTTTTTCGTATTCATCAGCAAATATCTGCAGCATAACTTCAGCATCAGAATTAGAAGTCAGGTAAACTCTTCCTTCTTCTTTCATTTTTTTCTTTAGAAGAGGGTAATTTACAATATTTCCGTTAAACGCAAGTCCTAATCCATCAGGTTTCTTGACAAAGAATGGCTGTACTTCTCCTCTGTCGCCAACTCCAACAGTGGGGTAGCGGGTATGCCCTATTCCAATAGTCCCTTTAAGCGAATTAATATTTTCTTCATTAAAAACTTCGGAAACAAGTCCAACATCTTTAACTCGGTAAACTTCTCCGCTTTCAACATTGCAAGTTGTTATTCCAGTAGCATCCTGCCCGCGATGCTGCAGGTGCATAAGCCCTAAATATATTTCAGAAGAAGCTTCTTTACTTCCGGCAACCCCAAATATTCCGCACAAGTTTATAACACCTCAATAAAATGGCTTAAGAGCTTTATTTTATATTTTATGCCTCTGCTATCTAAACCAAAAAATCCGTAAGAGAACAATGTATAAAACCTCCTAATTTTATATAGGTTTTGTACACTGTTGTGTAACAGTGGAACTGGAAATGCGTATAGAACTAATCGGTTTTTTTCTCTATTCTTGGTTGACAATAGCTTGCATAGCCAAGGCAACTATTGAAGATCTTAAAGTTCCGTCTCTTAAATTCTTCGCTAACGAGCTTGAATCATCAATTTCAACTACTTTGCCATTATTTTCTGGAGACGTTCCTCTAGCAATTTTTTCTGCTTCAGCAATAAGGATAGGGTCTTCATTAATCCAATAGTGATTATTCTTTTGAGGAACAACTGTTTCCATTTCCAATATAACTCCATGAGTAGGAACGGCTAAAGCGTGGATACTATTATCTTCAAACGCATCTTCATCATTATACCTAAAATAAACAGCTTTCATTTTGAAACTCCTTTATTGTTTTGGCAACAAATAACGGTATTTAAAGCTTCGCAATTCTCGCTTTTTAGTTTGGAACAAGAAAACAGAAAGATTTAAATCCAAACGTTTTGCATTGAATAATGAGTGATGTTTTATGTCTGAACGTACAGAAGCTTTGATGAGGATTGTTGTGATTATAGTGTCTGGGATTATTCTGAGTTTATGGAAAGGGCTTATTCAAATACTTGTGCTGGTTCATTTTGTTATGATTCTTGTTACAGGCAAGAGAAGCAAAGAATTGGCTGAGTTCTCCCACATATGGAACTGCCAGATATACACTTTTCTAAAATACGCTACTTTTGCAACAAACAAAAGGCCATTCCCTTTTACAGAATTAGCTAAGGTTGATAAAGCTGAAGTTTAATTAATTTTTTTTATATAATTTTCTCGTTATTTTCTTTCTTCTTTATGCGTATAACGTTAACCGGGCATATCTCTGCTGATGCTTTCATCTCTTCAAAATCTTCCTCACTTATCTCAATAACTGCTGTGGTGTCTTCCTTTTCATTTCCACCTATTAAGTCTGCTTTTCCGTCCCTGTCATAATTCATTTTCCAAAATTTTGGAGAAGCAGCAGTGCATGCTCCTGCTCCGATGCAGTTCGGCCTGTCATACTCAACAACGTATTTTTTTTTATTTTCCATGAAAATCAGCCACTACGCCTTTTATTTAAAGTTTTTTAGTTGTCACTTCTGAAGATTCTTTAAACTCTTCTTCTTCGCTAATCATGTATCTTAATGTTAGCAGTATCAGTATGTTTCCTGCAAAGCCTAGCAAGGCTGTGAGTTGTTGCTGGTAGAATGTAAAGAAGTTTGTTAAGAATATTGCAACTAGTACTGCTCGTTTGAACATTTTGTACGCGTTTGTCCTTGACTTTTTTATTTTCAACAGACCTATTATTATAAAGCCAGATGCTAAAGTTGATGATGCCAGATGACCAAGGCTTATGAATGAAGGAGTAGAAAAGCTAAACCGCATTGTATATGCTAATGTTGCTAATGAGTAAATAACGAAAAAAGAAATTATTGCTGTTGAAAACATTTTTTGTTTTATGAGTTTTCTGTATAATTTGTGAAAAATGTGGTGTGTTTTTGAAATGAGCCCTGGTTCTTTTACTGGAACAAGATCAACTTTGTCAAGCACGCTTCTGACAGCTTTTACTAACGGATCTTTCTGGTTAGCTTCTTTTAGAAGTTCTAATGCTCGTTTCTTTCCATGGCCGTCTAAGTCATTGTAAACTGCTTCTTTTGTAAATTCCATTGCATTTATTAGGTATTCTTGCTTTGTCAGCTTCTTCAGCCTGTTTATGCTTTGCGATAACATGTAGATAAGCACAAATATCAGGTAAATTATGGCAATTGTAGGCTGAAAAAAATAATTATTGTCATGGGTTATGAATTTGCCTAGCTCGTCAATAAATGTTCCAAAGCCTATTCCTCCTAATACTGCTGCAAAACGCAAAGTAAACCTGTTTAAGAAAATCAGCAAAACAAATATTGATATGAGCATGAACAAGCCGCCCCAAAGCATGTGGGCAAAATGAAGAAGTTCTCCTCCTAATGTTGGGAAACCTGTCAAGTTTAGGTAGAAGCGAATTGCAAGAACAGATACAACTGCTGCAACAAGAAAATTTTCTATCAACTCTTCTGCTTCTTCATTTCTTATAAGAAACTTGTTCTGAAATAGTTTATCCCAAATCATTAATTTATTTTGTTACAGAGGAGGGTTAATAAATCTTTGCGTCAATGCCTGAAAACTCTTTTGCCAGTGAATGCCATGGATATTCCGTGCTCATTGCATGCTTCTATGCTTTGGTAATCCCTTGTTGAGCCGCCTGGCTGTATTATTCCTACAATGTTTTGCTTTGCTGCAACATCCACTGTATCTCTAAACGGCAGAAACCCGTCAGATGCGAGAACTGAGCCCTTTAAGTTTGCATTTGTTTGTTCAACTTCCTCTTCTATTTCTTTTTTCTTTTCTTTGTCAGTCAGCTCCCATAATGGTTTTTCATATTTTTGAAAGCAAATTCTATCAGCTGCTTTTTTGTATGCTTTCATTATTGCAAGTTCAGTGGCTCCAACTCTATCCTGCTCGCCTGCGCAGATAGCAACAGTTACTTTGTCTTTTGCAAATAGCATTGAATTTGAAATAACTCCTTGCAATACTTTCCATCCGAATAGCATGTCTTCTATTTCTTTTTCTTCAGGCTGTTTAGCTTTGTAAGCTTTCCCTTCACGTTCAACTTCTGCGGTTTCTAATTCTTTAACTTCATTATCTGCTGACTGTTGAACCATTATTCCGCCGTCAATTAAAGTTTTAAACTCTACAACTCTTTTGCCCTTATACTTTTGCAGTTCTTCTAATTTTTTTATTTTCATTAATCTCATGTTTTTTCTGGTAGTAAGAATTTGAAGCGCATCTTCATCAAATTCTGGAGCAGCTGCAACTTCAAGATAGTTTTTGACAACTTCTTCTGCAGTTTCCTTGTTCATCTTTCTGTTTATAACCAATACTCCGCCGAAAGCTGCTATTCTGTCGGCAAAATTAGCTTCAACATAAGCTTCTTTTATGCTTTCTCTGCTTGCAACTCCGCTTGGATTAGAATGCTTTACTATTACCGCAGTTGGCTCGTCAAAATATTTCAGTATGTTCAAGGCAGCATCTAAATCAGCAAGATTGCTTTTTCCAATGTGCTTTCCTGTTTCTATAAGTTCATTTTCTCCAAGATTGCTTATGAATCCTTCGTCAGAATTAACAAACTCCCATTCACCTAGCTTTAAGTTGCCTCCAATCAGCGTGTACAAGGCAGCTTCCTGGCCTGGGTTATCGCCGTATCTCAGTCCAATCTCTTCTCTGTTAAACTTCCACTTTTTTTTCCTGTATTGTAGTTTCTGTTCTCCAAAACTTATTTCCATATCATTCGGGAAGTTATCTCCAAGAACTTCCTTGTAACTTTTCTTGTAATCCTTCATTTTGACCTCAAAATGAAGCTACGAACGAAGTGAATTTGTTTCATTTTGTCCTTAAATTAAACTTTCAAATCTTTGAAATAATCATTTATGTCTGCAAGGTATTTGGCTAAATAGGCAACAGCTTTTTTAGAAAGTTCAAGTCTAGTGTTATCGTCGCTACTGCAATCGCTTTCTTTTAGCTTTTCCAATAACTTGCCATAATCATTAACATTGCAAACAATTGAAACTCTTAAGAAATTCTTTGAAGCAGATTCCAGCAGGCTAACCCCGCCAATATCAATATTGTTTCTTGTTTCCTTGAAGCTGCTTTTGGCTTCAAACGGATATAAGTTTACTACAACCAAATCAAAAATTTCTATTCCATTCTTTTCTAAATAGCTTTTTTGCTCTTCATCTTCTAAATCAGCCAGTATTCCTGAATGTATTTTTGGATGTAAGGTCTTAACTAGTCCTGAAGGCATTTCTTTAAAGCCAACATATTCAGAAACTTCTACAAGATTGCCTGAAGCAACTTCTTTTAGCTCATTGAAAGTTCCGCTGCTGCTGAATATCTTGATGTCAGGATTTAGCTTAATTAACTCACTAACAAATTCTTTTAGTCCGGTTTTGTCATAGCAACTGATAATTGCCCTGTTTATTTTCACATTCATTTTAGATATTCTGTGGTTCTTAATAGAACATCCTTAACAACTGTTATTTCTCTTTTTGGGCTTAATGAAATCATTCTCACAGGAATGCCTGTATAAATTACAAGGTCTCTTATGTACTGCTTCATTTTTTCTGGCAGCACGTCATAACCACCAGTTACTGCCTGAATGCATTGCTCTTCAGTCATGCTTTCCCAGAAATATTCTTTTTGAGAATAAACTGGTTCCCATCCTTCAAGTCTGAAAGGAAATTTCTCTGTTATCTTAGTGTCTTTCTTATAGGCTACAGCAGCCTTAAACGTCTTGCCTCCTAAAACATCAATCTTTGTTATAACCCATTCATCTATTCCGTTTATCATTGCAGAATATCTTAAAGCAACAAAATCAGGATGTCCTGTTCTGCGGGGCCGTCCGGTAGTTGCCCCGTACTCGCCTCCGTCCATCCTTATCCATCTTCCAAGTAGCTTCTCGTCCCCTTCAATCACTTTTCTCTTTTCTTCAACGCTAAGTTTTTTCATTTTTTCTTCGGTTTTAGCGTCTTCATAGTTTCCAAGTTCTGTTGTGAAAGGCCCCTCTCCCACTCTTGTGGGATATGCTTTAACTATTCCAATTATCTTGAATTTTCTCAAGTCAATTCCTAAATTAGAAGCGGCTCCTCCTGCAATTGTGTTTGAGGAAGTAATGAAAGGCCTTGTTCCATGCACAACATCAAGTAAACTTCCTTGTGCGCCTTCCAACAGCACGCTGCCTTTTTTTGTTTCTTCATATATCAGATAGCTTGTTTCTCCAACGTATTCTTTTATTCTTGAAGCATATTCAGAGTAAACTTCATGAACTCTTTCGCAGTATCTCTCATCATCAAACGTTTTGGTCAGGATATTTGCAGCAATAAGCTCCTCTTTTTTCTCTGAAACAACTTCTTTTATTCTCTCCAAAAAATTCTCTCCAACCATATCTGCAATAGTTATGTCAGTTGTTCTTTCTGCTTTATCTTTTGCAGCAGGCCCTATTCCTCGCTTGGTAGTTCCAATTTTTTCATTTCCTTCCAGTTTGATGTGGTAAGGCATTATCACATGAGCTCTTTCGTCAATGACTATGCGTCCTGTTATCTTAAAACCGCTTTCCACAACATGATTCAAGTCTTTGAGAAAACTTCCTGGATTAAAGAAAACATCAGGACCGATAGCAACATTTTTCCCTTGTAAAACTCCTGATGGCAGAATATGCAGAACTACTTGCTTGTCCCCCACAACAATTGTGTGGCCTGCGTTATCACCGCCATTATACCTTACAACCCAGTCAGAATCAGCAGCTAGCAAATCAACTATTTTGCCTTTGCCTTCGTCTCCCCAATAAGCCCCCACAACTATTTTATTCAAGTTCTCACTCTCCAGAAGTTCAAATCAACAAAGCTTTATATAGGTTTTGTGCATGTTCTTGTAACACATATGAACACTCTGGAAGAGACTAAAATAAAGCTTCTGGCAATTGACTGTCTGCAGTCAATGAAGCAGCAGAAGACGTTTCGCAAGCTATCTCGCGAGTTGTCATTGCCTGCTGGAGTTCTCAATCGCTACATTAACGGCTATGTTCTTCCGAAAACAGACCGAGCAGAAACTCTCATAAATTTTTTCATAAAAAATTATCTTCCAAAAATTCTTGAAGCTTCAAAAACCAAAAAGAGCAAGTACTTTGTAACTGCTCATATTCTTTCCCAGCCTTTTCTTCTTAATGTCATAGCTTTCAGAGCTACAAAAAGCCTTGAAAGCAAAATAAACGTGGTTTTTACTGCAGCTTCTGACGGTATTCCTATAGCGCAGGCAATAGCTAATCTTATTGGTGCTAAATTTATTTATGCAAAGCTAACCCAGGAGTTTACATTTTCTGACCATTATGCTTCGAAAAGTTCAGGAGAAAAGCCAATAAGCACGCCATTTTACCTTCCTAAATCTCTCCTTAAAAGAAACGACGATGTTTTGATTGTTGACGACGTTATCCGAGCAGGCACAACTTTTGAAGCTCTAACAAGCATCTGCGACCAAGCAAAAGCAAACATTAGCGGAATATTTGCGTTGTTCATAATCTCTTCTGCTTACAGAGAGTTAAAGAAAAAACATAAAGTGAATTACTTGGTTTTAGCTAAAGACTAAATACCAATCTCTCCATTTAGTTCTTTAACAGCTTTTGCTGCTGCTCCTGCGTAATCATCAGTATCTTGTTTCTTGTAAACGTAGTTTATTCCACTGCTGCTGTTGATTCTGTGGAGCTTTATGTTTTCTCCCAAAGCTTCAACAATTTCCTTTGCAGAGCCGCCTTGCGCTCCCACTCCTGGAATAAGTAGTGGCATTTTGCCATCAAAAATTTCATTGATTTCTTTGAGTTCAGCCACGTTAGTTGCTCCAACAACTGCTCCCACTCCTTCAGTATGCCATTCCTTTACTTTTGCAGCAGTTTTTTGATAGTCTTGCAAATCAGCTGCTCCAGGATTGGAAGTTCTTGTTAGAATATACACACCTTTTCCTTTTCCACAGTATTTTATAAATGGTTCAACACTGTCTTTTCCCATAAAAGGGCTAATTGTAACTGCATCTGCTTTCCAGAATTCAAATACTTCCTTAGCGTATGCTGCACTGCTTTTTCCTATGTCGCCCCTTTTCGCATCCAGTATCACTGGCAACTTCTTATTCTTACAAACACTAATTACTTTTTTCAAAGCTCTTAATCCTGGAAATCCGTACTGTGCAAAGAATGCATAGTTTGGCTTTACTGCTCCAATACTGTCGTGAGTAGCTTCTATTATGTCGCTATAGAACTTCACTATTTTCTTGCTAGGGCTTTGCTCATTAATAGGTATTTCCTCAAGGACAGGGTCCATGCCTAAACAAACAATGCTGTTTTTTTCTTCTGCACTTTTTATAAGCTTTTTCACAAAGTTCATTTGCATTTATAGCACTTGTGCTCGTGTTCTCTTCTTATGCTTCTTTTGTCTTTAACCTCTTTTTTCCTTACAGCGTGTATGATTTTTCTTACCAGGTCATGCTCCTCTTTGTCGTAAATCAATGTCGCCCCTGTTTTTTTGCTTGCTATCTTTATTATGTCATCGACAAAGTCTGCAATACCGCCCGAACCCTGCATTACTCCTATTATCATTCCGTCGTCATATGCTATTGTAAACTCGTTAAGTGTTCCCACATGTCCTGAAACAACTATTATTGCATCGCAGTTGCTGACATTGACAACATTCCTCCCCTTAAAGCCAAAGCCAGTGTAGAAAAGTATATCGTACACGTCTGTTGGAAACTTGTAGGTGTGTATGTGCTCGTGATAGTTCTGTGCAGGGCTGACTCCAATGACCATACCATCTGCATCTTTTGCTCCTTTACTTGCTATATACGGAATGCCACGGCATGCCCCATTTACAAGTATGCAGTTGTGCTTTGCAATCTCTTTTCCTAGCTCATAAGCAAGCTCCCTTGCTCTTTTTGATATGTAAGCTCCTTTTTTATCTACCCCTGAGCCCATGACACCTATTTTTAGTTTCATTCAATTCACCTCTTGCCCCATTCTTCAGGGTTCTTGTTCCATTCCTGCAATAGTTTTATTTCTTCTTCTTTAATGTATCCTTTTTTTGCAGCAATTTCTATCAATGTGGTGAAATCGCTTAGCGTTACCAATTCGCATTGTGCTTCTTCAAAGCTTTTCTTTGCTTTTTCCATTTCATAGGTAAATATTGCTAAGCATTTGTCAACTACGCCTCCTTCGTTTCTTGCTGCCTCAATAGCGTTCAGAGAGCTGCCTCCTGTGCTTACCAAATCCTCAACCACTAGAACTTTTTGGCCTTTTTCCAATTTTCCTTCGATAAGATTCTCGCGACCATGATTTTTTGTTGCTTTTCTGATGTATATCATTGGCTTTCCAAGCTTTTCAGCAATCAAAGCAGCCCACGGAATGCTGGCAGTTGCTACGCCTGCAACTACATCAAACTCCATCTCTTCATCTTTTATTTTCATAATGTAATACCCAATAATGTCTGTTCTTTCCTCAACTTTAGAAAGCAATAATCTATTATCGCAATATATCGGGCTTAATATGCCGGACGCAAACTTAAACGGCTCCTGCGGTCGTAATATTATTGCTTCTGATTTCAAAAGCATTTCTGCAACTTCTTTTATTGGCATTTAAACTCAACCTCCTTTCCATTAGCTTCACTTATTTCCCCATCATCAAAAACAATATTGCCATTTACAATTGTAGTAACTGGCCATCCTTTTAATTTCCATCCATTAAATGGACTCCATCCGCATTTAGTAAACAATTCTTCGTTTTTAATTTCTTTCTCCATGTTCATATCAACAATTACAAGGTCAGCATCATAGCCTTTTTCTATTTTACCTTTATTTTTTACTCCAAATATTTTTGCAGGGTTAATTGATGTTAACTCTGTTACTTTTTCTAATGTTATTCTTCCTTTGTTAACAGCATCAAGTAAAAGCGGCAGCATTGTTTCTAATCCTGGAACTCCTGAAGGAGCTTCCCAGTAGTCAGCTTCTTTCTCGTCTTTTGTATGCCCTGCATGGTCTGTTGCAATGCAGTCCACGATTCCCTCATCAATTGCTTTCCACAATGCTTCAACATCTTCTTTGTTTCTAAGCGCAGGATTCATCTTTGCAAAGTTTCTTTGCGTCTTAAGCTCTTCATAAGTTAAGAATAAGTGATGAGGTGTAACATCACAGCTGATATTGCTGTTATTTTTCTTTGCTTCTTTTATTATTTCCATGCTTTCTTTGGTGCTTGTGTGCGTAAAATGTACTTTGTTGTTTCCAACCATTAGAACAGCGCTTTTTATAGCAGTTGCTTCAACTTCATTGCTTCTTATCTTTGCGTGAATGACTGGATCTTTCTCATCTTTATAGTGTTCTGCATTTTTATTCATTAATTCTTCATCTTCTGCATGCACAACAACTGTTTTGCCGCTGTCAAAAACATTTTTTATAGCTTCTTTGTCAGTTACTAACAAATTTCCTGTAGAAGAGCCCATGTAAAGCTTTACACCTGCTATGTTTTCTGCTTTTTTAATTTCTTCAATGTTATCTGTAGTAGCGCCCATATAAAGTCCGTAGTTAACAATTGACTTTTTCGCTAATTCTTTTTTTTCTTGCAGAAGTTGTAATGTTGTAGTGGCTGGATTAGTGTTTGGCATTTCAAAAACACTTGTTACGCCGCCAGCTGCTGCCGCCATGCTTCCTGTTTTGAAATCTTCTTTCTGAGTTAGTCCTGGCTCTCTTAAATGAACATGGCAGTCAATCAACCCCGGCAGAATAATCTTGCCTTCTGCGTTTATTTTATCATTACTGCTAACAGTATCTTCAGTAACTTCAATTATTTTTCCGTCTTCAATTAGAATGTTCCTATTTTCCAATTTTCCCTTAACAAGTACTTTTCCCTTTAATATAGAAAGCGTCATTTCAGTTTTCCAAGTACCAAGCCAAGCAATGCCATTCTTACTGGTATGCCGTTATGTGCTTGTTGAAAGTAAATGCTCTGCGGTAGTTCATCAAGTTCAGGATTCATTTCATCCACTCTTGGCAGTGGATGCAGTATCTTCGCGTCTTCCTTAATGTGCTGAGCAAGTGATTTGTCTAGCTTGTAAATCCCTTTCACTTTTGCATATTCTTCTGGGCTTACAAACCTTTCTTTTTGTATTCTTGTTACGTAAAGAACATCAAGCTCTTTGCTTACTTTCAACAGGTCTTCTTCCTGGCGGTATTTTATTCCTTTTTTGATTAGTTCCTGCAAATACTTTTCAGGCATAGCAAGCGAAGGTGGTGATATGAAATAGAATTCTGGATTAAAATGCGTTAAAGCCATTGCAAGAGAATGAACTGTCCTTCCAAACCTTAAATCTCCAACAAATCCCACTTTTAGCCCTTCAAGCGTACCTTTTTCTTTCATTATAGTGTACAAGTCAAGAATTGTCTGTGTTGGATGCTCGTTTGGTCCGTCTCCTGCATTAATTACTGGAACACTTGAGTCTTCAGCTGCTTTAGCTACACTTCCTGCTTCTGGATGCCTCATAACAATAACATCGCAGTAACCGCTGATTATTTTTATTGTGTCTGGCAAACTTTCTCCTTTTTGCAAGGAACTGGTTGACACATCTGAGAATCCTATAATAGAACCGCCCATGCGTTCCATTGAAGCTTGGAATGACATTCTTGTTCTTGTGGAAGGTTCAAAGAAAAGCGTGGAAACTATTTTTCCATTTAACAAACTTTTGTATTTCTCCATGTCTTTGTCAATCTCTCCTGCAACTTCTATTACCTTCAGTAAGTCTTCTTTTGTTAAGTCTCCAATTGCTAGTAAATGTTGTCCTTCAAAATTCATTTTTTTACCTCCAAACTTTCTTTTCTGCTGCTTTTTACGCGATGATAGCTTCCAAGCTCTGTAATTTTATTAGCCAGCTCAAAATCAATAACAGGACCTTCTTTGCAGACTCTTATTCCTATCGGGTCTACACAACAATGGCCGCAAAGCCCAAATCCGCATTTCATCCATCGTTCCATGCTTATCTCTCCTTTGACATTGTTTTCAGTGCAAAGTTCAGTAACTGATTTCATCATCTTATCAGGGCCGCATGAAAATACTTTGTCAACTTTTTCTTTGCTTAGCAGTTCTTTCAGCGCATCTGTTACAAAGCCTTTTGCTCCCATGCTTCCATCATCAGTGGTTATAATCAGGTTTTCTTCTCCAACCAGTTTTTTAATGCGTTCAATATACAAAAGCTTATTCTTATCACGGGCTCCAAGGATAAACTTAATATTCATGTTTTTATCAAGCGCTTGTTCAGCAAGCAGTACAAGTGATGCAGCTCCGTATCCTCCGCCTACCATTACAATATTGTTTCCTTCAAGGCAATAATTGGTTCCATATGGTCCTCTTAATCCTACTTTATCTCCTTCTTTCATTTTAGATAAATTATCAGAAAACTCTCCTACTGCTGCAACAGTAATTCCAAACTTTTCTTTTTCCAAATAGCTGATAGCAAATGGTTTTTCATCCAGTCCAGGTATCCATACCATTACAAACTGTCCTGGCTTTGCTTCTATTGAATGCTTGATGAAAATTGTTTTTATTCCATCTGTTTCATCAATCGTTTTTTCTATTTCCACAATAACCGGTTTTTCCATTTTATTTGTGAGCTGCTCCTTTCATTTTCTCGATTGAATCATAGCCTAATTCATCCATCAATTTTTGCAGTTCATAACTGACTTTGCTGAAAACATCAATGCCTCTGTAGTAAATTCCTGTTCCAATTCCAACAGCTGTTGCTCCTGCCATTATCATTTCAGCAGCATCCTCGCCTGTTGAAACACCGCCTATTCCTATTATTGGAACATTAACTGCTTTGTAAATTTCGTAAACACAGTTAACTGCAATTGGCTTTAGCGCATGGCCGCTGATTCCGCCTTGCTTGTTGTGAAGAACAGGCTTGGCTGTTTTAACATCAATCACCATTCCAGGCATTGTGTTGATTGCAGAGATAGCATCTGCTCCAGCTTCAACAACTGCTTTTGCAATAGCTTTTATGTCAGGCACATTAGGACCGAGTTTTGCAGAAATTTTAGCTGTTGTATTTTCTTTTACTATCTTTATAACTTCAGAAGCTTCATTTGCATCCAATGCAAACGGAGTTCCAAAATCATTTGCTGTGTTGGGGCATGAAAGGTTAACTTCTATCATCTGCGGGTTAAGAACAGAAATTTTCTTGGCAACTTCTCCATATTCTTCTTTTGTTCCTCCAAAAATACTTGGAAACACAGGAACTCCGCTGTTTTTCATTGCAGATTCAATTTCTTCTAAGCTGCTGTCAACGCCTGAATTTGGCAAGCCAACAGCGTTTAAGAAACCACCTTCAAATTCAGTCAGAACAGGGTTATTATGGCCTTCTCTTTCAACAGGCCCAATAGATTTAGGAACAATTGCTCCTGCTCCATTCTTTGCAGCATACATACAGGCTGCGCCTGAAACTCCGACAATTCCAGAAGCTAGTATAGTAGGATTCCTCAGCTTTATTCCACACAATTCTGTTTCAACATTAACCACGCTATAGAAGGTGGTTTTGCTGATTATTTATAACGTTTTTCGTTTTCTCAGGTATTCTTTAAAAACTTCAACAGCAGATTCAGATACTTTTCCTTCTTCAATTAGTTTCTTTGTTTCTTCTATTGTCATGAACCTTCCTTCTTCGATTTCTTCTTCCTGAAGCGTTATATCTCCGTCATAAACGCATTTGTAAACTTTCCTGTTGTTTTTGTACTTGCTGCTTCTGAACTTGAATGTAAACAAAAATTCCAGCTCAATATTTTCAATTCTGCTTTCTTCTTTTAGCTCTCTGACTGCAGCTTCATCATAAGATTCGCCTGAGTCAACAATACCGCCCATTTTGACATCGTACATGCCAGGGAACGTAGAAAGATTTCTGCTTCTTTTATGCACAAACAGCTCTCCTTTAGAATTAAAAACAAAAACATTTGCTGCTCTGAAAATCAATCCTTTATCCATTATTTCTTCATAGGTTGCTTTGCCTGTTACATTATCTTCTTCGTCTACAATATCAATAAATTTTTCAACCATATTAAACTGCAAGAAGTAGCCCTTTAAATTACTTGCTCAACTTTTTCTATTGGCGTGTAAGCACGTCCATTCACGGATGGTTTTGTTCCATTTACTGCAGGCAGATGAATCTCTGTACTTCTTTCAAGAGGTTCTGTTCTTGCTAAATCATGTCCTTGTAAAACACTTTCAGTGTACAATAACTGTCCTAAATTAGCCAGATCACTCATAATGTTTACTGCAGCTTCCACATCTCTTGGTGTTCTGTACATTTCTGAGACAGTTAAACCAGGAGTAAAACCAAACTTTTCCATGATTGGATCTACTAGATGCGCTGTTTCTGGTGTAATTCTTATTACTCCATAATCTATGAAATCAAAAAATCGATAAGGTTGATCGTGATCCTCTGCTGTTGGCAACCCAAACTTTTCAGTTACTTGCCTCAAAAATCCCTCAATTGTCCAATCCGATTCTAATTCTCGATATCCAATTATTTCAAGTCTTTTCCCCAAAATATAGTCGTGAGTTCCTCTTCTTCTTTCTCTATTAACTCTTTGTTCAAAGTTAATTTCTTTAGAAACTGTCAAAGCCATAGTCCATTGACTAAGACCCTTATCAGTGTTATGATACATGTTACGAATTTCAGCTAATAACATCTATACCTCTCGAGAAATTTATTCACAGAAGTAAAACATGCTATTTTTACACTTACTGAAGAAAATTCAATGTACATTAAAAAAAATATATTAAAGATCCTAATATATAAATTTAACTAAAGAAAACTTTTTATAATCCATCAACTTTAAATATAACTTAAGCACACATTGCATACCTCTTTTCTACAAGTTTGGTATTTTAGCAAACTATAAAAACACGTTATCAATGCTTTCTGTCTATGGAGCAGCAGGAGATAGAAGAAAAGGTGCAGAAAGGAAATTTGCGCTGTAAGATGATTCTGGAGATACTTGGCACTCCGAAAGAGCATGTTGAGGAGACTCTTCGTTTGGTTCTTAAGCGATTAAAGGATGAAGAAGAAGTTGATGTAGTATCAGGTGAGGTTAACCCTCCAAAAGAAAAAGATAAGCTTTTTTCAACGTTTGCAGAGCTTGATATTTTATTTAAAGATTTCACAGTTCTTACAAGAATATGCTTTGACTATCTGCCTTCTTCTATTGAGGTTAGTGAACCTAAAGATTTCAAAATTCCTTCAACAGATGTTTCAAATTTTGTTAATGACATGCTTACTTCCTTGCATAACATTGATTTTAAGCTGAAGGATGTTAATGCCAAAAACAAGATTCTTGAGAAGAACTCTGCAAATCTTCTGAAGAACTTTTTGCTGCTAATACTGGAAAGCAGGAAAACAACATCTGAAGTATCAAAAATAATTGGAATAAATGAAAAGCAGATTGAATCATTCATGCAGGCCTTTACTCAGGAAAAGCTTATTAAGAAGAACGGCAATTTTTGGGAAAAGATATAATTACTACCTTTGCAAATACAATAAAAAATGGAAGATATCAAAAACAAGGTTGAAGCTGTGTTGTTTTCTTCAGGAAAGAAGATGACTGTTGAAGAGGTTTCAAAGATATGCCGTACTTCTCCTGAAACTGTTGCTGAACAGCTTAAGCAGTTAAAAAATGATTATGACAATAAAGACTCCTCGCTGTTGCTGATGGATGAAGGCGACGGTTGGAAACTAACAGTTCGCGAGCAATACACTAACGTAGTAAGAAAAATTGTTGCTGAAACAGAGCTTACAAGAACAATGATGGAGACTCTTGCAGTAATTGCCTGGAAAGCGCCTGTTCTGCAGTCAGATATCATCAAAGTAAGGACAAACAAGGCTTACGACCATCTTTCTGAGCTCGAATCTACAGGCTTTATCAGCAGAGAAAAGCATGGAAGAACTAAATTGCTTAAACTCACAGAGCGCTTCTTTAATTATTTTGACCTGAAAAACGCTGATGAAGTCAAGGAAAAGTTTAAGATTGAAGAGCCTAAGCCAGAGGAGCAAAAACCTTCTGAAGATAAACCTTCAACTGAGGAAACAACTTCTAATGAAGAAATTAATTCTGATAAAAATTTATAATGTTCCTTCCAGTCCTTCCGAATTCTCGTAAATTTCTGGTGAATCAACTATGTTCCCAACAGTAGAATACGGGTGATTTAGTTCTCTTGCTGTTTCAGTTATACTTCCGGTTCGTTCAAAAACCTCCCATATTTCATCTTTCTGTCCTTCAGAAAGAGGCTTTCTGCGCCCTCCACGATTTCCATTTCTTTCTATATCTGGCGGGCAATAAAGGTCTATAGTATTATACGACCGAGCTAATCTTCTGGAAACTTCTGCTATGTCTCCATCAAGTTCTCTACAAGCTTCTTCAATTTCAGATATTTCTTTATCACTAAGTTTTGAAGGCATTCTAATCCGCAAATCTAACCTAATATAAAAGGATAACTGTTTCAGTTAAAAATAAAAACAGTTGCAACAGATGGTTTGTTATGATGTTCCTGCTTAAGTGTCCTCGTTGCCGTAATCAGATGAAATACCAGACTAAAGAAAGCGTTATAGGAAAGCGAAAAAGCTGCGTTTACTGCAACTTCAGCATGGATGTCAGGAAGTCTGTTGTTCAGAAGCTGTGACTTCCCGTATTTTTAATCGCATGTACAAGCTAGGATCGTTAATGTGCCCATAGTATTCTTCTTTTAAATCTTTGAGTGCATCAATTATTTCCTCAAGTTCGCACAATACCTCAAGATTTTCTCCAACTAGTTCGTCAACACGTTCAAAAACGTCTTCTTCCCAGTCTTCTAGTATTTCATAAACGCGATGGTGTGCAAGTATTCTTCTACGTGGCACACTTAACCTATGCAAGTCCCTATTCATCTCTCTAAGTGCAATTTCATAAATTTCAGAGTAAGTAATTGTAAGAACGTCAAAATAAAAAGCGTTGTTTCGTTGATACATTTTTATCAATCAATAATTAAATCAGTTTATGTAACTGTTATTTAAATAATGCTATATGCTTTTTATATGGTATATTTACCCTGCATTGTTAAGTTAACGGGAGTTTTGATTTTAGGAACGAGTAAGTTCCTGGATTAAGGTTTAAGATTTATAACAATTCTGCTAAATTTTTTATAT